>CAYRVS010000063.1:4526-25250 GCA_964427725.1 uncultured Planctomycetaceae bacterium | reverse complement strand
CCAGATCACGCAGCTTGGTCGGAATCCCCAACTCCGCACAAAGCGCCGCCAGGTGTTCGATGAGCGCGCTCGCCGCCCCGTGGTCGGACCCGGGCGTCCGCGGCAGCAGTTCGCGCGCGAGCTCCGCCAATCGCGACTCCGCGACCGCCAGATTGCAGCGCAGCGCCGGGACCAGCATCACGGCGCATGCGAGCCCATGCGGGACTTGGGCTTGGATCCCCAATGCCGCCGCGACGCCATGCGCCAGGCCCAACCCCGAATTCGCCAACGCGATCCCCGACAGCAGCGCCGCGTGCGCCATCGCTTCGCGTTCCGGACGAAGGGTTCCATCCCGGACCACGGGGCCCAGCGCCGGGAGGGCCAGCTTCAGTCCTTGCAACGCCAATGTCCGCGGGATCGGGGCCTCCTTCCGGGTGATGAAGCTCTCGAAGCACTGCGTGATCGCGTCCATCCCGGTGTGCGCGGTGATCGTCGGCGGGACCGACATGGTCAACTCCGGATCGATGAGCGCGATCCGCGGCATCATCCGATCGGACCGCAAACTCTTCTTGAAAGGGGGCTCATGGGACGAGAGCACCGCGTTCTTGGTCGCTTCCGAGCCCGTGCCGCTGGTCGTCGGCATGGCGATCAGGGGGAGCGGATCGACGGTCAGTTGCGCCCCCGTTCCCACGCCTTCGAGATAGTCTCGGACCGATCGCCGGGCCGGTTGCGGCATCAGCGCCGCGACCGCTTTCCCGAGGTCGATCGTCGATCCCCCGCCCACCGCGAGGACACAATCCCCCGGTCCGGCCCCCGCGTCCCGCCATGTCTGTGTCAGGTGATCGACATCACCCACGACCGGTTCGCCCGAAGCCGCCTGCGCCGTGATCACCGGCAACCCCGCGCGGCCGAGATCGTCGACCAACCCGGCGATCACCCCGCGCTCGGTGAGCGCCCGCGAGCCGGACAACAGGAAGACCCGGCGGCCGAGAGTCGCGGCGAGAGAACCGACGTGACGGCGCGCGCCCCAACCAAACCGAATCTGCCCGGGCATCAGCAACGTGTAATCGAAGGGCGGGCTCAACATCCGATGAATTGTACGGTGTCTAAGCCGCGCCGTCTTGAGGCCGCCGGTCTTCGGCCGTCGACGCCAACCCCGTCGGCGACGAAATGCCGGTTTCCGATGGCTGCTTTCCGCGACGAGTCCCGGATATGATCACGGCTTCGATCCATGCCACCGCGGGGCGCATGCGGAATCGAATCGTCCGAGGACGAGCCGACTTCGGTAGGGACACTCCGCGGGCGTTCCAGCACTCCGCCCGACTTGGGCGTAGGAACACATCATCGATCGCGAATTCCGGTCCTCGGTTCCTCCTCGAAAGTACGGCACGATGGTGGCGAGTGGTGCATGGCGTCCATGGTTCCGCTGGTGGCTCGGCGCGATCTTGATCCTGATCGGTGTCGGATGCCAGTCGAAGTCGCCGCCGCCGACCGAAGCGACCAGTGACGGGACGGCCGCCACGGAGGCCACCGCGCCGACCACGTCCGATTCGGCGGACGGCGCGACGCGCGGTCTGAAGATTCGGCCGAATGTGACGACTTTCCCCGGACGCTGGGGATTGGTGATCACGCAACCGATGATGGATCAAAACCAAGAGCCTCTTTTTCGAGACCTCTGCCTGGCGATCCTCGAGTTCACCGCCGGGGACGGGGGCGCGCTGACGGGCCAAGTGCTGGCGAAGATGGAACAGGCGCCCGAGGCGAAGGTCGGCGAGGTGAAGGCCGAAGGGGCGAAGCTCAGCTTCCAAATGTCCTGGGCCGATGCCCCGGGCGATTTTCAGGGGACCTTGGCCGATGGCGTGATTCGCGGTTCCCTGTCGCTGCCGGGGGCGGGCGTGGTCCTGGCGATGCTTCGTCCCACGGAGGAAACCTCGTTTGTGGGCTGGGATCCCACGCCGCCGTCGGCGGGGTTGGCCCTCTTCACCGCCGCCGTGAAAGACAAGAACCAACCCGAGGCGATGCTCGCGGTCGCCAAGGAACTTCGCGGCAGCCCGCTGTCGATGCAGGCTTACGATGGTCTGGTGCAGCGGCTGGCGGCCTTCAGCGGCTTCGACGACGCCAAGCTGCGGGAGTTTCGCGACGACTACCTCGCCGCCGCCGCGCCATGGGGCGAGCGCATCGTCGAGCAATCGAAGCTCAACGTGGCGCTCGGGGTGGTGTCGACCCGCAAGCATCCGGAATTCGCGTTGGAACTGATCAACGCCGCCGCCCAGACCGAACCCCTCAAGACGCAAGCGGCCGAAACCATCAAGCTTGTGACGGATCAGGCCAACGTCGACATCGCGCTGCGGGACATCAAGTCGGATCAGGCCGAGGTCGCCGCCGGGGCCTACGCGGCCCTTAAGGACCTGCTCGCCGCACAGCGCTACAACGCCGAGCTCCTGGAGGCGTTGGGAACGCACGCACAAAAGACCGGCGACGCGGCGGCCGCGAAGGAGTACTTCGCCGACATCCTCGCCTTGCCCCTGCTCGAACAGTTCCTGATCCAGTCACGCTCCGGCCAACCGCCCGGCGACCCCGGCCCGCGCGAACAGCTCCTCACGCTGTGGGAGGCCGAGCACGGATCGGTGGAGGGCTTCGACGAATTCCTCGCCGAAACCTATCGCCGGCGGATCGACGAGCTTTCGACCAGCACTCGCGAAGCCGCAACCGCCGTGGTGCCCGAAGCCGAGCGGCAACGGACCATCCTCGTCGAACTCCATACGGGAACGGGCTGCCCGCCGTGTGTCGCGGGAGACCTGGCCGCGTCGTTCCTCCGGCAGACCTACCCCACCGACTCGGTCGTCGTGGTGCAGTTCCACCAACATATCCCGATGCCCGATCCGCTGGTCAATCAGGACAGCGAAGACCGCTTCGGGTATTACGAAGCGGGCGGCACCCCCGCCGCGTTCGTGGATGGTTTCGCCACGCCCGCACCGGGCGTCGGGGGCTACCTGCAATCGACGCAGCAAGCCTACCGCGTCCTCCGCGCCGGGGTCGATGCCCGCCTCAAACAGCCCGCCGGTTGCACGCTGGAACTGACCGCCGCGGTGACCGATGGTGAATTGAACGTCACCGCCGTCGTCCCCACGCTCCCCGAAGGTTTGGCCGACAGCCTCCGCTTGCGACTGGCGTTGGTCGAAAACGAGATCGCCTACGCCGCTCCCAACGGCATCCGCGAACATCATGACGTCGTGCGGGAAATGCTCGGTGGCGCGAAAGGGACCGCCGTCCGTGACGGCAAGCTCGAGTACACGCTGCAGATGCCCCTCGCCGAGGTCCAGTCCCATCTCGAGGACTACCTCGCCCAGTTCGAGGCGGGGCGGAACCTCACCTTCCCCGAAAAACCGAC
The DNA here is from genome assembly GCA_964427725.1 of uncultured Planctomycetaceae bacterium. Taxonomy (GTDB): domain Bacteria; phylum Planctomycetota; class Planctomycetia; order Planctomycetales; family Planctomycetaceae; genus DSVQ01. Next base: position 21,880 of record CAYRVS010000063.1, on the reverse strand, counting down.
GACGTTGAAGAGTTTGTCGCTGGTCGGCTGGGTCCAGAACGACCTGACGCGGGAAGTCTTGCAGACCAAGCGGATTCCTGTCGCGGGAACCGAACCACCCGTGACCACGGAGCAGGCTCCCGCCGCGGAAACGCCCGCGCCAGAAACACCCGCCCCATAATCCCGCAACGACAATCCCCCCGAAGCCGAGGGGCGACGTCCCCTCGGCTCCCTGCACTCAACCCCCGCGACACACGGCGGCTCCGACGGTCGCAGCCCCCTCGCGCGCTCCCTTTCGAGCCGTTGTGACGGGTGTTATGCTCTTCGACCGCGGCTGCGCCGCCGCCCTCCTCCCCCGCCAAGCCCCTGAGTCACCACGCCGTCATGAGCATTCTGGTCGATCGTCACACCAAGATCATCTGCCAAGGAATCACCGGGAAATCGGGGCTGTTTCATAGTCAGCAATGCCGCGCCTACGCCCAGGAACATCGGCCCGGCGAAGACGTCTTCGTCGGCGGCTGCACGCCGGGCAAGGGGGGGACCACGGTCGACGGGTTCCCCGTCTTCGATTCGGTCGTCGAAGCCCGCGAAAAGACGGGGGCCAACTGCTCGTTGATCTTCGTCCCGCCCCCGTTCGCCGCCGATGCGATCCTCGAAGCCGCCGACGCGGGCATCGAACTGATCGTCGCCATCACCGAGGGGATCCCGGTGATCGACATGGCCCGTGTCAAACGCCGGCTCCCGAACTATCCCCAATCGCGACTGATCGGCCCCAACTGCCCCGGCGTCATCACCCCCGGTGTCGCCAAAATCGGGATCATGCCCGGCTACATCCACAAGCAGGGAACGGTCGGCCTGATCAGCAAGAGCGGCACCCTCACCTATGAAGCCGCCTGGCAGATGGGGAACCTCGGCCTCGGCCAATCGACCGCCATCGGCATCGGCGGCGACCCGATCATCGGAACGATGTATCTCGACCTGCTCGAGCTGTTCCAGAACGACCCCGGGACCGAGGCGATCATGATGATCGGCGAGATCGGGGGGAACGCCGAAATCGTCGCCGCCGACTATATTCAACGGCACGTCACCAAGCCGGTCGCCGCCTTCATCGCGGGCAGCACCGCCCCTCCCGGAAAGCGGATGGGTCACGCCGGGGCGATCATCTCGGGCGGGCAGGGGACCGCGGCGGAAAAGATCGCGGCCCTCGAAGCGGCCGGCGTCGTCGTGGCCCGCAGCCCCGGTGACATGGGAACCGCCGTGCAGCAAGCCCTGGCGAAACGCAAGTAGGTCTGTCGAATTGCCCTCGGGATCGACGGACGCGATTCGCGACGAACCGACACCGGAGGCACGGCCAAGACTCGGGCGGGTTGATTCATCCCCCCGCCCGAGGGATGGTTTCCCGGACGTGCGGTCCCGCTGGTCGGCGCGCCAATTCCACCCCCAAGGCGACGGTCGTTGTGTGGATGTCGACGATGTCGTCGATCGTTTCGGCGTAGCCTCCCGCCATGCTGACAACGACCGGCACGGCATGGTCCGCCGCCGTCTGGTAGACCAGTCGATCGCGCGTTGCCAGCCCGGTTTTTGTCAAGGCGAGTCGGCCGAGGCGGTCGCCGTGATAGGGGTCGGCTCCCGAGACGTAGATCACCAATTCGGGTTGGGCGCGATCGAACAGCGTCGGTAAGGCGGCGGCGAGGTGTCCGAGATACTCGTCATCGCCGGTCCGTTCCGGCAGTTCGAGGTCCCAGTCGCTGCGTTGTTTCTCGAAGGGATAGTTGCGGGCGCAGTGGATCGAGAAGGTGAAGATGGTGGGATCGTCCGCCGTGATCGCCGCCGTGCCGTTGCCTTGATGAACGTCGCAATCGATGACGAGGACGCGGGTGATGAGTCGTTCCGCCTGCAAGGCCCGCGCGGCGACGACGCTGTCGTTGAAGAGGCAGAACCCTTCGCCATGATCGGCGAAGGCGTGATGCGTCCCCCCGGCGAGGTTGGCGGCGAAGCCGTCCCTCAGCGCATCCCGCGCCGCCGCGAGGGTCGCCCCCGAGGAACGCCGGGAGCGCTCGACGAGCGCGGGTGACCAGGGAAAGCCGAGCCGTTTGATCGCCTCGCGATCGAGGTTTCCGGTGGTGATCCGCGCGATATAGTCGGCCGTGTGGGCGCGGCCGAGCTCTTCCATCGTGGCGGCGGGAGGGCTAATGAGTTCGACGGCGTCACGCCAGGGGGCCTGTTCGATCCGTTCCCGTAATCGGGCGTACTTCGCCATGGGGAAGCGATGCCCCGGCGGCAAGGGAAGCACGAACTGGTCGGTGTAGTAGAGCCGGATCGGCATCGGACAGGCGGGCTCACGTGGGCGATGGTCGCATCGGAATGATAGGGCCCGCCGTCAAGGCGTCGGGCGCGCGGCGTCCCCCCATGACTGCTCGGCACGAAGCCGCGCGAGAAACGCGAGCGTTCGTTCGATGACCGCGGCGGGGGCGTCGTACATCAAGCCGTGCCCGGCCTCCGGGAGCAGATGCAGCTCGACGCGATCGGGGAAATCGGCATGCAGATCGCGGGCCAGTTGCGGCTGGGCGACCTGGTCTTGCTCCCCCTGCAAGACGAGCATGGGAGCCCGGCCCCCGCCGCGCCAGAGGCTCCAATCCGACCGCCGAGCGGCGCGCGACTGTTGGAGGAAGGCGCGCACCGGCGGCTTACGGCACAGTTCCAACGGGATGACGTTTCGCCGTACGCAGTTCAGCGACTCCATCAAGCCGCGGCGACGCTCAAGCGACCACCAGGGCCAATGAAGCGTGAGATATCGACCGAAGATGCCCAGCCCGCCGCGACCGCGCCTCTTGCCCCCGGCCGCCAACAGGACCACACCCGCCGTCCGCGAGGGATCATCGACCGCGAAGACGCGGGCGATGCGGTTTCCCAGCGCCCGACCGAGCAACACGACCGGTTCGGTCACCGGGGGCGAGAGGGCATCAAGGACGGTCCGCACGTGAAGGGCATACTCTTGCAACGTCGCGGGCGGACGCATGGGGCGGGTGCTTTGACCGATGCCGGGAAAATGGACGCCGACGACGCGATAACCGGCCCGCACGAGGGCCGTCGCCAGCGGCGCAAACTCGAAGATCGTCCCGGCGAGCGCGGGGAGCAGCACCACCGTTGGCCCTGTTCCCGTGACGAAATACTCGATGACGGCCCGGCCACAAGGCAACGTACGGGGCGACCCGAAGACGACCGGCTGCCACTCGATGGAATCCGACATGCGATCCTGATCCTCACACTGCCCAACGACACGAGTACCTTCGTCGCGGACCCAGCGGCGACGGGCGCGAAGGCACCGTTTGATCCCCGAAGGGAAAGCACGAAATCCGAAACTCGAAATCCGAAGGAAACCCGAAATCCCAAACGGAAAACGGGACATAGTCACGATGTTTTCCGTGTTCGTGCTTGGAATTTCCTTCGGATTTCGTGCTTCGGATTTCGGATTTGGCCCACCACCGTGGCCTCACCGTCCCTTCATCCGCCGATAGCGTTCGATTAACGAATTGGTCGAGCTGTCGTGGGTCAGGGGGACCTCGGCGGCGAGTTCCGGGGCGATCCGCTTCGCCAGCACTTTGCCCAGTTCCACGCCCCATTGGTCGAAGGAGTTGACGTTCCAGATCACCCCCTGCACGTAGACCTTGTGTTCATAGAGCGCCACCAACGAACCCAGGATCGCGGGGGTCAGCCGCTCGGCGAGCAGCGTGTTGGTCGGCCGGTTGCCGGCGAAGACGCGATGCGGAACCAACGGTTCGGGGACGCCATCCGCCCGGACCTGTTCCGCCGTCTTGCCGAACGCGAGCGCTTCGGTCTGCGCGAAACAGTTCGCCATCAGCAGGTCATGATGCTCCCCCAGCGGATTCAGGGACCGGCAGAAGCCGAGGAAGTCGCAGGGGATCAGCTTCGTTCCCTGATGGATCAACTGATAATAGGCGTGCTGGCCGTTGGTCCCCGGGGTGCCCCAGACGATTGGGCCGGTTTGATAATCGACCGCCGTTCCATCCAAGGTGACCGACTTCCCGTTGCTCTCCATATCGAGCTGTTGCAGGTAGGCGCTGAACCGGCCGAGATAATGATCGTAAGGCAGGACGGCGTGGGTCTCGGCCCCGAAGAAGTTGACGTACCAGACGCCCAACAGACCCAACAGGACGGGGAGATTGCGGTCGAACGGGGCGGTGCGGAAATGCTCGTCCATCGCATGGAAGCCGGCGAGCATCTCGCGGAAATTGTCGGGGCCGATGGCGATCATCAGCGACAGGCCGATCGCCGAATCGTACGAATATCGGCCGCCGACCCAGTCCCAGAACTCGAACATGTTGTCGGTGTCGATGCCGAACTTCGCGACTTCCGGGGCGTTGGTCGAGACGGCGACGAAATGCTTGGCGACGGCGGCGGGATCGCCCAACCGATCGAGCAGCCATGTCCGCGCGGAATGGGCGTTCGTTAAGGTCTCCTGCGTCGTGAAGGTCTTCGACGAGACGATGAACAGCGTCTCGGCGGGGTCGAGATCACGCAGCGCCTCGCTGAGGTCGGTCCCGTCGATGTTCGAGACGAAGCGGCACTCGAGCTGCCGATCGCCGTAATGTCGCAGGGCTTCATAGGCCATCACCGGGCCCAGGTCCGACCCGCCGATGCCGATGTTGACGATGGTTCGCATCGGCCTGCCGCTATGGCCGCGCCACTGCCCGTTGCGGACCCGCTTGGCGAACGTCGCGAGTTTGTCGAGGACCGCATGGACCGCCGGGACCACGTTGACGCCGTCGACCATGATCGAGGCGTCGCGTGGCGCTCGTAACGCGACATGCAGCACCGAGCGATGTTCGGTGAGGTTGATCTTGTCGCCGCGAAACATCGCGTCGATTCGCGCGCGCAACCCGCAGGCCTCGGCGAGGTCGATCAGCCGAGGGAGCGTCTCTTCGGAGATGCGGTTTTTCGAGTAATCGAGATACAGGCCGCACGCCTCGGCGGTGTAGCGGCCGCCCCGCTTGGGATCCGCGGCGAAGAGGTCGCGCAGATGAAGCGGCGCGACTTCCGTTTGGTGTTTGACGAGGGCTTGCCACGCGGGGAGCGCGGTGCGTGATGCGGCGGGGGTCGACATCGAAGAACCTCGGAAAACGGAAGCGGAACGCGGGCCGTACTCGCCGGGGTGGTCATACCGCACCACACCGCGCGGTGCAAATGGAAGACTGGTCCGTTGTCCGTTGTCCGTGGCGAGAGCCCGCGAGCGTCAGCCGGCATTCACGCGCCGGCATGGGTCTTTCGCTACGGACGACGGACAACTGACAGCGCACCCGCCTCACTTCTTCGCTTCCTCCGCCTTGCGGGCCGCATATTCGGCGAGGATCCCTTCCGGGTCGTCGTTGAAGGCGTCGCGGCAGCCGGTGCAGCAGACGTAGTAGGTCTTGCCGGCGTGCGTCACCTTGATGGTGCCGACCCCTCCCGTGACGACGCATTCGGGGCCGCTCGACCCTTGGGCCGCCAGTCGGGTCCCTTCGCGTTGATAGGCGACTTCCGCCACGCGCTGGGGGAACGATTGGCCGGCGGTTCGTTTCTCGGCGAGGAGCACCACGCGGTCGTCCCCCAGCCAGGTGAGGGTCAGGCGGTGGACCTCTTCCCCCGCCGCGTCGGTTTCCACGACCAGCTTGTCGGCCTCGCGCTGACCGCGGTAAGTCCGCGCGGTCTGGTCATCCACCGTGACGCGCAGTTCGATGGTTTGCGGCTCGGTTCCGACGGTGAAGAGCGCCGATCGCCACAACTTGCCGTCGGTGATTTCCCAGGCCAACCCGGACGCTTCCGGCTGCCATTGCCAGCGGACTTCGGCCGATTCGCGCCAGGCCCCTTTGTTGGAGCCGCGACGGGGTTGGCCGATCCCCCGCCACTCGCCGACGAGTCCCTGCAGCGACTGCAACCGTTCGCGGACCGCGTCCCGCGTGGGGGCGGGGGCGGCGGGCTCTTGCCCTCTCAGCCATGGAATTGAACCGATCAAGACGAGCGCGAGCGCCCCGATCATCCGCCCAGCCGTCAGCCTCGAACCGTTTCGGATCATCGTTTGTGACTCCCGAGGATTAACGATCGACGCATCATGCCGCGCGACGGCGTCCCTGTCAGGATCAACCCCGGCCCTTGCTCGGAGTTTCGCGGCCGATGGCCACTCTCAACCGGCATGCCTCATGAGCGGAACGGCGCTCGTGCTTTGCCACAGCGTGATCCGGGGAAGTGTGCCACTGGCTTCGCCAGTGCGATCTTTCGACGGCGATCCAACTTCCATCGCACTGGCAAAGCCGGTGGCACCCTGAAATCATGCCGTGACGAAGCGCCGGTCGCCGGTTTCGCCGATCAATCGAGCGTACTGGATTGCAATCGGCGCGCGGCAGCGGGGAGAATCTTCGTTTTGCACGCTGTCGACCCATCCCATTGCGACCGGGCGGGAAGCTCCTCCGAGTCGTGCGTCACCCACTGAGAAAGCCCCGTCATGTCCGACGACGATCGTTTCGCGTCCCTCGACGATCAGGACGCCGCCCGTTCCAAGCCGGTCGGGCAACCCAAGGGGTCGGGCTGCTGGAAGTGGGGCCTGATCTTCACCGCCATCGGCGGGGTGGGGATGCTGGTCTGCTGCGGCGTGATGGCCTTCATCGGCTATCAGATGGGGACTAAGATGGTCATGACGCCCCCCGAAGTCGACGCGCTGGCCCAGACCATCACCGACATCACCATTCCCGATACGCTCCGCGGCGAGATGGGAATGAGCATGCAAAACCCGCTATTCGACATGCAGATGTGCCTCTTCCGGGAAACCTCCGCGCGCGGCCAGATGCAGCTCATGCAGTTCAACTTCAAGATCGGCGATCCCGCGCAGAATGAAGCGCAATTCAAACAGGAGATGGACAAGCAGAAGAACGCCGAGATGAAGGAGCTCAACGTCGAAGAGACCGTCACCCGCGACGTCGTCATCCGAGGCGAGCCGACGACGTTCACGTTCATCAAGGGGAAAGACGTTGCGACCTCGACCGACTATCGCGAGGTGAAGGGCCAGTTCAAGGGGAAATCGGGGACGGCGGTGCTCCATCTGCAACTCGAAGCGGAGGTCTACGACGAAGCGGCGATCGACGCGATGCTCGAGTCGATCAAGTGACCGTGCGCGGCGACATAGCCGTTAGGCGTGGATCCAAGACGTCGGCGGCGTAGTCGGGTCGAGCATGACGTGTGCCACTGGCTCCGCCAGTGGTCTTTGCAGGCGGATACGTCAGCTGGATCCCATTGGCGGAGCCAGTGGCACACGTCAGTGGCACACGTAAAATTTCCCGAGATCCGACGCGCCGACCACCCGGGAGTATTCCGAACGATGCCTCTGCACCCGCAAGCCGCCGCGTTCCTCAAGACGTGGAACGGGCTCGGCATTCCGCCGATGGAGTCGCAGCCGGTCGGCGAGACCCGCCGGCTCTTGTCCATGTCGGGCTGTGGGCCCCTCGCGGGTTGTCCCGCGCTCGCGCATGTCGAGGAGCATCACGTCCCCGGGCCGGGGGGGCCGATCCGGGTCCGCCGGTACGTCCCGTTCGGCGCGGAACCGTATGGCGTGGGACTCTATTTCCACGGCGGGGGCTGGGTCCTCAACAGCATCGACACGCACGATGATGTCGGTCGCCGGATCGCCGCCGCGGCGGGCTGCCAGATCGTCAACGTCGACTACCGCTTGGCGCCCGAGCATCCCTATCCCGCCGCGGTCGAGGATGCGTATGCGGTGCTGGAATGGGTGGCGACGGAGGGACCGAAGCTGGGTCTCGATCCGACCGCGATCGCCGTCGCCGGGGACAGCGCGGGGGGCAACCTCGCGGCGGCCTTGTGTCAGTTGACGCGCGATCGCGGCGGCCCGCCGATCGCCCATCAATCACTCCTGTATCCGATCACCGACTGCGACCTGACGCGGCCGTCGTATGTCCGCAACGCCGAGGGCTATTTCCTGACCACCAGTCAGATGCGCTGGTTCTGGAACCATTACTGTCCCGACGAGCATCGACGGCGCGAGCCCTACGCCTCCCCCTTACGCGGCGACCTGACCGGTCTTCCCCCCGCCCTGATCTACACCGCCGAGTATGACCCGTTATGTGACGAAGGCGAGGCGTACGCGGCGGCCCTGTCATCCGCCGGCGTTCCGGTGACCCTGCGGCGGATGGAAGGCCTGATCCACGCCTTCATCCGCCGCGTGGAATCGTTCGACGCCGCCAAGACCGCGATCGCGGAGATCGGCGCGGCGATACGGGAGCGGCTGGGAGCGAACGGTTGATCGGCCGCTTCCGAGCTCCATGGGGGGGGCGTTCGAGCCCCGATCACTTCGGCGAGCGGCGTCGGTTGGCGGCGGTCGAAGCGCCGTCGCGCGCAGGCCGAGGTGAAGAACGCGAACTTTGACGTGTTCTCAAGACTTATCCGTGATTCGATCGTGCATGAACGTCCGAACCCCGATTGTTCCGCCTCGAGTCGCCTCGTAGAATCCAATGCCGAGACACCCGACAACACGGCAGGACGATGGCGACGGCGACGACAGACTGGCATCCCGGACGGCGGACCTCCGCCGCGCTCCAGGTCCATCTGTTGGGTCCGACCGAGCTCGATGCCGCCGTCGCGTTGCAAGAGCGGATCGCCGACCAGTTGACGTCGCGGAGTGATCGCCACGGCGTGCTGCTGTTGTGCGAACATCCGCAAGGGATCACGTTCGGCCGCGACAGTTCGGTGACCGATCTGCTGGTCGAACGGGACGAGTTGGAAACGCGCGACGTGCCGCTGCGCTGGGCGCGTCGCGGCGGCGGGACGTGGGCCCATCATCCCGGTCAACTGGTCGCGTATCTCATCGTCCCGGTGACGCGGCTGGGGTTCACGATTCCCGGCTTTGTCGAACGGCTGACGGCGACTTTTCATCAGGTGGGGCAGGAGCAGCGCGTCTGGCCCGACCCGTTGCCCGAAGCGCCGGGACTGCATGGACGTTGCGGCACGATGGGCTTTGTCGGCGCGGCGGTGTCGGACGGGATCTCGCGGTTCGGGGGCTGCCTGAACGTGTCGGTCCCGCAGCCCGCGCTGCGGATCGTCTCGTGGGGCCCCGGGATCCGGCCGACGAGCTTGGCGGCGGAACGGATGCGGCCGATCACCATGGCGGCGGTGCGGGAATGCTGGGTCCGCCACATCGCCGCCGAATTGGGCTACGAACACTATCATCTAGGGACGGGGCATCCCGCCCTGAAACGAACCTCGCGACGGATGTATGTCTGCAGTGAACCTTGAAATCCTGAGTCATCACGACGTGCTGGAGTCGCGGCAGCGGCTCCCGAAATGGCTGAAGCGCCCGGCCCCGCAAGCCGGCATGCGCTACACCTCCGACGTCATTCACGACCTGCGGCTGGAGACGGTCTGCGAGTCGGCGAAGTGCCCCAACCGCAGCGAATGCTGGTCGCAGCAAACGGCGACCTTCATGGTGCTGGGGAACGTCTGCACGCGGCCGTGCGGTTTCTGTTCGGTCCCCCGCGGCAAGACCGAAGCGCTCGAGGCCGACGAACCCGCCCGGGTCGCCGAGGCGGCGGAGCGGCTGGGCCTCAAGTACGTTGTGATCACCTCGGTCACGCGGGATGATCTCCCCGACGGCGGGGCCGACCACTTCGCCCGTTGTGTGATCGCCGTCCGCGAACGAACCGGCGCGAAGGTGGAGGTCCTCACCCCCGATTTCCGCGGCGATCGCGCGGCGATTCATCGGGTCATCGAGGCGCGGCCCGACGTCTTTAATCACAACACCGAAACGGTCCCCCGCCTGTACCATCGCGTCCGCCGGAACGCGGAGTATCAACGGACGCTCGATCTGCTGAAACAGGTCAAGGACGAAGCCCCCGACATGCCGACGAAAAGCGGCCTGATGCTGGGCCTCGGCGAGACGATGGAGGAAGTCCTGGAGGTCTGCGGCGACCTGCGGTCGGTCGGCTGCGACATGCTGACGTTGGGCCAGTACCTGCAACCGACCCCCGAGCATCTGCCGGTCGAGCGGTATGTCCCGCCCGAGGAATTCGAGGAGTATGGCCGGCTCACCCGCGCGCTGGGCTTCGGGATGGTTGCGAGCGGCCCGTTCGTGCGGTCGAGCTATCACGCCGGCGAGATGGCGGACGTGTTGACCGTGTGAGCCGGCGTTTCTGTGAGCGCGAATCGTTGGCCGATGCTGATCCGCACGATGAGATACGCGCACAGCCCCGTCGGGCCGAAGAAGAGGATCGGCGGGAGAAAGATCAGCCGGACGAGCCACGGTCGCGACCAATGGCGCGAATCCCGCGCGACCCACCGACCGATCCACAGGTCCCCCAGGATCATGTGATTCCAGCTCGCGACGAAGCCCTCTTTCGTGGTGAGGGCCTGGTAGAGGGGCTCGAACTCGGGCTTCGCCAGCAGCGGCAACAACTCCCCGATCGCGCCGAGCCCCTGCGCCGTGAACAGGACCACAAGGAGCAGCAGAAAGGCGTCGAAGGCGAGCATCGCCCGGAGATTGAGCGGGCAAAACAGGATCAGCAGCCAGAACGGCCCGGGGGCGTACGAGAGGAATTGGAAGAGCTGTTCGTGCATGGGTGCTTTTTCGCGGGGGGAAGCCCAGGGAACGCTTTCCCTGGGCTTCCATCGTTGATCATCTCCCGACGCTTTGCGGTTTGCCGCCGGCGCGTTTGACGTCGGCGACGAGGTGAATGTTTCCGTCCCCCAAGAGGTCATCCAGTTCCCGCCGCAGTTCCGCGTTCGCGGCGACCTTCAGCGGCACCGGCTTCTGCGCGATGAACCGCAGCCGATTCGTCGCCGTCTCCTGGTCGACCGTTTCGACGAGGACGATGACATCGGTCTTGCCGGGATGCCGCTGCAGGATGTCGCGGACCCGCTGGACGACGCGGTCGTCGTGCAGGCCCCGTTTGAACTTGATCGCCACCTGCCGGGTGAATTCCCGCTGCGCCTCGTCGAGGGTCCACATCGCGTTGACGATCACGTTCGGTTCGCGGCTGCGCTTGTCGACTTTGCCTTTGACGAAGCGAATCGCCTCCCCTTCGACCTTCTCCCCCAGCCGGGCGAACTCTTCGGGCCACATGATGCACCGCACCACGCCCGACGGGTCTTCAAAGTCGAAGTTGACGTACTTGGTGTGCCCGTTGCGGCTGGGCTTTTTGGTCTGCGCCTTTTTGATCGCGGAGATCATCCCGCCCAGGACGACTTCGACGCCGTCCTCCAGGTCGACGAGGGCGTTGATCGGATGCGAGGCGAAGTCTTCCAACTGCGTCGAGACTTCGCTTAAGGGGTGACTGGTGAGATAGAAACCGAGGGCCTCCTTCTCGTAGTTCAGGCTTTCGCGATGCGACCACGGCTGGACTTCGGGGAGCCCCTGCATCGTCGCGGCGGAGGTGGTGTCGACCGGTTCGTCGTCGCCGCCGAAGAGGTTCTTCTGCCCGCGTTGCCGATCGCGATGGAGGTTCGCCGCCCCCTGCACGGCCCGTTCGATGACGGTGAAGTGTTGCGCGCGATGTCCGCCGAGGCTGTCGAACGCCCCCGCTTTCACCAGCAGTTCCAGGACCGTCTTCGTGACTTGTTTGGGATCGACCCGTTCGGTCAGGTCGAACAGGCTGGTGAAGGGGCCATGCGCTTCCCGCTCGGCGACGATCGCCCCGACCGCCCCTTCGCCGACCCCCTTGATCGCTCCCAGGCCGAACGCCAGTTTGTCGCCGTGGACGGTGAATTCGACGTCGCTGCGGTTGATGCACGGCGGCAGGACGGTGATCTTCATCCGCCGGCAATCGTCGAGGTGTTCGATCAGCTTGTCGGTCTCGCCCAGTTCGCACGACAACAGGGCGGCCATGAACTCGACGGGGTAATGGGCCTTCAGGTACGCCGTTTGATAGGCGACCGCGCCGTACGCCGTGCTGTGCGACTTGTTGAAGCCGTAGCCGGCGAACTTTTCGATCATCCCGAAGAGTTCAACCGCCTTGTCCGCGGCGAGGCCATTCTGTTGGGCCCCTTCGAGAAACTGCGCGCGGTACTTCGCGATCGCCTCGAGCTTCTTTTTGCTGATCGCTTTGATGCACTGATACGACTGCGGGAGCTCGATCCCCCCCAGCCGGTTCAGCACCCGCATCACCTGTTCCTGATAGACCATCACGCCGTAGGTCTCGTCGAGGACGGCGTCCATGATCGGGTGGACGCGCGGCAACGGTTGCCTGCCGTGCTTGACGTCGACGTAGGTCATCACCATTCCCCCTTCCAGGGGGCCGGGTCGGTAGAGGGCCGAGGTGGCGATGATGTCGGCGAATTTGTCGGGCTTCATCTTGGTCAGGAGGTCGCGCATCCCCCCGGACTCGAGCTGAAAGATCCCTTTCGTCTCGCCGCGCTGCAGGAGCGCGAACGTCGGCTTGTCGTCGAGCGGGAGCTTCACGGGGTCGATGTCGACGCCGCGATGCCGCTTCACGTTCTTCACCGCCTTGTCGAGAATCGTGAGATTCCGCAGGCCGAGGAAGTCCATCTTCAGCATCCCGGCCTTTTCGACCGTCGGCCCTTCCCACTGCGTGACGACGTCGGTCTTGCCCGAGATCGTCTGCAACGGGACGTACTCTTCGATCGGCCGATCGGAGACGACCACGCCGGCGGCGTGCGTCCCCGCCGACCGCGCGAGCCCCTCCAGCTCCATCGCCAGATCGAGCAGCTCCTTGATCTGCGGGTCGGTGTTGTAAGCCTCTTTCAGTTCGGCCGACTTTTCGAGGGCCTCCTTCAATTCGATGTTGAGCTCTTCCGGCACCATCTTGGCGACTTCGTCGACCCGCTTGAGGGGGACCGACAACGCCCGGCCGACGTCCCGAATCGCCGCCTTCGCCTTCAGGGTGCCGAACGTTCCGATCTGCGAGACGTTCTGTTCGCCGTACTTCCTCTTGGTGTAATCGATGACGTCCTGCCGGCGATCGCGGCAGAAGTCGATGTCGATATCGGGAGGTTCGGTTCGGCTGGGATCGAGGAACCGCTCGAAGAGGAGGTCGTATTCCAACGGGCAGACGTGACTCAGCCCGAGCAGGTACGCCACGATCGCCCCGCACGCCGAACCGCGGGCGCTGCAGGGGATCCCCTGCTCCATCGCGAAGCGGACGAAGTCCCAGACGATGAGGAAGTAGCTGGCGTACCCCATCTTCTGGATGACGCCGAGTTCGAACGTCAGCCGTTCGCGATGGGCGTCGGTGATGCCGTCGGCTCCATACCGCCAGACGAGGCCGTTCTCGCAGAGCTCGCGGAGATAGTCGATGTCGGATTTGGCGTCGGGTGGGACGAAGACCGGGAAGTGCCGCGTCTTCAGATCGAGGTCGATGTCGACCCGGTCGGCGATCGCCTGCGACCGCGCGACCGCCTCGGCATGATCGGGAAAGGCGGCATACATCTGATCGGGCGTGCGGATGAAGAGCTGGTCGCTATCCATCCGCATGCGGTTCGTGTCGCTGCGTTCGCTTTTCGTGTTGACGCACAAGAGGACGTCCTGAACGGCGGCGTCCTTCTGATCGAGATAGTGCGCGTCGTTCGTGGCGACCAGGGGCAAGCCCATCTTGGTCGCGAGGTCGATCGTCCGTTCGGCGCAGCGGGTCTGAATCTCGAACCCGGCGTTCTGAATCTCGAGATAGAATCGGTCGCCGAAGACCTTCGAGTACCACGCCGCGAGTTTCTCGGCTTCGTCGAACTGTTCGCCAAGAAGGAGGTGCGACAGTTCTCCGGCGGCGCAGCCCGACAGACAAATGAGTCCGTCGCTGTGAGCCTCCAGCAGTTCCTTGTCGATCCGCGGCTTGTAGTAGAAGCCTTCCAGGAAGGCCCGCGACGACATTTTGACCAGATTCTGAAAGCCCTGCCGATTCATCGCCAGCAGCGTCAGATGAAAGCTCGCCTCTTTGGTTCGCGTGGCGCCCGATTTCACGAATCGCGAGCCGGGGGCGATGTACGCCTCCATCCCCAGGATCGGGTTGACCCCGGCCCCCTTGCAGGCGAGATAGAACTCGAGCGCGCCGTAGAGGTTGCCGTGGTCGGTCACCGCCGCGGCGTTCATGCCGTGGTCTTTGACCTTCTGAATGTACTGATCGATCCGCGTCGCGCCGTCGAGCAGGCTGTAGTGCGTATGACAATGCAGGTGGGCGAACGGCCGCGCGGTCATGGGGATCGTCCGTGACGGTTTGCATGCTGAAGCCCAGGAATGGCAATCCCTGGGCTTCTGGAGGCATTATTCTTCGACGACGTTCCGTTCGCGATCGGTGAAGATCGGGACGCCGATCATCCGGCCCGAGAAGACCATCTTTTTGTTGACGTAGCCCTGGAAGTCAAACTCGGCCCGTTTCCCGGGACGCAGCCGGAAGACCTTCGCCATCAGTTGCAGGCGGTCCCCGGGATAGACCGGGCTGCGGAAGCGGACCTCTTCCATGCCGCCGAAGCCGAGGAAGTCTCCGCCGCCGAGGACTTTGTACTTGCGGGCGTAAAACCCGGCGAGTTGCGCGGCGCATTCGCACAGCATCACCCCCGGCATCAACGCGTATTCGGGCATATGCCCGCGGATCCAGAATTCCTGATCGGTCAGATCCTTGTACCCGACGAGGCCGTGCCCCGGTTCATCGATGTAAAGGATCGCGGTGAGCTGCTCCATCTCGAACCGCTGCGGATTGACCGCGCGAATCTCCTCGATGCCGTACAACGGGGTTTCAATGTCGAACAGTTCCAGCGGATAGATGGGGGGGGCGGGCATGAAACGAGAATCCTGGAACCGAGACGACGTGGAACGGGAAGTCAGGTGAACTACAGACCGAGCACATCCCGCAGTTGAGGCAACTCCGTCAATAACCGATCGGGTTTGACCGCCGGATCCTGCAAGTCGGACAAGGTCGCCTTCAAGCTGAGTTTGTCGGCGGCGAACAACGCCGTCCGAAACCCGACGCTCTTGGCGACCGCCAAATCATCCCGCAACCGCGAACTGATGACCAGCACCTGATCGGGCTCGAGCCCGCGCTGCCGAAAGCGTTCGGCGGCCCGCAGATAGAGCGACTTCGAGGGCTTGCGGACCCCTTCCGCATGCGACCACGTGCCGACCCGTTCGTCGAGCAGTTGAGCGGCGGGGAGTCTACCTTGCGCCAGACACCCCCGCAACAGTTGGGTCGCCGTGAAGACCTGCCCGTCGGCGAGCGCCCCCTGCACGAAACCCGCCTCCACGATCGTCTGCAACGTGGCGAGCAACCCCGCGTTCGGTTCGGTCCCCTGCAGCGAGGCGTGAAAGAAGTAGGCGATTTTCTCGGCGAGTTGATCGAGGTCGCCGTACAGACTTTCGTCGTACTCGAACTTGTCGAGCTCCAGTTTGCTCAAGACCCGCCGCCACAGCTTCGCCGCGTCGACTTCGGTGAGGTCTCCCTTACGCCCCGAGCCGGCCAGCCGCAGTTCGTCATAAGCCCGCAGATAGAGCGATTGCAACTGCTCCCACGGCGGCCCCGGCTTCCGCGACATGCTGTGCCAGAACTTGAACTCCTGCAACGTCTTGTCGAGGGCCACCTCCATCCGAATCGCCTGCGGATGCTGGAACAACAGCTCGCCATCCGCGATCCGCAGCAGCGTCCCGTAGACCTCCCACGCGACCCCCCGAATCCCCGCCAGCGGCTTCAGGTACGGCGTGGCGTTGACCGGCTGGACCTTCGGTACCGTCGGCCAGCGCAGATTCCGCTCGCCGAGCCACTCGCCGTACTCCCACAACGTCTTCGCCATGACCGCGGCGGTCCCTTATGCTGCGTCGATGGATGCTGTGATGCGGTATCCGTTTGATGTGCCACTGGCTTCGCCAGTGCGATGGACCTGGTGTGTCCGTCGGCAAAGACCACTGGCCAAGCCGGCGGCACACGCTCTCGCCGCCGGCATCGACCCTCCGCATGCCCTGCCAGGTGTCACTTCACCGCCGTCAGGGCAGATAACGCCCCCTGCGCGTCGACGCGGATCCGGAGTTCGGCGTCAGCCGCGGTGAGTTGTTGCGTCAGCCGAATGAGTTCCGCCCGTTCGTCGGGCGAGAATTGCTTCGCCAGACCGCCGATCGCCTTCAAACTATTGCGCAGGATCAGGAGTCGATCTTGCCGCTGTTCGAGCGAGGCCTCGGCGGCGGCGGGAGCGAGTGCTTTCACGAAGACCGGATACCCGGCGGGCGATTCCCGGCGGGCGAGCGCGATCGCCGCGTTGACGGCGGTCATCTCGTCGGCGCCATCCTGTAGCAACACCAACAACCGTTGTTCGCTATCGGGGCCGGGAACCAAGCCCAACGCGAAGGTCGCCGCGCGGCGTAACGAGGGCTCCGACTCGCCGCTTAAGGTGATGAGGGCCGGGACGACCGGTCCTTCCAGGGGTGTTCCCCGCTCGAGCGCCCGGCCGGCGATCAACGCGAGCGAGGTGATCGCTCCCTTGCGGACTTCGACGTCGTACGCCGGATCAAGCGCGGTGATCAGCACGGGCACGGTCGTCTCCGGCACCTGCAGCAATCCCACCGCGCGAACCAGATAGACCTGCGACTTGAGGGTCTCTTCATCGGACAGTTTGCCGTCGAGGTGCTTTTTCAGCCCATTGGCGAGGGCCTCGGCGATCTCGGGATTGGTGGCGAGCTGTTGCCCCTGCTCGCCGCGACGCTGGTCGGTATCGAGCACCTGCGCCAAGCCGAACATCGCCCGCCGATAGATATGGGGGTTCGGGCTTTCCAGCTCCTGGACGAGCTGTCGCCAATCCTGCTCGCCCGCGGCCAGCCGGCCGAAGAGCGCCCAGACCGCAACCACTGCGAGCACAATGAGGGCGGGGACCACGAACAACTGCAGAATGAAGCCCGCCGACGGCGGTTGGACGGGGGGGAGTTCATCCCCCGCCCCGCCGATCGCCGCCGCCCCGTGTGTCTCGCCCGACATGACTTGGCGCCTGATGTGATGTCACGAACCCCTCGGACGACATGGTACCGGATGCCGCGGGGGAATGCTCCGTTCGACGCCGCGCTCGCCCGTGGCTCGCGGCGAAACGCTGACGCGTGGTTCCGCGCGCCGCGGGCGCGGCCTTCACCCTCTCCCGCGATTCCGTTAGGCTCGACGCGTCAATTCCTCGTCATGGAACCCCATCTTGGCCGGCGACAAACGCGAGTTCGACGAGTTCCTCGAGAAATTCCGCAATCATCGCAAGTTGATGACCGAGGAGCTCCACAAGGTCATCATCGGGCAGGAGCAAGTCATCGAGCAGATTTTCGCCGCGATTTTCACCGGCGGTCATTGTCTGCTGGTCGGCGTTCCAGGCCTGGCGAAAACGTTGGTCGTCGCGACCATCGCGCAGATTCT
>CAYRVS010000063.1:0-4516 GCA_964427725.1 uncultured Planctomycetaceae bacterium | reverse complement strand
GATTCTCGACGTCGGCTTCAAGCGGATTCAGTTCACGCCCGACCTGATGCCCTCCGACATCACCGGGACGAACGTCCTTGATGAAAACGACACCGGCCGCCGCGAGTTCCGGTTCGTCGAAGGGCCGGTCTTCACGAACATCCTGCTCGCCGACGAAATCAACCGGACCCCGCCGAAGACGCAGGCGGCGCTGCTCCAGTCGATGCAGGAACGGGAGGTCTCGGTCGGCCAGACGACCTACAAACTCCCCGAGCCCTTTTTCGTCATCGCCACGCAAAACCCGATCGAACAGGAAGGGACCTATCCGCTCCCCGAGGCGCAGCTCGACCGCTTCATGTTCAACGTGAAGGTCGATTACCCCAACCTCGCCGAGGAGGAACAGATCCTCGCCGCGACGACGATCGGCGAAAAGAAGGAAGTCCGCAAGGTCTTGTCGGCGAAGGCGATTCTCTATTTGCAAAAACAGATCAACGCGATCGAGGTCGGGCCGCTGACGATCAACTACGTCGCCCGATTGGTCCGCGCCACGCGTCCGGGAGACGGGGCGACGCCGAAGTTCGTGAAGGAGCTGATCGATTGGGGGGCCGGTCCGCGCGCCGGTCAATTCCTGATCGCCGGGGGCAAGGCGATGGCGGCGATGGACGGTCGCCCCAGCGTCTCGCTCGCCGATATCCGCAAGGTCGCCGTCCCGGTGCTACGACACCGCATCTCGACCAATTTCCAGGCCCAGGCGGAAGGCCTCTCGACCGACGCGGTGATCCAGCGGCTGCTCGACGAGATCCCGGAACCGACGGTGAAAAAATATCAGTGAGGTTGATCGATCAAGCTCGGAGCCTCCGGACGAACCAACTCTCCGGAAACCGTCTCAACCGACGCGGCACCGTATTGACGATCACGCTCACACCAGTCCGTCCCCGAACGTTTCGTCCGGGGGAGTCGTCCGCGGGGCATCGCCGGGAGCGGGCTCGCGGCTTGGCCGGTCCGACCCGGTGGTCTCTTCGGGCGGGGGCCCGCCATGGCCTTCAACGGGACGATCCCGAGGGGGGCCCTCCCGCTTCGGGCCCCCTCGACGCGGGCCGTCCCGACGGGGACCGCGTTCTTGAGGAGCACGATCGTGTGGGGCCTGGCGTGATGGTCGGCCTCCCGGCTCGCGCGCCTCGCCCTCTTCAGCGACTTCCTCGGTCAGGTTCTCAACGGCATCAAGAGGCGTGGGGGGACCGGCTGCGTCGGGGGTGGGGCCTTTCACGGGCGGTCGAGTTCCCCGTTCGGGGCGGCGGTCGGGACGACCCTCTGGCGCGGGGGGACCTTCGGGTCGCCGACGAATCCGGCCCGGCAGGGGCGTCGCCAATTCCTCGTCGGTCAACTGAAAGTCGGCGACGGGGATTTCCGGGGCCCCCATCACGTTCACCACGCGCGGGTGGGCGTTGCGCTCGGCGACCAGCGTCATCCATCCCCCGTCCGGTCGACAACCACAACGGACGGCGGTTTGATCACCGGGGAGTTTGCGCTCCGTCCCACAGATGGGGCAGCGCCAGGTTCGGCGGACATCCAGGTCACGACGAAAGCCGGGTCCCTTCATCGAGCTCGCTTTGGTTTGAGGACGGAAGATCGATCGGCCGATGCGGGCAGAATACCCCGCCGTTACGGTCGCGTCGATTCCCCCCGTCGACGGGCTTGTGATATTTTGAGGTGGAAATCGCGATCGCATCCCCCGTCACCGACCCGCCCCTTTCCCGTGGAAAGACGCAGCCCCGCCATGCTGACCTCGATGCTGTTGACGATGGTTCTGTGGACGCAGCCCCCGCGCGCCGCGGAGACCGACGCCGCGCTCGAAGCGCCACATTTGGCCGATCTCCGCCAGGTCACGTTCGGCCTGCCCCGCGCCGGGGAAGGCTACTTCTCGCCCGACGGCCAATGGATCGTCTATCAGGCCTATCCCCTCGGCTATCCGTTCTATCAGATCTATGTGCAGAAGCTGGACGAAAAGACGCCGCGGCTGATCAGCACGGGGAGAGGCCGCACCACCTGCGCGTTCTTCACCCCCGATCAACAACGCATCCTGTTCGCCTCGGGGCATACCGACCCGCGGATCGACGAGACCGAGTTCGCCGCCCGTGAAGAGGCGAAGAAGGGAGGCCGCCGCCGGTACTTGTGGGACTTCGATCCGAACATGGAGCTTTACACCGTCAGCTTCGACGGACTGGGGATGGAGCGGCTGACCGACTCGCCCGGTTACGACGCCGAAGGGAGTTATTCGCCCGACGGAAAGTCGATCGTCTTCACGTCGTCGCGCGACGGCGACCCCGACCTCTTCGTGATGGACGCCGACGGGAAAAATCTCCGTCAGTTGACCAACGTCCCGGGCTACGACGGCGGGCCGTTCTTTTCGCCCAACGGGAAGTGGGTCATCTTCCGCAGCGACCGGCGGAAAGAGCACATGCTGCAGCTCTATGCGATCTCGACCGACGGCCAGACCGAGGTCCAACTCACCGACAATCTCGAGGAAGTCAATTGGTGTCCTTACTTCCATCCCAGCGGGAACTACTTGATCTGGTCGCGGGCCGACTACGCCCAAGGCCCGCAAGGGGCCCACTTCAACCTCTTCACGATGGACCTCGAGATGACCGAGACGAGCTTGAAGGGGGGGGCGGTCACGCAGATCACGCATAGCACCGCCGCCGATGTCCTCCCGGTCTTCAGTCCCGATGGCGCGAAACTGCTGTGGACCTCGACCCGGACGCCCGACGGCACCAGCCAGTTGTGGCTCGCCGATTGGAAACGGGGCCGGCCGTAGCGACGATTGGCGTGTTCTTTCCAGTCTTGGTCAGCCCCTCGAACTCGACTCAACCCTCCTCGTCCTGGCCGGCTGGTGCGCGCGATGGGAGACGCCTGCCGAGCGGGCGTTCGTGTCGAAGACTCGGCCTGACGCGGCGGAGTCTCGTCGGTTGGTCCCGGCCCGATCGCGGTCGCCACGAAGGGGCGGTTCGCTCGGACGGGGTTTCGATGGGGCTGTCACCGCACGACGAGGCGATGACATCAGGCCGCGATTTGGGTGGACCCCGAGGAGCCGGGCGAATCATTCCCCCGCGCGCTCGGTCGCCGCGATGTCACGGAAATGGTGCAGAAAAATCCCCGCGGCGACGGCGACGTTCAGGGAATCGGTTCCCGGAGCCATCGGGATCGTCAACCGCTGCCGGCACAACGCCACCAACTCCGGGTCGAGACCGGAATCCTCGTTCCCGAAGAGGAGCGCGAACCGGCTTGACCGGCGGGCGACGTGGAGCGGCGTCGCCGTCCGATCGAGAATCGTGGCGGCCAACTCGACGCCCCAGGTGTCGCGCAGCATGACCAGATCCGCCGCCAGTCGCCGCGATTCGATGAAGGTCATGCGGAGCGCCGTCCCCATCGAGACCCGCAACACCCGTCGCGAAAAGGGGTCGCAGCATTGCGGCCCGAGGAGGAGCGCATCGACCCCGAAGCCCGATGCGATGCGGATGATCGCCCCCAAATTCTCGGGGTTGTCGCATTTGGGACAGACGACGAGCGTGAGTGGTCGCTCGCGGGGGGCGACCACGCGGGCGAGTGGGGGAAACTCGCGGCGGCGGGCGCAGGCCACCACGCCGACATGAAAGTTGAACCCCACCAGCGCCGCCCCCAGGGGTTGCGGCACGACATAGCAGGGGACGTGTTCGGGCAGGCGCGGCAGCCATTCGTCCACGCGCGATTCGATCAGCAAGACCGAGCTGAGTTCATAGTCGCTCTCGAGCAGCCGCGCGACCGTTTTCGTCCCCTCGACGATGAACGAGTCCCCCTGCTTCCAGACGGTTCGCCCCTTCAGTTCGCGATAGGCGTTGATCCGCGGATCATCAACGTCGGCAATATCGATGCGGGGCATGAGTGACGTCGAGCGGGAGACCCATGGCGGGAGGAATGCGTCGCAGGGATGCTACCAGCTCCGCCGGGGTCTGTCGCGGCGGACATGGCGACTCGATCGCACCGACGGGGATGGCGGCAGGCGCCCCGAGCGCGCATGGACACAGGGAGGTCGCGCGGACTGACGCGGTTCATGCCATCACCAATCATGGTCACGTCGTGCGGACCACGCTGTGGGCCCCCGTCGAATGCGGAGCCCGATGGAGCGACGTGCCATGGACGTCGGTCCACAACGCGATGCCGCCGAGCAGCCCCGCGATGTTGTCGACCACCTTCACGTCGGCAGGCAGTTTCGCGGGGGCGAGCAATCGCGCGTTGCCACCGCCCAAGTACAGGACGTCGAAGTTGAAGGTGTGCCGCATCTGCAGGATGGCCCGATCGAGCCAGTCCAGCCACGCGGGTTGACCGAGGGCCTTCAGCGATTTGTCCCCCAGCCATTGCTCGTAGGTTTTCCCCTCGGCGAAGGGATGATGGGCGAGCTCGAGATTGGGGACGAGGATCCCGTCGACGAACAGGGCCGACCCCATGCCGGTCCCCAACGTGATCACCATCTCGAGCCCTTCGCCGACAATCGCGCCGAAGC
>CAYRVS010000062.1:0-25278 GCA_964427725.1 uncultured Planctomycetaceae bacterium | reverse complement strand
GCGTCGGCACCAGCGAATTGCGGCTGGCGGCCCCGGGCACGCTGACGTTCGACGTCCTCGCCGCCGGCCGCTACGACGATGGCCGCACGTTACCGGTGGAACTGATCGTCAATGGTTATCCGGTGGCGACGCGGGAGATCGTCGCCGACGGCCGCGAACATCGGCTGACCTTCGAGCATGAGTTCCCCAAAAGCGGTTGGGCGGCGATTCGTGTCTTCCCGTCGGCTCATACCAATCCGCTGTTCGTGATCGTGGGGGAGCAGCCGATTCGCGCGAACCGCGCCAGCGCCGCGTGGTGCCTGCGATCCCTCGAACAATGCTGGAAGGCGAAGCAGGGGAGCTACCGCGGCGAGGAGCGACAGCAGGCGGAGCGGGACTATCAGGTCGCGCGCGAGGTCTATCAACAGATCCTCGCGGAATCATCGGAGTGATGCTGCAAGATCGAAGCCCAGGGAAAGCCTTCCCTGGGCTTCCGCGCACTTCACATCATGGCGCGTCACTTCCCCAGCCGCTTGTACTTGATCCGATGCGGCCGGTCGGCATCGGCCCCCAGACGCTGTTTGCGCAGGGCCTCGTACGACTGGTAGTTCCCTTCGTGCCAGATCACTTCGCTCTCCCCCTCGAACGCGAGGATATGGGTCGCGACGCGATCCAGGAACCACCGGTCGTGGCTGATGACCACGGCGCAGCCGGAGAAGCTGAGCAGGCCCTCTTCGAGCGCGCGGAGCGTATCGACGTCGAGGTCGTTTGTCGGTTCGTCGAGCAGCAGCAGGTTCCCGCCGACCGTTAACGTCTTCGCAAGGAGCAGCCGGTTCCGTTCCCCGCCGGAGAGGTACTTCACCTGCTTCTGCTGATCGGGCCCCTTGAAGTTGAACTTGCCGCAGTAGGCCCGGCTGTTGATCGTCACGCTGCCGTACTTGAGGTTGTCGTTCCCGCCCGAGATGTTGTCGTAAACCGACTTCTCGCCGTCGAGCGATTCGCGGTTCTGTTCGACGTAGGCGATCTTCACCGTTTCGCCGATCGTCACCTTCCCGGCGTCGGCCTTCTCTTCCCCCATGATCAAGCGGAACAGCGTGGTTTTCCCCGCGCCGTTGGGGCCGATGATCCCCACGATGCCCGCCGGCGGCAGCCGGAACGACAGGTTCTCATACAGCAGCTTCTCGCCGAACGCCTTGGTGACGCCGTCGAAAATGACGACGGTATCCCCCAGCCGCGGACCGGGCGGAATCTTCAGTTCGATCGTTTCGTCGCGGCTTTCCTGCTCCTCGGCGACGAGTTTCTCATACGCCTGCAACCGGGCCTTGCTCTTGGCTTGCCGCGCCTTGGGGGAACTGCGGACCCATTCGAGTTCCTTGTCGATCGTCTTCTGCCGGGCCGAGGCGGCTTTCTCTTCCTTGCGCAGTCGTTCCTGCTTTTGCTCGAGCCACGCCGAGTAGTTGCCTTGGGTGGGGATGCCGCGACCCTGGTCGAGTTCAAGGATCCATTGGCAACTGTTGTCGAGGAAGTAGCGGTCGTGGGTCACCGCGACGACGGTCCCGCGGTATTCGTGCAGATGCCGCTCGAGCCACGCCACCGATTCCGCGTCGAGGTGGTTCGTCGGTTCATCCAGCAGCAACAGATCGGGGGCCTGCAGCAGCATCTTGCACAACGCGACGCGGCGGCGCTCCCCCCCGGAGAGGGGCCCGATCTTCGCCTCCATCGGGGGCAGCCGCATCGCGTCGGCGGCGATGTCGAGCTCCCGATCAAGCTCCCATAGGTTCTGCGTGTCGATCTGCTCCTGCACCTTCCCCTGCTCTTCGATCAACTTGTCCATCTCGTCGGCGTCGAGGCCTTCGCCGAACCGGGCGTTGATTTCGTCGTAGCGGTGCAGGATCGCCCGTTTCCCCGCGACGGCAAGGTTGAGCTCCTCGAGGACCGTCTTCTCGGGATCGAGTCGCGGCTCCTGCGGGACATAACCGGCGGTGTACCCGGCGGTGAGCCGCGCGGTCCCCATGAAGTCCTTGTCTTCGCCCGCCATGATCTTGAGGAGCGTGCTTTTCCCGGCCCCGTTGGGCCCGAGGACGCCGATCTTCGCCCCGGGATAGAAGCTGAGCCAGATCCCCTTGAGGACTTCCTTCTTGTCATGAAACTTGCGGAGATCTTCCATTTGGAAGATGTAGTGTTCGGCCATAGGAAAATGATTCGGGGGGTTGAGGGAGGTAGGCGGGGGATTAGGGTCTGTGGTCTGTGGCAATCAGGAGTGTCTGTTGTGGTCGGTCGTTGGCAACGGACTACGGACCACGGACCACGGACAATTCTCACTTCGCCCAGCGGGCGAGGACTTCGGGGATCAGCTTCGCCAGCTTCTCGCCGCCGATCGCGGCGTTGGCGAGAATCTTGGGGACCTCGGCCGGTTCGAGGTGATCAGGCAGGCACATGTCGGTCACCACGGAAAACGCCAGCACCTGCATCCCGCCGTGAACCGCCACCAGCACTTCCGGGACGGTCGACATCCCGACGACATCGGCTCCCAGCAGCTTCAGCATGCGGTACTCGGCCCGCGTTTCGAGATTCGGCCCGGCGACCGCCACGAACACCCCCTTGTGCAGGTGGATCCCAAGCTCCAGCGCCGTCTTGCGGGCGGTCTCGAGCAAGGCGGGCGTGTAGGGGGCGCAGAGATCGGGCCAACGCGGACCCAACCGGTCGTCGTTGATCCCCCGCAATGGATTGTCCGGCAGGAGATTGATGTGATCTTCCAGGATCACCAGATCGGCGAGGTCGAGTTGCGGATTGATCCCCCCGGCGGCGTTGGTCGCCACCAGCAGTTCCGCTCCCAACGCCTTCATCACCCGCACGGGGAAGGTGACGTCCTCCAGCGAATAGCCTTCGTAATAGTGCAGCCGACCCGCCATCGCGACGATCGGCACGCCGCGCAGCGTCCCGCAGACCAGCTTGCCGGCATGGCCCGGCGCGGTCGACACGGGGAAATGTTCGATTTCCTGATAGGGGATGGTCGCCTCGGTCTCGATCTGCTCGGCGAGTCCGCCGAGTCCCGTCCCGAGGATCAATCCGACGCGCGGCGTCCCCTTCCAGACACCACGAATCGAAGCGACGCTCCCTTCGATCCGTTCCCATAAACCTTGCACGATCCGATCCTTCAGGCGACGCGAAACCCGCAACGGGCCGTAAGGTACGCGGTTGCCGTCCGATTGTCACGCGGGGGATGACACTCGAAAGAAGCCCAGGGAAAGCTTTCCCTGGGCTTCATACCAGTCACGTCGCATACCGCTGCGCCAGGCCCACGAACGCCAACCCGTAATCGATCCGCGCGAACAGGTTGATCCAGCCGGGACACAACAGATGGTTGTCCTCGGCGGCGTGCAGCACCTCCAGCAGTTCCGCGTACGTCAGCGGCAACTGCTTGACGAACGGGACCAGCTCTGGCCGCCAGACGTTGCGATACGTCACCCGACCCCAGTACCGGCAGAACCGATGATAGTTCGGGACGCCGACATACTGGTCGAGCACCCAGCCCAACCCCAGCGAAATCACGACGGCGACAAGCCGCAGCACGACCGCGAACGAGCCCAGCGAATTCCCCGCGAGGAACCCTTCGGCGAGCCCGACTCCCATCGCGAGGGCGAGGACGTAGATGCCCCCCTTCATCAGCAGGTACAGCAACCCCGTAATCTGCCAGACCCAGCCATGGGTCGTACGATCGGTCAGCGCCTGGACCCGGGTGAAGAACCCGCGGGCCCGCTTGACGTACTTCCCTTGTTCGTCCGACTCGAACGGAATGCCAT
Organism: uncultured Planctomycetaceae bacterium; assembly: GCA_964427725.1. Classification (GTDB taxonomy): domain Bacteria; phylum Planctomycetota; class Planctomycetia; order Planctomycetales; family Planctomycetaceae; genus DSVQ01. The sequence continues at coordinate 21,496 of CAYRVS010000062.1, read as the reverse complement.
GCCGTTCCCCCACTTCGTAATCGAGCCACATCCAGACGCGATAGAGCGTGGCGTAGGGGTCGCGGTAAAGCTGCACCGGGAAGGCATCGAGCACCTCGTCGATCTGCTGGCCCATCCGCACGGTCACCGCGAGAAACTTCTGATCGAAAACCGGTTCGGGATCGAGGCAATAGCTCCGCAGCACCCCCTCCATCTCTTGCCGTAGCGGATTGCTCCCCACCGCCTCGCGCCCCGAGGCGAGGAACTCCCGCAGTTGTTGCAGCAGCTCGAGGTCCCCCTCGAACCGAAACGCGAATTTCGCCCCTTCCCGCTCGATGAAGGCGAACAGCTTGTCGATCCAGCCCTCGTCGGCGAGCCACAACGCCGGCTTCAGCAGATGGACATAGAAGGCGACCCGCCCGGCGATCCGATGGTCGGTCAGTTGTTGCTCGCAAGCCTCCAGCGTCGCGCGGAACTCCTCGAACGGCGCCTCGCGCAGATAACGGTCCCAGAGGCCTTCGGTCAGGAAATAGTACCGGTCGGTGCGAATCACCTTCGCGACGGCCCGCAGAATCGCCGGGGCCATGGCGACCGCCGCCTCGGTTCGCAGGTACTGAGTGACCAATTCCGAGAGTCCCGGATCGTGCGGATGCCGCTGCAATCCGCGCAACAGCCCTTTCAAAAACGTCTGTGGTTCCGCCTCCGGCAAGGCGTCCTCCAGCAGCGCGATGGCATAGAAATGAAACGGTTGCTTCGTTTCAATCGCCTTCAGCTCCGCCAGCAGCGCTTCCGGCGGCTCGTCGCGCAGGCGTTCATGCCAGGGACGCGCGACCGCGGGCGGCGGCGAGACCTCTCCGGGGGTCGCGGGGGAGACCACCACCGGGGTCGCGACCGCGGTCCAGTCGTACTTGGGGAGTTCGATGGGGACCGAGGCGTCGGCCCCGTAGCGAAGTTGCTGATCGAGCGCTTCGTACGCCCCCCGAATCCGCTGAAATTCCGCCGGATGTCGCTCGGGCTTGTAGACCTTGATCAACGCGTTGTACCGCCGCTTGAGCTCTTTACGATCAAACTCCGCGGCGAGTTCAAAGAACCCGCGCGGGTCATGCGGCAGCCTGGTCCAGTCCGGATCACTCATGACGTGGTCTTACGATCCCTGGTGCCGCAGCATGGTGAACAACAGCCGCAGCACGATGATCGCGATGATCACCCCCGCCGCGCCGACGCCGCCATAGGTGTAGTCGACCTCGCTGCCGCTGTTGGTTGCGGTCGGCTTCGCTTTGGCGAGCCGCTCGAACCAGGCCGCCTCCAGGCGATGAATCTCGGGCGAGCGCTTCCGCAACAAGGCGATCATCCGTTTCGCCCGGCGGATTTTTGCGCGGGTGTCGAGTTCGCGTAGGGCCTTCTCGCGGATCGCCTCCGCCTGCCGCTGCGGCAGGACCAGAATCCGCTTCATATGCGAAAAAAGCTCGCCGTCGAAGTGTTTGTGCTGGGCGAGTAACGCCAGCCCCGGCCGATACTCCGCCAGCACCCGCAGTCGCTGAACCCCTTGTTCCAGATCCGGGAACCGGGCCGCCGAAATCCGTTGGAAGGCCGCCTCCAGTTCGGCGGGGGTCAACGTCCAGAACTTCTCGCGCAGCTCTTCGAACTGGGTGGTGACCGTCTCGCGCCGCGCGCGAAGCTGCTCGCTACCGGCCTCGCCCGGCGCATCCGCCGTTTCCAGTCCGTGAAACCGCCGCCGCAGGCGCAGCAAATCCTCGGCCTGCCGCAGGGGATTGAGCTGCAGGGCGCGCGTCAGGTACTTACGACGATCGGCGTCGGTACGGGAGACCGCCATGAATCCATCCCGAGAATCTTGGCTGAGACGTCGTCCGGGACCGAGATTCTCCGCCTTGATGGTCGGTTCGTGCAACCGAAGGGAACCGCGTTCACGGCCTCGCCGTGGCGCTGGTGTCCGAGACGCGGCGCGGCATGGTCTTCATGCCAACTTCCTCGCCGATCAGTTACGATGACACTTCGGGATCTACGCGATCCCCCATGAGCGGAAGGATCACCGGAATGTCGCGCGCGCTGAAAGTGCTTGTCGTACTTCGCGACCGGGGCGAGAAGGTCGCGGGCATCCATCGCGCGTTTGAAGAGGCGCTGCGGGAATATCCCGAAGCGTCGATCGTCGGGGCGGTGCTGACGGACGACATCGACCCCGCCGCCGAGTTCGACATCGTCGTGGCGTTGGGAGGGGACGGAACCATCCTGCGCGGCTGCCGTCAAATGGGGCGCAAACAACGGCCGATCGTCGGCGTGAACATGGGGCATCTCGGGTTTCTGACCGATCTCAGCAGCGACGAGTTCCTGCAAAAAGTCCCCCTCTTGGTGACCCGCAACTACGACATCGTCCACAACATGATGTTCGTCTGCCGGCTGCAGCGAAAAGATGGGCACATCGAGGAGCATCTGGGGCTGAACGAAGTCGGCATCCATACCGCCGGCGCGATGCAACTGCTGCGGGTCGGCCTGTGGATCAATGATCAACCGGTGACCACCTTCGCGGGGGACGGCCTCTTGGTCAGCACGCCGGTCGGCTCGACCGCCCATGCCCTGGGCGCCGGCGGGCCGATTCTGCGGCAGGAACTGGAGGCCTTTGTGATCGTGCCGATCTGTCCGCATGTCTTAAGCGGTCGGCCGGTCGTCGACAGCGCCGCCTGCGTCTATCGGCTGCGGGCCACCAACGCCCAACCCGGCGTGATGCTGTCGATCGACGGACAGATCAAGCGGGAACTCGGGCCGGACGATGTCGTCGAGGTCCGCCGGGCGGAAGTTGACTTCCTGCTCGCCAGATTTGAAGGCCATAACTTCTATACGTCGCTGCGCCGGAAATTGAACTGGGCCGGCGAACCGAACTATCGTCAATTCTGAGGCGGGCGTCCCGCTTCCCGTGGCGCGACGCGACCCTGTCGCGCCGCCAAGGCCAACCCTACAATACGGCCGTCAGCTTCGCCCCCAGCTTGGGAAAGACGGTCCGCCGATGTTTCGCGTCGCCAGAGAGATCGAGTTCTGTTACGGACATCGCCTGCTCGATTACGACGGCAAATGCCGCTTCCTGCATGGTCACAACGGCAAGGCGATCATCGTCCTGGAGGGGGACTCGCTCGACCATCGCGGCATGCTGATGGATTTCTCCGACATCAAGCGATCGATCGCCGGCTGGATCGACGCGACCCTCGACCATCGCATGATCCTCAACGAGCGCGATCCGGTCGTCGACTACCTCCGCCGGATGAACGAGCCGATCCTCACGGTTCCCGAGAACCCGACGGCCGAGAACATCGCCCGGATGATCTACCGCTACGCCCGCGAACAACGGTTTCCCGTGGTGGAGGTCTCACTCTGGGAGACGACGCACGCCTACGCCACCTACTCCGAGTGACCAGCAAGCTACGGAGCAAGACGGGCAGTCATGGCATCTCAGCGTGTGCCACTGGCTTGGCCAGTGGCCTTTGACGCTGGTCACCCCATGATCATGGATCGACGGACCCACCCCGCTCACGGGCCGACGAACTGCACTCCCGTCGTCCCCGGGGCGAGTTCCAGCCGCAGCGGCGTCTTTCGTGTCCGCAGGTCGACCGACACCGCGATGAGATGTCGGCCCGGCTGCAGGGTCAACGTCAACTCCCGGGTCGGTTCGACCGGTTGGCGATCGACCCACACCAGCAAGCCCCGCATGTCGTTCCAACGCAGCGTCACCGGACCGGGCTGCGCGACTTGCAGCGACGTCCGTAGGAAGGCGACCGCCCGCTGCGATTGGACCATCGCGATCTTGGTCCCGAACGAGGGGACCCCCTCGACGGGCAGACTCCCGGCGACCGTCGCATAGACCGGATTCCACACCAGCCCCGTGTCGTCCGCCATCAGTTGGGAATCGCTCGTCCGCGTCAGGCGATGGTATGACTGATCGGTCGGTTGCAGCGCCGCCCAGGTCCGCGCCACCGGGATGGTCGGGTTGATCGCATAATCGCCCGGCTTGCCCAACACCGACAGGAACCGCACCAAGTCGATCAGTTCCGACCGCGTCAACTTGTCGGTCAAACCGACGGGCATCAGCGATGAGCCGTTCTTCTCCTCTTCGATAATGGCGAGCGGGACGGCGATTTCCCGGTCCTCGGCGTCGCGGAGGATGAGCGCCGTATCGGACGTGCGGACCTTGACCCCGCTGATCACCTGCCCCTCGTCGGTCACCACGACGACGGTCTGATACCCTTCCTTCACGTTCTTGTTGGGATTCAGGAGCGAATCGACGAGGTAATCGGGTTGGGCGGACGCCCCGATGCTGATCAGGTCGGGACCGACCTTGCCCCCGGCCCCGCCGATCGCGTGACACTTGAAGCATGACAGGTCATGCCGACGAAAGATCGCCTCGCCGCGCGCCGGATCGCCTTGGTCGCGAATCTCGGCGAGTAAGGCGGCCATCTCCTCGGCCGAGAGGAGTTTGGGCTCGCTGCGGATGTTCCCCGCCTTCGCGAGCGCTTCCGCCAAGGCCGGTTCCTGCCGACCACTCCCCGTCACCGTGCGCAGCGCGATTTTCGCGGCGTCTTCCGGGAGCGTTTGATTGCCGAGGGCTTTCGCCAGGAGGTCGGGCGCGCCTTGCTTCTGTAGGAACGCCTGAACGATTTGTCCCTGCAATTCCGGAGTCTTCCCGCGGTTCAACCAAGCCACGGCGAGATCCGCCGCGATTTCCGGTTGCGCCGGGACCAGCGCCGCGACCGCCATCGCGGAGACGGTTTCATTGGGATCCTTCACCGCGAGCGATTGCAGCGTCTCGCGGCCGGTCGGTTCGCCAATTTCGGCGAGCGCCTGCACCGCCGCCAGTCGTGAGCCCTCGAGCGCCTCCGCCGAGGTCGCCAAGGCTTGCAGCTCCGGGACCGCCGTCGCGAGCTTCCATAACCCCAGGCATTCCGCCGCCAGTCGGACAATGTCGGATTGAGGGGCGCTGAGGAGCCGTGTCACGCTCGAGAGTTTTCCTTCCGGTCGTGTATTGCGCCGCCGCTGCGCGGTCAGGAGCGCCCGGAGGAGCTCCGCCGTCTCGGCCGCTGCCGTTCCCTCCGCGAGCGCGCGGTCGAGAACCAGCCGTAAATGCGACGGGGCGCCCAACGCGCCGATCAATTCCAGCACCCGCGCGCGATCCTCGATCGGAATCTCGTTGCGCTCCAGCCGGGCCACGAACTGCGGAATCAGCTCGGTTCCCTCGGCGGCTTCGATCGCGAAGATCAAGCGGCCGATCTTCCCGCCGTCATCGAACGCGCTCTGCGCGATGGCCGGGAGCCAGATCGAACGGAGCTCGCGCGCGGTTTGTCGGGCCGCATAATCCAGGAAGCCGTCACGGGGATGATCGACGACCGCGAGCGCCAATTCCGCGGCCCGCTGAGTGGGGATCGCCGCGAGCGCGCGAACCGCCTCCAACCGCACGCGCGGGTAGTCATCGTGGACCGCCGCCGCGAGCAGTTCCTCGGGCCGATCCAGGTGTCCGGCCCAATGGGGGACGACCCGCACCGCCGCGGCGCGGGCTTGCGGCGTCGGCGAATTCAGCACCAACTTGAGCAGGTCCGCGCGAACGTGCTCATGGGCTTGATAGAGCCATAGGGCCTCGAGTCGCTGATGCTCGAACTCGGGGTCTTGCGGATGGAGTCGCGCCACCCATGCGTCGAGTTGCGGAACGACTTCCGCCTTGCCTCGTTCCTTCAGCACCCGCTTGGCGTGCTGCCGCGTGTAGCTCTCGGGGGCCTTGAGCTGCTCGAGCAGTTCCGGGATCGTCGCGTCGACCAGCTTGGGACGCGGGACAAGGGGCCGATTCTTCGCCGTGACGCGCCAGATGCGGCCATGGACATGGTCGCGCCGCGGATCGCGGAAATCGACCTCGCCGTGCTGAATGATTGGGTTGTACCAGTCGGCGATGTAGATCGCCCCGTCCGGTCCCTGCTTCACGTCGATCGGTCGAAACGCGACGTGGGTCGAACTGATCACGTCGGGCTGCTGGATTGAGGCGTAGCCGGAACCTTCATCCTGAACCACGAAGCGGCAGACCCGATGTCCGCGGAAGTCGTGCGTGATCAGGCTCCCCTGCCAATCGTCCGGCAGATGTCGGCCATCCACGACTTCGAGGCCGCAGTACTTCGGGCTCCCCGGGTTGAGGCCATGCAGAATCTCGGCGACCCCGAACGCGGTCGGATAAGCCGCCCCGGGAACCATGTAGTTGATCCCTTCTCCGCCGGCCCCGTCGGTGACGAACGATTGCCCCCAGCGATCAAACGCATGACCCCACGTGTTGACCCAGCCGCGGGCGAGGACGTCGAGCCGCAACGTCTCGGGGCGGAATTGCCAGATTCCCCCCGCGTTCAGCCGTCGCACGCCGAACGGCGTCTCGACATGGCTGTGGATGTAGATCGACTGGTTCATGTAGAAGAGGCATTCCGGGCCCCAGCGGAAGGTATGTATGATGTGGTGCGTGTCTTCGGTCCCGAAGCCCGACAGCATGATCCGCGATTGATCCGCCTTGCCGTCGCCGTCGGTGTCCTTCAAATGAAGCAGTTCGGTGCTGTTCGCGACATAGGCCCCGCCGTCTCCGGGCGCGACGCCGGTCGGAATGAGGAGACCATCGGCGAAGACGGTCGTGTGATCGGCGACACCGTCCCCATCCCGATCCTCCAGCACCAGGATCTTGTCGTTGGCGACCTGACCGGGGGCGATCTGCGGATAGACCTCCGACGCCGCGATCCACAACCGTCCCTGCGGATCGAAATTGATCTGGATCGGCTTGTGCATCTGCGGATCGGCGGCGAACAGGTTGACCTCGAACCCGTCGGCGACCGTGAAGGTCTTCAGTTCCTCGACCGGATCGGGAACCGGAATGTCCTTCAGTTCCCGCTGGGCGTATACGGGCCCGGCGAAGGACAACACCAACAGAATCCGCGGAATCAGGCGATGCATCATGGGTGCCGGCGCTTCATGGTAGGTCACGGGAATGCCAAGTCAGAACCGAGATTGGGGTAGGTCGGGGCACCCGCCCCGACCGCACAATAGGGGGATAGGTCGGGGCACCGGCCCCGACCGCGTACTGATCGAACAAATGTCAACCCGCATCCGTCTCAGGTTCAATCAACCGTCGTAGGTCCCAGGTGGCCTCGACACGCGGTCGGGGCGGGTGCCCCGACCTATGATTTGACCAGACCTTCGTCATCGGCCGGGGTGGGTGCCCATGCCGATGTTGTGTTGGTTGTCGTACGAACAAACAGGACGATCCTTGATGCATCGCATCAGTCCATCCAATCCGCATCCAGGCGGATGCCCACTGAGCTTCGATCAAAGTACCATCCCGCGCTACTCCACGGCCAATCATGGTCCACTCGAACCAATCCTGCTCGTACGGGATTTTCGTGCATGTAACGCAACCGATGCTCCATACTCACCGTCTCGTCCATCAGGACCGTCCAGTTACCTGGCTGCCATAACGCATGACTTTGTCGATCCGAAGTCGGTTCCGTCAGTCGCAGGCGATCCAGGAACGAAGGTGGTTCTCGCATCCGCCGCCAATCATCAAGGACGAGCCGCGCAATCATGCTTTTCAGATCGCGCAAGATTGGTGAGATCTGATCCACCCGAGCGATCATCAGAAAATGCCAATGATCCGGCATGATCACGAAGCCGCAGAAGTGATATCCATGCTTCGCTCGGTAGAACTCGACTTCCTGCAGAATGACTTCCGCCACCCGACGGCACGCGAGAACGGGCAGGCGGTTTCTGGCCACGGCGGTGACGAAACACGCCAGCCGCTCCTCGGTGTTCGCGCCATCATAGCCCCGCTTGGTCATGTCACTTTCGTAGCACGGAAGTATCGCCTCAGAGTCACATACCAACGGTTTCGATACTCCTTGGGTTTCTGCCGCCGCGGACATGGACCCTATCACTCACCGCCCCAACTTCGTCCGCAGGGTTGCGATTTCGTCGTCCGCCGCGGCGGTCAACTTGTCGAACGCGGGGATGTCGACGGCGTTGTTCCCCTGTTCGTGCTTGCGGAACAGGAACAGGTAGGTGACGTTCTGCGGCCGCCAACGATGGAAGAAGAGGGTGTTCTTCTCGACGATCTTGCCCCGCAGCGCGATCAATTCCGGGCTGTCGAACGGTTGCGTCGGCAGACCGGTGGTCGCAAGCAAGGCCTCCGCGACCCACCGATATCCCGCCGGAGTCAGATGCATCCCTTCGTAGTTCTCGACGAGTGTGGCGGGAGTCGCCGTCTCAATCTCCCGCTGAATCGCTCCACCCAGATCGACCACGCAGCCCAGCGTGGAACCGAGCGTGACGATGGCGTCGCCGTAAAGCCGTCGTTGTTGATCCGCCTCCCTGAGCGACGGGAGTCGCGGGTCGGGGCTGTAGAGGGGCAACGGGGTGACGAACATGAACCGCGCCCCCGTCGGCGCGAGATCCGCGCAAAGCTTCCGATATTGGTTGAGGAACGACTCCAGTCCGGCCGGTCCCGCGAACGATTCGTTTTGCCCATAGGCGAAAACGATGACCGTCGGCTGAAGCTCTTTGACGAGGTCGAGCGTCCGTTGATAACCGACCGCGGGGGGATCAAACACGCCGCGCGATTCCGCCCAGACGGTGTCCCCCGACCAACCCAGGTTGCGGAACGTGATCCGCCTGTCGGCACATGCCGCCGTGAGCGCGGTTTCGAGGTAGCCGAACTGCCCCTCGCGTTCGACGAACGTGCCGCCAAGGAGTACGACGCGGTCGCCGTCACGCAGTTCGCAGGAGCTGGCGCTGGGACTGGCCCCTTCCGCCGCACACGCCGCCAGAGGTGACCATGGCAGACCACCCAACAACACCAGCGGGACCAACAGACGGAGCAGCATCGGAGAGGTCTTTCACGCGAGTTCGGCCGCCATCACGGTCCACGATACCCTCAGGGTGGCCCCGACCGCTGCGAAAGTCAACCGACACCTTCGACGGAATCGTTTCCGGCGAGACGAGTTACGACACAGCCCGAATGACGTATCGAATAATTGACATTTGTCTCTCCCACGGTCTATGATTCCCATAGAAAATTGCCGATGTTGAGAACGGGGGCGCAACCAGGTTCCCGAACCGCTCATCGGGTCTGGTTGATTCCCTCGCGTGGGCAGGAGAGACGCGGATGCTCGTGATTCCCGGCGGATACGGCAAAGACACCTGCGACGGCTACAGCCGTCGCGAACTCCTGCGGGTCGGCGGGAGCTCGCTCCTCGGCCTGTCGCTCCCGGCTCTGCTGCAATCCGAGCAGTCGGCCCGCGCCAACGAAGACGCGCGTTACGGCGGTCCCGGCTTCGGCAAAGCCAAGCACGTCATCCTCGTCTATCTTCAAGGGGGCCCCAGCCACCTCGACCTCTGGGATCCGAAAACCGACGTCCCGGATAACGTCAAATCGATCTTCAGTCCGATCGACACGGTTCTCCCCGGAGTGCAGTTCACCGAACTGCTGCCGAAGCTCTCGAAAGAGATTCACCGGTCGACGCTGCTGCGGGCCGTCAGCTACACCCCGAACGGGCTCTTCAACCACACCGCCGCCATCTATCAGATGATGACCGGCTACACGGCGGACAAGGTCAGCCCGTCGGGTCAGTTGGAACCGCCGAGCCCCAAGGACTTCCCGAACTACGGCTGCCACATCGTCAAGGCCAAGCCCCCCGAAGTCCCGATGCTGCCGTACGTGATGCTCCCCCGCCCGCTCCAGGAGAGCGGCGTGATCGGCAAGGGGGGGACCGCCGGGTTTATGGGTCGCGCCTACGACCCGTACACTCTCTACCCGACCGGCGACGACATGGACATGGCCAAGATGGATCGCATTCAGGTCGACGACCTGAAGCTGCGGTCCGATGTCTCGCAGGAACGATTGGCCCGCCGCGCCGCCCTCCGCGACACCGTCAAGGCCAGCCTGCAGGATCTCGACCGGGCGGTCAGCAAGTATGCCTTGGATGAATACTACGGCAAGGCGCTGTCGCTGGTCCTCTCCGGGAAAGCCCGCGACGCCTTCAATCTCAACGCCGAGTCGCCCGAAACGCATGAACGGTACGGCCGCAACACGTTCGGTCAAAGTTGCCTGCTGGCCCGACGGTTGATCGAAGCGGGGACCCGCGTCGTGCAGGTCAACTGGCCGAAGGTCGCAAACTCGGACAATCATTCGTGGGACGTGCATACCGGGCTGTCGACCCGGATGAAGACCCAGTCGGCCCCCATGCTCGACACCGGGCTGTCCGGGCTCCTCGCCGACCTCGATGAACGGGGCCTGCTGGCCGAGACCCTGGTGCTGGCGGTCGGGGAATTCGGCCGCAGTCCAAAGCGCGGCGTCAGCACCTCGGGCAACAGCAACAGCGACGACGGTCGCGACCACTGGCCCTACTGCTACACCGGCGTGATCGCCGGGGCGGGGGTCAAACGGGGCTTCGTCTACGGGAAATCGGATCAGACCGGTTCGGCCCCGGTCGAGAATCCGGTTCATCCCTGCGACCTGCTCGCGACGATCTATCACAGCGTCGGGATGAACCCGCGGAAGACCGTCTACAACCACCTCAACCAGCCGCGGGAGATGGTCAACGCCGACCCGGTGCTGGGGATTCTGAGCTGACCGACCCGATCGTCATGGTCCCGACGGACCGCTGCGATCGAACCCATCCACCGCGCTCGCAACGCCGGCCAACGCCTGAAGCCCAGGGAATTCGTTCCCTGGGCTTCGTTGTTGATGAGGCTGTCATGGTTCCGGGATCCATGATCACCGGAGATGCCACTTTGGGCATGACGGGCTCTACAGATGGCCGACGCCCGCCCCCACTCACACCATGAAGAGCCGATGGTCGGCATGTCGTCGCAAACTCTCCAACAACCGTCCCGAAACCCTGGTCGTCATCCGCCATGATGCGGGCGAAGAGCTTGCTTGGCGACAGATGCGGAACTCCGATCCGAATCGGTTTCAACTCAAGATCGGTTTCGACCGGATTCAAGCCGTCATGTCGCACATGGATCATGGAAGGGGCGATCGAGAACGGGAAACTTTCCCTCAGTCGGCGATCAGGCTGTTGACGTTGGTGAGTTCCCTCGACGGAAAGCTCCCGCCGTGGCGCTCGACGCGACAGCAAGCTGTCGGCTGCGAGAATGGACACGGTTGGTGGATCGGCATCGTTGGCAAACTCTTCGCGGAATCCTCATCTTCCCGCGTCGCTGGACGGGGTTTCGCCGCAGCCCTAGAGTGATACCGTCCTCGCGCGCCGGTTACGTTCTCAGGTGGATAGTTCGATCCCATGAAAGTGCAGCAGTTTCTGGAGCATCACGGGCTGTCGCAGAACCCGTTCAGCCAGGAAGATGCCCAGACCGACCCCCTGTTCAAACAACATTGTTCGCGCGACGTGTTTCATCCCGCGTGGGACAAGATTTTCGGCACCGCCGCCGAACCCGCCACCGCCGTGGTCTTCGGGGAAAAGGGGAGCGGCAAGACGGCGCTGCGGTTGCAGATCGTTGAGCAAATCTCCGCCCATAATCGCCAGCATCCCGAGAAGCGGGTCTTCGTCGTCGAATACGACGACTTCAACCCGTTCCTCGACGCCTTTCACGAGCGGATGAAGCTGTACAGCAGCAATCCCGAGAAGACGCTCGCGCGGATTCGGCTGTGGGACCACATGGACGCGATCCTGTCACTGGGGATCACGCAACTCGTCTCGGCGATTTTGGATGGCGCCGACCCCGGCCGGGATGACGGCTTCGCCATCGACAGCGGGAAACTGTCGCTCCTCGCCCCCCCGCAGCGGCGCGACCTGCTGTTGCTCGCGGCGTATTACGATCACAGTCTCGGGCTGTCTCCCGGCGAGCGGTGGACGCGGCTGCGCCGCAAGCTCCATTTCCACAATTGGAAGGCCTATTGGGATTTGGCGTTGGGGACGTTCGGCTCCGCCGCGTTCTTCGGGCTGGTCTTCTATTTCAACGGCTGGGGCCAGTTCACCAGCAACTGGTGGCCCTGGATGTTGCTGCTCGTCCTGTGGATTCCTTGGCTATGGCGGCAGGGTGGACTGTTGTGGCATGCCTGGTGCGTCGCCCGGCAGATGAAGGTGCTCGAACACCCCGTGAACCCACTCCGGCGGACATTGTCGCGGTTCGAGAAGAAAGACCTGGTCGGCCAACCCGCCCCCAGCCGCGACCGCAGTGACGATCGCTACGAGCTCCTCGGCAAGTTTCAAAGCGTGTTGCGGACGTTGGGCTTTCAGTCGGTCACGATTCTCGTCGATCGGGTCGACGAACCTCATCTGATCAACGGCTCGGCGCAGCGGATGCGTGATTTCCTTTGGCCGATGTTCGACAACAAATTCCTGAAGCACGCCGGCATCGGGTTCAAACTGCTGCTGCCGATCGAGGTGAGCTTCTACCTCAACAAGGAGGACAAGGAATTCTACGAGCGAAGCCGGCTCGATAAGCAGAATCTCATTCGCTCGCTCGAATGGACCGGCGAATCGCTGTACGACCTCGCGAATGACCGCCTGCAGGCCGTCGCGCTCAACGGTCAAACCGCGCATGTCAAATTGAAATCATGGTTCGAGGAGGCGATCGACGAACCCGAGCTGGTCAGCACGCTGGCCCGCCTGCGGGTGCCGCGGCATCTCTTCAAATTCATCCATCGGCTCCTCGTCGAACACTGCAACCGTTACACGGTCGACAACCCGCGCTGGCAAATCGGTCGTGAAACGCTCCATTCGGCCCTCGCCGTCTACCTCCGCGATCTCGAAGCGTACGACCGCGGCATGGGAACGGGTTGAGCGCGGCCTCTTTGCTGAAGGATGCGCGGGTGACACCACACGACCGGCTGCCGCTGTTCGTCTTCGGGACATTGCGTCACGACCAGTCCAATCACCATTATCTCGCGGGCCGTTTCGACCGCTGGATTTCCGCCCGACTGTGCGGCTACTCCCGCATTGCGGAGTTGATGATCGACCGCGATCCGAGCGGCGAAGTTCCGGGGGAACTCTACTTCCTGAAGTCCGCCGAGTACGACGCGACCTTGGCGGGTTGCGACGAGTTGGAAGAGATCCCACCGGGAACGCTCGTCGGCCACGAGTACGAACGCCGCCTCGTCACGGTCGAGACCGCCGAGGGGCCCGTCACGGCATGGGCCTACGTCAGACCCACTCCGTCATAGTTCCCGGCAAGCCCGACAAAGGCCTGGCGGACGGCAACCGCTGGTCTGCGGGGCGGATGCCGCCAAGTTAGGTGGCTGTACCTCGTGTGGCTCCCCGGCAGACAACCCCATCGTGACCAAGTGTTCCGGCCGAGGGGGTCTCACTCGTTGGCCGATCTCATGAGGGATCAACCGGCTTGGGCTCGCGACCCGCCGGGCGTACGGCGCAGCGGACGCCGCTGTCTGATTGGCCGCGGCTGCGGTCGAGCTTGGACCGGCATGGGGCGATCACCAACACAGAATATTCGCCTCGTCTGCCGTGAGTCGACTCCCTCACTGGGCCGATAGGGTCGAATTCGGTTGCATTGACGGATGTTGGACGGAGCCAGGGGGCAAACTGAACCCCAGGGACGGATCGCGATTGTCGATGGACCGATACATCGCATGACCCCCAATTCAGCCGGGAATTCCTGGCGGATCTTGGAACCATCGACCGCGTTGTTGTGGAAGGGGAAATCCTGTGCGGCGACCGGAGTCCCCGCGCTGTCTGTGTGGGTCGACGAAACCTCGTCCGCACGTGAGTCCAGTCCAAGGGGCTGGTCAACAACGCACAATCGGCCATGAAATCACGGCTTACGATGAACAGGTCACCAACGGGCGTTACCGGCCCGATGAGTTGAGGGGCGGGAGCCGGCGATTTTGGAAATTTTTCCCGGATTCTCATTTTCCGGGAGAAGAGACTTGCCTGATAGACACGAAGTCTATATCGTGACTCGTGTCGGTAGTCTGTTTGTGATGAGTCGCAGCGCGAGGCCGACATCCGAGTCCGAATCTGTTCGTGGGTGCCGAGGAGGGATTCATGTCCGCTCACCCCGCTTGGTGGCTCTGCCTGTCGTTGGTGCTCGGATCGGGGTTGATCGCTCGGGCCGACGATCCGGTCTCGGCCGAGGGGGCGCTCCCTCGGATGACGACCCGTGAGCTCGCCGATTGGATCGACGCGCAATTCGTCGGGACGGCCGGCGAGGAACGTCCGGTGGTCGACGACGCGACCTTTCTGCGACGGGCCTCGCTCGATCTGTTGGGGGCGATTCCGAGCATTTCGACCACCCGCGATTTTTTGTCAGACGAAACCGACTACAAGCGCGCTCACTTCATCGACGGCACATTGGGAACGTCCGGGCAGAAGTCGCGGCTGACCGATCGCAACGCCGAGCATTTGGCCCGGGTCTGGCGGCGGGTGCTGGTACCCGGAAACGGACCGAACGCGGCGATGGCGACGCGACTCGATCCCTGGCTGAAAGCCCAATTCGTCGCGAATGTCCCTTATGACCAGTTGGCCCGCGAGTTGGTGTTGGCCAAGCCGAATCCCCCTCCCGCCGAACCGAACGTCACGCAGGTGGGTTTCATCCCGGCGGAAGGGCCGTTGCTGCTGTATGAGGCGATCGGTCCGACGCCGGAGAATCTGGCGAACTCGTTCTCGCAGACGTTTTTGGGAGTCCGCATCGGCTGCGCGCAGTGCCACGATCACCCCTTCGCGGAATGGAAGCAGCAGGATTTCTGGGGGATGGCGGCTTTCTTCGCGGGAAACCGGCGGGGCCCGAACGGCGAGTGGACCGAAACCAAAGTCACCTCGATCCGCAACGAAGCCAACGCGACCGACTATCAAGCGCAATTCCTGTGGGGGGACAAGCCCGACTTCGGGGGCGCGAAAATGCCGCGCGAGGTCTTCGCCGACTGGCTGACTTCGCGACAGAATCCGAATTTCTCGGCGACGGCGGTCAACCGCGTCTGGCAGTATCTGTGCGGGCGGGGGCTGACCGATGCGGTCGAGGATCTCGACACGGCGTCGCCGGAAGAACGACGGATGTTGGATCAACTCGCCGAGCATTTCGAGGCCGCCCATTACGACCTGCGATGGCTGATGGCGGGGATTTGTCAAAGCCGGACCTACCAGCGGGCGTGCGTTTCGGTCGAGAACGACGCGGAACCGATTCCCGCCGGCATGCGGCCGGTGAAGTCGCTGCTGCCCGAGCAGGTCTTTGATTCGCTCGAACAGGCCCTTGCGTTGCCGGTGTCGCGGGTCGACAACGGGCCGCGCTACAACGGGCAGATGGGGGAGTTGATCACCAAGCTGAACGAGTCGTTGGCGAGCACGCCGGAGGACTTTCGAGGGGGGATTCCACAAACGCTGCTGCTGATGAACGGCCGGCTGGTCACCAAGGCGACCGACCTGGGCGAGAGCCGGACGCTGCGGGCGGTGGTCGAAGCGCAGTTCCTGGACGTCACCGAGAAACTCGACACGTTGTACCTGGCGGCGTTCACGCGGTTGCCGAAACCCGAAGAGCGCGCGTTTCTGTTGGAGCATGTGCGGTCGCAACCGAACGAGGCGGCACAAAAAGAAGCCTTCGCCGAGATCTTCTGGGGCCTCCTGAACAGCCCGGAGTTCGTCCTGACGCGGTAAACCGATCGACGACGACTTCAGGATGGGGGATCAGGACATGCGACACCAACAACACCCGCGGAAACGGCTCGCGCTGGGCTGGGGGTTGGCCCTCATCGGGTGGACGATGGCGGGGGCGGACGAGGCGCGCGAGGCCACGCCGCCATCAGCCACGCAAGTCGATGAGCGGCTCGCCTTCATGAAGCGGTCGTTGACGAATTACACGATCCAACCCGACGGTCCGCGCTCGCCGCTGAAGGAACTTCGCCCGCTCACCGAACCGTTGTTGCGGTGGGACAACCCGGTCAGCAATGTGCCGGACGGACTGCTGGCGCTCTGGGTCGATCAACACGCGCGGCCGGCGGCGATCGTGCAGGTCTTCATTGCCGGCGGGACGAAGGATCTGTGGCTGCATGAATGGCAATCGCTGACCACGGAACCGTTTCAGGTGTTGGATGGCCGGCGACCCTATTGGACACCGCAACGCGCGGGGATCACTTGGCGGAGCATCGCCGAGGCGGAAGCCCCGGGCGAGTCGAAAGTGTCGCGGCTGGTGCAGATGAAGCGGCTCGCGCGGCGGTTCACGGCCGAGGACGACTTTGAAGGCAAGAGCCGGTGGGAACTCCGGCTGATGTCGACGCCGCTGTATCGGTATGGCGGGACGCCGGCCGAAAACGGCGTGGTCGATGGGGCGTTGTTCGCCTTCGCCCACGGGACCGACCCGGAGGCGTTGGTGCTGATCGAGGCCTATCAAGATGTGAACGGGACCGGTTGGCGGTATGCCCTGGCCCCGATGACCGGCTACGCGCTGCGGATGAAGCTCGACACCGCCGAGGTGTGGTCGATCCCGTGGCGGCGCGAGCCGTACGATCGCCGGGAACCCTTCGTCTGTTATCCCTACAGCCCGCTGGTCCCCTAGGTCCAGGCCCAAGGAGTGATGTCATGATTCATGAATTCACGCGGCGTGATTGGCTGCGGATGTCGGTCGCGAGCAGCTTGGGGGTGTCGTTCTCGGGTTGGCTGCCGCGCGTCGCGCGGGCCGCGACCGAAGGGGGGCAAACGCCCCGCAAGGCGTGCATTCTGTTGTGGATGCCGGGCGGCCCCAGCCAGACCGACACGTTCGATCTGAAGCCCGGCCATGCGAACGGCGGTCCGTACAAAGAGATTCAGACCGCCGCTCCCGGGATCCGCTTCAGCGAGCATCTGCCGCTCTTGGCGAAGGAAGCGAAGGATCTCGCGATCATCCGCAGCATGACCTCGAAAGAGGGGGACCATGGATTGGCGACGCGGCTGATGTCGACCGGGTATCGCCCGATCGTCGGCGCGATCGACTATCCGAGTCTCGGCTCGATCGTGGCAAAGGAGTTGGGCCGCGACGAGGACATGCTGCCGGGTTACGTCAGCGTGACGCCCTTCCGATTCGGCGACACCGGCGGGGCGGGCTTTTTGGGGCCGAACTACGCGCCGCTCACCGTGACGGGAGCCAGCGACGATCCCGAGGCGCGGGCGAACCTGACGATCGAGAATCTCGCGCCGGCGGCGGGGGTCCGCCCCGAGTCGCTGCAAAAACGGTTCGAGATTCTCAACTTCCTGCAGGAGGATTTCCGCAAGAGCGCCAACAGCGCCTCGACGGCGACGCACCTCGCGAACGCGGTGAAGGCCCGCAAAATGATCGAGTCGCAGGCCAAGCACGCGTTCAAGCTCGAAGAGGAGCCGGCGGAGCTTCGCGATGCCTATGGTCGCAATCGCTTCGGTCAAGGCTGTCTCCTGGCCCGGCGATTGATCGAACGCGGGGTCTCGTTCGTGGAGGTCGGGCTGAGCGGCGCGGGACCGAACAACGCCCTCGGCTGGGACACGCATGCGGAGAACTTCGCCGCGGTCAAGACGCTGTCGGACCTGCTTGATCCCGCGTGGTCGACCTTGATGCGTGATTTGCGCGACCGCGGCATGTTGCAGGACACGTTGATCGTCTGGATGGGCGAGTTCGGTCGGACCCCGAAGATCAACGCCAGCCAAGGTCGCGATCACTGGCCGGATGCATGGTCGACGGTCCTCGCCGGCGGCGGGATCAAAGGGGGAACGGTCATCGGAAGCTCCGGCAAGGATGGGGAATCGGTCGCCGATCGGCCCGTCACTCCGCCGGAATTCCTCGCGACGATCTGCGCCGCGCTGGGGATCGATCACACCAAGGAAAACATCTCGACGATCGGTCGTCCGATTTCGATCGTCGAAGCGGGGGCCAATCCCGTTCAGGAACTGCTCGCGTCTTGAGCCGGTTTAGTCCATGACGGTTGCGTGCTAGGTTCCACCTGCTCAGGTTCGTCGTATGCGTTGGTGTTGGACATTCATGGTTTGCGGTTGGTTAGCGAGTCGGCTGGTTGCGGCCGAACCGACCGACGATGCGCTGCGTCAGGCGCGGCTCGAGTTCGTGCGGGACCGCTTCCTGAGTTGGACGTTGACTTTGGAGGGGGAGTCGGCGCGCGCGCTGGAGCCGCAGCGCGACCCGCTGGTCCGGTTCACGAATCCGATCGTTGCCGACGTGAATGACGGGACGTTGTTCGTCTGGCGGGATGGTCCGCGGCCGGTCGCGGCGTGTTCCTATTCGATGCGCGGGCCGAAGTCGCCGCCGGACATCTATTTCGAGTTCTCGCAACTGGATGATCGCCCGATGCGGTTGACGCTGGAGGGGCGGACGCGATTGACGCCGCGGCATGGGCCGCTGGTGGATCAGGGGCTGTCGTGGGAAGGGGCCATGCCCGACAAACCCGCCGCGCGGTTGTCGGCGATGCGGCAGCAGGCCAAGCGATTCACCGCGAGTGAACATGTCGACGTCACGAATCAGACCTCGGAATTGCGACTCCTGCCGCAACCCATCGATCGTTACACCGCGCCGGAGCAGCGAATCGTGGACGGGGCGCTCTTCGCGCTGGTGGTGGCGAACGACCCGCAGTTGCTGCTGCGGCTGGAGATCGTGACCAACGCCGCCAACGAGCCGGAGTGGCGGTACAGCCTGGCGCGGATGACGTCGCAAACCTTAAACGTCCAACTGGATGGCCGCGAATTGATCGAGATTCCGCATTACTGGAAGCACCCCAAACCCCGGACCGACCCGTATCTCGAAACGGCCGACGGCGTCTACGACGTGGTGGAACCGACGGTCGTTCCGGGAACCAATTCGAGCCCCTGATCGTCTGGAGTCCGTCCCCGTCGGGACGAAATGGTTGATCCGTCGTCATTTCCTCAGCGTTGCGAACCCTCGTATGTGGCCCGCATTCCTCATCATCGTCGCCTCGCTCGCCGCCGAACCGGCGGTGGCCGCCGCGCCGGCCATGGGGGAATCGCGCGACGCCGTGCTGTTGTTGCCGGGGGGGCCGCTCCATGTCCGGATGCATGTGAGTCTCGGCGGGGCACCATTGTCGACCGCGCGGCGGGAACTGGCGGAACGGTTGCTGGCCGGGCTCGATGCCAACCAAGACGGCAAACTAAGTCGCGCCGAGGCGGCGAAGTCTCCCCTGTTGCGGACGCGCGAACGGGCGTCTTCGCGACGGTTTCTGGAATCGATCGGCGCGGGGGACAAGGCGGTCGAGCTGCGCGATATCGAGAAGATGATCGAGCGTGTCGGCGGCGAAACGGTCGTCTATCGGCAGGATGAGGTCGCGGCGGAACCCGATCAACAGGTCTTCGCGTTCCTCGACACCAACGGCGACAAACAAATCGACGTTCACGAGATTTCGGCGGCGGCCGATCGGCTGCTCGACAAGGATACCGATCGCGATCTCTGCATCACGTTCGACGAGTTCTCCCCCCCGCCGCCCGATCCGAACGATGTGGTGGCGCGGCTGAATCAAACGCCCAAGCCGGGGGCCACGATGTCGGATCGGATGCGCGACCTGCGCGATCCGTTCCTCGCGCGGCGGTTGCTCGCCGAGTACGACGACGATCGGAGTAAGGCCCTGACGGCGGACGAGTTGGGGTGGACCGCGTCGCAGCTTCAGGCGCTCGACGCCGACAAGAATGGCCGGCTCGACGTCAACGAGTTGGCGAAGATTCTCGCGGCGCATGTCGATTTGGAGCTCGCGCTCGATCTGTCTCCCGCAGCCGGTCAATCGCCCGAAGTGCGAATCATGACGCCGGGAGCCAAACGGCTCGACAACCAGGATCGGCCCGACTTCGTCAAGCTGCAGTTCCGCGACGCGGTGATCAGCATTTCGCATCGGCATATCGACCCGATCGCCCGGACGATGGAGACCGCGATGGGGGTCTTCAATCGGCTCGACGTCGACGCCAACGGCTACCTGGACAAGCCGGAGGTCAGCACCAGCGTCCGGTTCGAGCAGGGGCTGTTCGAGTTGATGGACGAGGACGGCGACGAGAAGGTCTTCGGCGACGAGATGAAGCGGTATGTCGCGGCCCGGGGCGAACCCGCCGCGGCGAGCTGCCGCGTGAACCTGTACGACACGGGGTTCGGCTTTTTCCTGGCGCTCGATCCGAACGGCGATGGCCGCATCTCGGAGCGGGAGCGGCGGATGATGCATCAATCGCTGGTGCAGCTCGACCGTGATCGGAACGAGGCGATCAACGCCGACGAACCGGTGCGGCATTATCACCTGGAGTTCGTCCGCGGCACCTACACGCTGTTCAGCGTCCCCGAGACCACGACGGCCCAACTCCCCGCGTTCCAACGCCGTCCGCCGGTCGGCCCGGTATGGTTCCAGGCGATGGATCGCAACAACGACGGCGACCTGTCGTGGGAGGAGTTTCAGGGCTCGCGACAGGACTTCGATTTCATTGACTCCGATCAGGATGGGCTGCTCGATCCGCAAGAGGCGAGCCGCGCCGAAGAGGACTATGTACGCCGGCGCACCAGTTTGACCCGGCAAGGATCGTGATCATGGACCGCGAGGAACCGCCGATCATTTACGGTGATCCGGACTGGAGTCCGATCGAACCTCCGCCGTCGGACGCCGTGACCGCTGCGCCATGGAACGCGGTGAGCATCTGGTCGCAGCATCCGTATCGACTGGCGGTCGGCTTGGCCTGCGCGCTGCTGCTCGCAGGCGTGGGGTATCAGGCCTTGAGCTCGGTGAGACTCGTCGGCGACGGCGAGTTCGGGCTCGAGCTCGACCGGCTTTACGAGACGCACGAGGACATGGTTGTCCGGCTGAAGGTTCATGCCGCCGACAAGTTGCATCGGCAGGTCTGGTCGTCGGGGATCGCCGGGGCGTGGCGGGCCGAGATCGACACGTCGCAGCGGCCCCCCGCCGGAACCGACGCCCACCCGGGTGACATCTGGTTGTGCGGCGCCACGTTCTTCACGAATACGCAGCAATATCTCAAGACGGTGATCGGCGGAAAGCGGGATTATCGGCCCGCCAGCCGCCGCGACGGGACCTATCGCCGGCTGCATGTCACGATTGGTGCGGGCAAATATCCGCTGAATACGCCGATCGCGATCGGCAAGGTCGACGGCGAGACCGTCTATCTCGCG
Organism: uncultured Planctomycetaceae bacterium; assembly: GCA_964427725.1. Lineage (GTDB taxonomy): Bacteria > Planctomycetota > Planctomycetia > Planctomycetales > Planctomycetaceae > DSVQ01. The sequence goes on along the minus strand of CAYRVS010000062.1, from coordinate 412 downwards.
GTCGGTACGGCGGACGTGCTGGAGGGGCTGCGGGCGAAGACCCAACGGTTCCGACCCTCCGCCGCGGAACCCTTCACCATCGAAGATCGACCGCTTAACCCCAGTTATCTCCTCAGGAGCCTGTAATGACGTCGCTGTCGACCGACACCGCGGTGATCGCGCGGTTGCGCGAAGCCCATGAAGCGGTGCAGCGCGAAATGAGCAAGGTGATCGTCGGGCAGACCGAGATCATCGAATCGCTGATGATCGCGCTGTTGTGTCGCGGGCATGTGCTGCTGTACGGCGTGCCGGGACTGGGGAAGACGCTGATGGCGCGGACGCTGTCGCGCTGCCTCGACCTGGAGTTCCGCCGGGTGCAGTTCACGCCCGACCTGATGCCGTCCGACATCACCGGGGCGGACGTGCTGAAGGA
>CAYRVS010000061.1:9935-25407 GCA_964427725.1 uncultured Planctomycetaceae bacterium | reverse complement strand
GTGTCGAGCGGTGGCGTGAGGCGTTGCTGGCTGGTGTCGCGCCGCCGCTGGTCCTGGAAGCGACCCACATCTCGACCCTCGAGTTTCTGACGCTCGAGGAACTGGAAGCCCACGCGGTCGAAGAGTGACCCGGTTCCCGACCGGTCGGAGCGCGTACGTGCCGTTTTATCTGCGGGTCTGGACCAGGTTCTTTCAGAACGCGCTCGAGCGCGAGCTGCAGTTTCGCGGGAATTTTCTCACCACGCTGCTGACCCGCGGCTTCTGGTTCGTGATGCAGTTCGTGCTGTTCGAGCTGATCTACAGCCGCGTCCCGGCGATCAACGACTGGTCGCGGGCCGAGTATTTCGGCTTCATGGCGACGGTGATGATCGTCAACTCGCTGGTCGAGATGCTGTTCATGCCGAATTGCGCGCAGTTCAGCGAACTGATCCGCACCGGCAACCTCGACTTCGTCCTCGTCAAACCGATCGATCCGCAGTTCCTCGTCTCGTTCGAGAAGATGGACCTCGCGATGATCTCGCAGGTCGCGCTCGGCGGCGGACTGCTCACCTATGCTTTTCGCATCGGCGACGCGACCCTTACGCCCCTGTCATTCGGCTTGTATCTGCTGCTGATCATCGCGGCGACCGCCTTCTTCTACAGCCTGATGATCTCGCTGGCCTGCACCAGCCTCTTCTTCGGCCGCAACCAAAGCCTGATTGATTTCTGGTTCTACATCACCGTCTTCGCGCGGTATCCCTCGACGATTTACAGCGGCTCGCCGACCGGCGAGGTGATCCGGTTCGTCTTCTCGTACATCCTGCCGATCCTGCTCGTGATGACGGTCCCCGCGCGGGTAGTGATGTCGATGCTGATCGAGCCGGGCTGGTTGACGGGGCTGACCCTGGCGACGGGCGTCGTGGCGATCCTGATGAGCCGGGTGATTTTCCGGTTTTCCCTGCGGTTTTATCGCAGCGCGAGCAGTTGAGCGGTCGTTCGACGTGATTCATCGGATCGCGGAATGGTGCCTTTCCGCGCCGCCAGTGGTATTTTTCGGTCAACACGTCGGTCGTGTCCCATCCGGTGTCTCATCAGACAAGGGAGTTCTATGCACTTGCATCCTGTCGTCGCCCGTCGCTCGTGGCTGGCCGGTCTGTTCGGCTTGTGTCTCGGCCTATCCGTCACTGTCGAGGCCCGCCCGCCGAACATCATCATCTTTCTCGCCGATGACCTGGGGTACGGCGAATTGGGGATGCAAGGAAATCCCGAGATTCCGACGCCCCATATCGACTCGCTCGCGAAACACGGCGTGCGATTCACCGCCGGCTATGTTTCGGGGCCGTATTGCTCACCCACCCGTGCCGGGCTGATGACCGGGCGCTATCAGACGCGATTCGGGCATGAATGGAACGAAGGCCCCGCCCAACCGAACGGCCGCGATTTCGGTCTGCCGGTCGAGGAAACAACGATCGCCGACCGCCTGAAGGCGTTGGGCTACGCGACGATCGCCATCGGGAAATGGCATCTCGGCCGTAATCCGGAATTCCAGGCGACCAAGCGTGGGTTCGACGAGTTCTACGGCACCGTGGGGAATACCCCGTTCTACAATCCGCCGAACTTCATCGACAGCCGCGTCTCGCCCGCGGTCGCTCCCATCAAGGACGATGCGTTCTACACCACCGACGCCTACGCCGCGCGGGCGGTCGACTGGATCGAGCGTCAGGGGGACAAGCCGTATTTCTTGTATCTTCCGTTCAACGCGCAGCACGCGCCGTTGCAGGCGCCCGCGAAATACCTCGACCGGTTCCCGAACATCACCGACCCGAAGCGGAAGCTCTTCGCCGCGATGTTGTCGGGGATGGACGACGCCGTGGGGGCGGTCTTGAGCAAAGTCCGTCAGCAAGGGCACGAGCGCGACACCTTGATCGCCTTTGTGGCGGACAACGGTGGACCAACCCAGTCGACGACGTCGCAGAACGGCCCGCTACGCGGGTACAAGGCTTCGACGCTGGAAGGGGGCGTGCGGGTTCCCTTTTGCATGCAATGGGTCGGGAAGCTTCCGTCGGGAATCGCGTATGATCACCCGGTGATTCAGCTCGATCTGTTGCCGACCGCCGTCGCCGCCGCGGGAGGGACGATCGACCCCGCGTGGCGGCTCGACGGCGTCAATCTGCTTCCGTACCTCACGGATGAGGCGCAGGGCCGGCCTCACGAGACCTTGTATTGGCGGTTCGGCAAGCAATGGGCGATTCGGCACGGTGATTGGAAACTCGTCGCGGCGAACGCCGATAACTTCACGCCGAAACTGTTCGACCTGAAGGCCGACATCGGCGAGGCGAACGACCTGTCGAACTCGCATTCCGAAAAACGCCAAGAACTGCAAGCGCTCTGGGACGCCTGGAACGCGGAACAGCTACCCGCCCGCTGGCTCCCCAATCCCAACACTGGCAAGAAGAAGAAGGCAGCCAAGGCGGCCGGGATGAATTGAGTTGGTGTTGAAACATTCACCATCAGGAAGCCCACCCGAAGCCTTGGGTGGGCTTCTTTGTCAATCATCACTCGAGCACCAACAATAACACCCAATCCTCCGCATCCGGCGCGGCGGGTGACCTCCAGCGTCCGCCCACCGCGGCGCAGCCACCCTCGACGAAGATTCCTGTACGCGGATTGAACCAGCGGCCGCGATAGTTCCCCGGGGCGAGGTCCAGCGTCACCTCGCCGCCTTGCGGCAAATATGCCACGTAGACGCTTCCCTCGGTGGCCAGCAGCGTCGGGTGGGGATGCAAGAGCCGAATGATCGGTGGGGCATGACGATCTTTCGGCGGCGCGGGACGCGGGGGCTCCTCGGGCAGCGCAACCAGATCGGGACGCGGTTCAAGCTCCCACCACGACAACCCCTCGAAGAACGTGCGAATGTGCCGGTAGCCGCGCAGCATCGTCATCGTCTCGTCGCCGCGACCATTCACCCAACCTCCGCCGGTGTCGCGCCCCGCGCCGGTGCCGGTGTTGGCCCGCTCGCCGGTCGTCTGATAGCACCCGGCCATCGTCATCTCCCACGCCAGGCGGCGGCGGGTCTCCGCGGTCCGCGTCGGCCAAACGCGGCCCTCCCCCCACGGATAAGGGTAATGATCCTCGTACCCGTACTCCTCGTTGATCTGCGGGAACGGCCGACCGAGATCCTGCTGCGTCTTGCGGTTCCGCAGCATGAAGGCGTACCCGCCGTGCTCGTCCCACGACTGATAGAGCGCGAAGTCGGCCCAGGGGGACTCGCGGAACGGAAACTTGCCGTGACCATGCACGCTGGCGATGTGGTCGTAGGGATCGCAAGCCTTCAAGTAGGTTCCCATCGCGTTCACCCACGCCTCGTCGCGGAACAGGTGATACTCGTTGGTGACGTCCCACATGATGTTCGAGAACGGACTCAGCCGCGCGGCGACGTATTCGTAATACCGCCGCTCGTCGGGCCCGCCCATCCCCTCCTTGCCGAACGGGTCGACCCCGGCGTCGCGACCGTCGACGTAGAAGATGATCGAGACGATCACGTCCCGGTCGCGCGCCAGCCGCAGCATCCGTTCCGTTTTCTGGAAGAATTCGACGTTGAACCGGGTGACATCGAACCCGGGATTCTCCAGGTCATGCGATCGCGCGGCGATCCACGGCTCCATCTGAAACGCGAACTTGTCGCTGCGGACCACCAGCGGCTCGTTCCACCGCATCCCATCCTTCGTCCGCCCGCTGAGGGCGACCCGTAAGCGATTCACCCCCAGATCGGCGAGCCGATTCACCGACGCCGCGATCGTCGCTTCGTCGAACGCCAGGAGTTGATAGGTCGTGGTCCCCATCCAGAACCAATGGGCCCCCGTCCCTTCACGGACGAAGTGAAACGGATGCGCCGGGTCGACCCGCACCGGCCCCGGGTTCGATCCCGCGACGCTCTCGAACGTCCCGGTTTCCGTGCGGACGCGATCTCCCTGAGTGAACGTGACGACGTACCGATAGACTCCCGGTTCGTTCGGCATGAACCGAATGCGATAGACCGTGCCGTCCCGCGCGTCGCAAAACCCGGTCACGGGTACCGGCGGTTGTCCCTCGCGCTGAAACTCGCCCGTCAGTCGCACGTCGGTAAAGGGGTTGGGCGCGGTCGGTTGATCGACCCGCAGCGTGATTTCGGCGAAGTCATAACAGGGGACGGGGCTGGTGGGGCGCTCCCAACGCAGGACCGGTTCCGCAGCGGAGAGCGGGCCGATCAGCGTCAGCCAGGTTAAGGTCGGAAGCCACCGGGCAAACAACGGACGAGCGCGCATGATGTCGAGCACAGCCGGAAAGTCGTGAACTGAGGCTAGGTTCGACGACGCACCGAACCCGTCGCCTCGCCGCAAACCATACCGCGCTGTGACCGACCGGAACACGCCCCGCGTCTTGGCTTACGGAAACCTCAGCCGCGAGAGGGGAACCGCTTCGTTGAGCCGCACTGTTCCCTCCTTGTCGATCACCTGCAGCGAGACCAACGGATCGTCGCGTTGCCAGTCGATGACGATTTGCCCGAAATGATTCTCACGGACCGCCTCGCCGACGCGAAAACGGTTGGGTTCCAAATGGGGCCACGTTTCGGTGATGCCGCTCGCGGTGACATCGTAGAGGGGATAGCCGTCGGGAAGCTCCCGTTTGGAAATCTCGGCCCAATGGACATCCCCCGAGATGAAGACGACGCCGTTGGCTTTCGTGTCGCGGATCAGGTCAAGAAACCGCTGCTGCTCGCCCGGCAGGTTGGTCCACGATTCGTAACCGTTGTACTCGTGACCAAACTGAATCGACGACGCGATGATGCGGACGTCCGCCGGCTGCGCGAGCTCGGTCCTCAACCAAGCCCATTGGTCGACGCCAAGCAGCGTCTTTTCCGGGTTAGGATCGGGCACGTAGTCGTTCTTGTAGAGGCTGTCGGCGGGAAGTGGTTTGGGCGTTCGCTGCAACGGATCGCGGAAGGTCCGGGTATCGAGCAGAATGATCTGCAGCGTCCGGCCGTTCGCGGTGAAGCGATGGCTGCCGTAGATCCCGGGATGGCCGCGACGGGGGCTGTCGTTGGGGACCCGCCAGAACTCGAAGAACAGGTCGCGCGAGGCAACCTTGAGGGGATACTCCTTCCCGGCGTCGTTCTCGCCGTAGTCGTGGTCGTCCCAGATGGACAGGACCGGCACGGCGGCACGCAGGCGTTGGAATTCGGGCTTGGCCCCTAATTGATTGTACTTCGCCCGCAGGATGCCGATGTCCCGGCTGTCGCCGTAGATGTTGTCGCCGAGATAGATGAAGAGATCGGGCGCTTGGCGAACAACGACATCCAACACCGGTTGGGGCTTCGTCTCCTTCGCGCACGATCCGAAGGCGATTTTCGCCGGCAGCGAAACGGCGTCGGCGATGAGCTTCACCGGAGGGGGTGAATCGGCCCAAGTCAGCCCGGCCGACCAGACCATCAGACATGAGGCAAGACCGCGGAGGAAGCGGCGCATGATTGGAAGCTCCCGGGCTAGGGCGATTGGCGGAAGTCGTGAGGCTGGAGTTGCCGCCACCATCACACCATCGGGTGATGATGACAAGGGCTCGTCGAGGCGAATTCGCGGCTTGCTCAGAATGTCTTAACTCCTTCATCATAAGGATCTTGAGTAGACATCTAGGCCGTACTGGAATCACCGGAGGTGTGGGCGCATGATCACGTTTCTTGTCGTCCTATTGAGTTGCCATCATCCGTCGCGTCACTTATGATGCCCGACTCTCCAGCCCACCGGACGGACACTCCGTCGCGGCTTCGGCGCAGCTCTTGGTCAGGAACGGCGATGAAAGACGGCATCCATCCTCAATACCGTGAAGTGGTGTTTCAGGATTCCTCCACGGGGACGCAGTTCCTGACGCGGTCGACCATCAAGACCGACAAGAAGGTCCAATACGAAGGGCGCGAACTCCCCCTCGTCACCGTCGACATCAGCTCGGCGTCGCACCCCTTCTTCACGGGCAAGCAGAAGTTCGTCGACACCGCCGGCCGCGTCGAAAAGTTTCAGAAGAAGTACAAGTGGGCCACGCGTGGGGCCAAGGGGACCGAAGAGGGGAAGTAGCCGGATCCACCGTCGTGCGCGCCATGGCATGGCGTCCCCTCCCGGGCGCGCTGCCGTGGTCTGACCCGCCCGGGGCCCCCAAGGGTCTCGCGGGCCGTGGCTCTCGAAGTCCGTGGCGACCGTCGCCGCGGCGGTGACCGGAATCCCCTCTCGATTCGAGCTCCCGCATGTTCCCCACCTTGCAGGCCAAACTGGCGCGCTACGAAGAAGTCGAGCGGCTGCTGCAGGATCCTGATGTCCTCGCCGATACCGGCAGGATGGTCGAGCTGCAGCGCGAGCACGGGGGGCTCGGTAAAGTCGCGTTGTCGGTGCGGGCGTTCAATCAGCTCGAAGCCGACCTCGCCACCGCCCGCGAAATGCTCGAGGCGTCGACCGATGCCGCCGAGCGCGAGTACGCCCAGTCGGAACTCGGCGAGATCAAGCAGCGGTACGAAGCGCTGCGGGTCGAACTGGAGGACATGGTCACGGCGGGGGACTCGCTGACCCGCGGCAGTCTGATCATGGAAATCCGCGCCGGGACGGGCGGCGAAGAGGCGGCTCTCTTCGCCAACGACCTCTTCACCATGTACACCCGGTATGTCGACAAGCAGCCCGGATGGAAGTACGAGGTGATCGACCTTTCCCCATCGGATATGGGGGGGCTGAAGGAAGTCGTCCTCACGATCACCGGCGAGGCGGCGTTCCATCAGCTGCAATTTGAAAGTGGCGGGCACCGCGTGCAGCGGGTTCCCGAAACCGAAACGCAAGGTCGCGTCCACACCAGCGCCGCGACGGTCGCCGTGATGCCCGAAGCGACCCACATCGACGTCGAAATCAAGGACGAGGATCTCGAAATCGACACGATGCGGGCGGGCGGCCCGGGGGGGCAGAAGGTCAACAAGACCGAGTCGGCGGTCCGGATCACGCACAAGCCGACGGGCCTGGTCGTGCGGATTCAGGACGAAAAGAGCCAGCACAAGAACCGCGCGAAAGCGCTCCGCGTGTTGCGATCGAAGCTGCTCGAACTCAGGCAGTCCCAGCAGCAGCAGGAACGGGCGGAACAACGCCGCACCCTGATCGGTTCGGGCGACCGCAGCGAGCGGATTCGGACCTACAACTTCCCGCAGAACCGCATGACCGACCACCGCATCGGCCTGACGCTGTATAAGCTCGATCAGATGATGCAGGGGGCGCTCGACGAACTGATCCAGGCGCTGCTGCAGTTCGACCGCGAGGGACGCCTGAAGGGCAACGTCGGCGCGGAATGATGACGACGATGCCCAGGGAAGGCCTTCCCTGGGCATCCGCGCGAACGTCATCCTCCCAGCGCTTCCCGCGCTGCGGCGGCGACTCCGGGGTCGGCATCGGTCACCGCCCCATCCAGCGCCGCGCGCACCTCCGGATGGGTCGCCACGAAGCGTCCCAACGCCCGCGCCGCGGTCTCACGGACCAGCGGCTCTTCATCGTCGATCGCCTGCAACCATTCGGGGAGCGCGTCGACGCCGTCGGCGCCGAGACCCAGGAGGGACAGCGCCGCCCCCTCCCGCACGTCGGCTTGCTCGGCGACCAGCCACCGCCGCAGTGCCGCAAGATTGCGACGACCGGCGTCCGGCACCCGGCGACAAAGCTCCGCCAGCATCACGATCGAGGTCGGTTCGGCAGCATCAGACCCGATCAATCGCGTGATGACCGGTTCCAGCGCCGCGGCTGGCGCGCCAAGTCGAGACAAGGCGCGGAGGCACGCCAGCTGCACCTCCGGATCGGACTCGGTCAACCGGGCGGTCAGCTTACCCGCGAGGTCGGCGGGAACATCGGTCGGCGACAATCGCCCGCGATCGCACGCCCCGGCGATCCAATGGGCGGCGGCGGCGCGCAATTCGGGCTCACGATCCGCCAGCAACCGAGCCGCCAATTCGCAGATCGCCCCCGGAGGCTGCAACTGACTCAAGGCCGTGAAGGCCTGGAACCGGTCCTCCAACGACGGGGCGAACTCCAACCGCGACAGCCAGGTTTCAACCGACTCGCAGGCATACGGATTGACGGCAAGCGAACGTCGGGCCATGCATGGACTCATCATGGGATCTGATCACGCCCAGGCCGTACCCTACCAGACCGCCCGCGAACTTGCGTCTTTCCGCCCCACAATCCCATCGATTCGGCTAGGATTTTCGGCGACCGCTCCTGGACGGTATGGGGCGCCTCGTGATACCCGCTCAGCAGACGAAAAATCCGTCGCACGTTTCGCAGCATGCGGCAAAGGCTTCGAGGACGCGACGATTGGTCCCGTAATTCCGCGCCTGATCGGCCGGCTCACGATGAAAGACTCCGTCGTCGGGTTCCGTGGTCCGGGTGCCGTCCAGCAGCAGCCGTTCGTCGGCGGAGAGTGTCGGAATGACCCGTGCGCGCAGGCCGGAGGCGACCCGCCGCGCCTCCTCGGCGGTCAAGCCGTGATCGCACCACGATTCATGGAGCGTGTCGACCGTCTCCGGGGGCAAAACATCAAGCGTACGGATCGTCTCGACGATCGCCCGATAGTGCCAATAGTTGACCTCGAACACGATGGCCCGCGTGGTTCGATCAAACAGGGCGACACCCATCGCGTGGTCCTCGACGGAAAGGGCTCACCCTTCACTTCGGACTGATGCTCCAACGAACCACCACAAGACGTCGACGATCGCGCTACCCCCCGTGCGCGGCGGTCGCCAACTCCGTCGCCAACTGCCGCAGCTGGGCGGTCACCGTCGGGACGTCGACCGCAGGCTGAGACCCCGGATCCAGGCACTTCACGAGGGCCGATCCGACGATCGCACCGTCGGCCCGCCCGCGCAGATCGCGGACCTGTTCGGGACGGCTGACGCCGAAGCCGACCGCCAGGGGGAGTTTCGTTTGCGCCCGCAGTTGAGCGAGCATGTTGGTCAGGTCGACCGGGAGGGCGTCCCGCGCGCCGGTCGTCCCCGCGACGGCGATGCAATAGACGAAGCCGCTCGCATGCTCGAGGATCCCCGCGAGCCGCTGGGCCGGCGTGGTCGGGGCGACGAGTTGGACAAGAGCCAGTCCTGCCGACTTCGTCAGTTGCGCGAACTCGCCCGCTTCGTCGCCGGGGAGATCGGGCACGATCAGCCCGCAGAAGCCCGCCTCGACCGCCTGCCGGACGAACTCGGCCGGCCCGCTGCGGAAGATCAAGGCGTACGACACCATCGCCAGCAGCGGAGTCTCGACCTCGCGGCTGACGGAGCCGACCGCCGCGAAGATTTCCTTGAGTTTGAGCTTGTTGTTGAGCGCCCGCGTGTAGGAGGACTGAATCACCGGCCCGTCGGCGATGGGGTCGCTGTAGGGAAAGCCGACTTCGATAAGGTCGGCTCCGGCGGCGGCGAGGGTCCGAATGAGCTGCGTCGTCGTGGCGAGCTCGGGATCACCCGCCGTCACAAAGGGAATAAACGCGAGGTGTCCCTGATGTTGACGGGCTTGGAACGCGGCGGTGATCCGAGTCGCGGGGACGGTCATGGTGTGGGGATCGATCTCTCGTCGGTGGGGCTGGCGGCTTCAAGGAAGGAACCACGGAACACACGGACAGGAATGCGATAGAACCACGAAACACACGAAATGACACGAAAGGGAATCCTAGGGTCTTCATGGTTCACCCGGCCGAACCCTGTCCTACTTTCGTGGCATTTCGTGTGTTTCGTGGTTTCCCTCTCCCGCACATTCCGTGTGTTTCGTGGTTCCCTCCGTCAGTGGTTCAGTCAAGCGCCTTGCCGGTCAGGCGGGCGACTTCGTAGACGTCTTTGTCGCCGCGGCCGGAGAGGCAGACGACGATCGCCTTGTCGGCCGGCAATTGCTTTGCGCGCTGGATGGCGTAGGCCAGCGCGTGCGAGGTCTCAAGCGCCGGCAGGATCCCTTCCGTCCGCGCCACGAGCTGCATCGTCTCCAAAGCTTCGCCGTCGCGGATGGCGACGTAATTCACGCGGCCGGTGTCTTTCCAATAACTGTGCTCGGGACCGACGCCCGGGTAATCGAGCCCGGCGGAGATCGAATGGACGTCGGCGGTCTGGCCGTCCTCATCCTGCAGGACGTAGCTGTAGCTGCCGTGCAGCACCCCTTTCTTGCCGAAGCTGAGGGTGCTGGCGTGTTCGCCGGGGGCGGAACTACGGCCCCCCGCCTCGACGCCGGTGATCGCGACCCCCTCGTCATCGACGAACGGGTAGAACATCCCCGCCGAGTTCGAGCCCCCCCGACGCAGGCGATGACTTCATCGGGAAGCCGGCCGATCAATTCGAGCGACTGCTGCCGCGCTTCGCGACCGATGACCGACTGATAATCACGGACGATCATCGGGAACGGATGGGGGCCGACGACCGAGCCGAGGATGTAATGGGTGTTCTCGACGCTCGCCATCCAGTCGCGCATCGCCTCGTTGATGGCGTCGCGGAGGGTGCGGGATCCGCTGGTGACCGGGCGGACCTCGGCCCCCATCGTCCGCATGATGAAGACGTTCAGCTTCTGCCGGCGGACGTCCTCCTCGCCCATGTACACGACGCACGGGAGCCCGAACCGCGCGCAGGCGGTCGCGGTCGCCACGCCGTGTTGCCCCGCTCCGGTTTCGGCGATGACCCGGGTTTTGCCCATCCGCAGGGTCAGGAGCGCCTGCCCGATGGTGTTGTTGATCTTGTGCGCGCCGGTGTGGTTCAGATCCTCGCGTTTGAAGTAAATGCGGGCTCCGCCGCAGGACTGCGTCAGCCGCTCGGCGAAATAGAGGGGGTTCGGCCGACCGACGAACGTCCGCAGGAGCTCGTCAAGCCGTTGGGCGAAGGCGGGGTCTTGCCGGGCGGCGTGATACTCCGCCGTAAGCTGTTCCAGGGCGAACATCAGGGTTTCAGGGACGAAGCGGCGGCCGAACTCGCCGAAGCGGCCGGCGGCGTCGGGAACCTGCGACGTGGCCCGCGGCGGGGTGGTCGCGAAGGTGGTAGTCATGCGTGGCGGACTTTCCGAGAGAACCTGCCCTCACCCCTGACCAGAGTGACGCGGCATTCAAATGATTATGGGAGCGCGCGGCAAAGGGGGTCAAACGAAGGACCATATCCGCTCAGGTTCACCCGATGCGGGTTGTCGGTTGGTGGCTGGCGCTCATGGAACCAGCCACCCTTGCGAGGAATCCGGGACTTCAGTCCAATCGTCGCCGTGATTCGTGCCTGGTATGTTCGACATCCCGGATCAGCCCGATCCATCCGACGACTCACCGTGTTCGACCGGCCGGGCTGGCGCGTCATACTCGGCTCGGCACCCGAACACCGCCGGCCTCCTCGCGAGGGCCGGCCTCCCTTGGTGCCTCCCCCGCCCCTTCACCCTCGACCATCAACTTCCAAGGCCCTTATGGAAACCATCGCCGGTCATCTGTACGACTTTCCCAAGTACTACGATCTGATTTTCGGTTCCGATTGGAAGGCGGAGTTCGATTTTCTGCGCGGGATGTTCGCCAAGTACGATCGCAACCCGGTTCGGAAGGTCTTTGAACCGGGCTGTGGCACCGGGCGGTTGATGATCAAGCTCGCGCAGGCGGGTTATCAGGTCTCCGGGCTCGACCTCAATCCGCACGCCGTTCAGTTTTGCAACGCGCGGTTGAAGCGGCACGGATTTCCCGAGACGGCGTTCGTCGGCGACATGGCCGACTTCCACTTGAAGACCAAGGTCGACGCCTGCTTCAACATGATCAACACCTTCCGACACCTGCCGACCGAAGCCGCCGCCGAAGGGCATTTCCGCAGCATCGCCGGCTGTCTGCGGCGCGGTGGATTGTATCTGTTGGGGCTGCATCTCACGCCCAAGACGGCGCAGAAATGCACCGAGGAACGCTGGTCGGCGACGCGCGGTTCGCTGACCGTCAACAGTTGCCTGTGGTCGATCGAAACCGATCTCAAAAAGCGCGACGAACGGATCGGGATGACGTACGACGTCCACACCCCCACCAAACAATTTCGGATTCGGGACGAGACCCATTTCCGGACCTACACGCGCGAGCAAATGCGGCGGTTGATCGAGAAGACCCCCGAATTGGAACTGATCGACACCTACGATTTCCGGTACGATGTCGACGGTCCGATCGATCTCGACGACGAGACGGAGGACGTGGTCTACGTCTTGAAGCGGCGGTGACCAGCCTGGGCGCGGGACTGAAGTTCGAGGGAGTCCGTCGGGTCCATGACGAACACCACAGCCAACGGCCATGCGACCACGGCGCTCACGCAACTCCTCGAGATCGCCCTGGAACTCGGGTCGGAACGCGACCTGGACGGCATCCTGCAGATCGCCACGCAAGGGGTCTGCCGGGCTGTGGGCTGCGAACGGGCGAGCCTGTTCATTCATGACGCCGAGCGGCGCGAACTCTACACCCGCGTGGTGACCGCGCTGGAGATCGCCGAGATTCGGCATCCCTTGGACAAAGGGATCGTCGGTTGGGTGGCGACCGAACGCCGGCTGTTGTCGGTCCCCGTTCCCGCGAAGGATGCGCGGTGGGATCCCAGCGTCGACAAGCGGACCGGCTTCAGGACCTTGAACATTCTGGCGACCCCGATTCTCGCCGGCGATGGGCGCCTGCTGGGGGTGCTGCAACTCCTCAACAAGCCGGGCGGCTTCCACGATCTGGATGAGCGACTCGTCCAGGCGTTCGCGTCGCATGTGGCGGTGGCGCTGGAACGGCGCCGGTTGGAAGCCGCCGCGATCGAAGCGTTGGAATTGAAGCAGGCGCTGGTGACCGGCCATAAGATTCAGGCCGGGTTTCTCCCCAAGACGCTCCCCGAAGTTCCGGGCTACGAGATCGCCGCGTGGTGGCAACCCGCGGAGTTCGTCAGCGGCGACTATTACGACTGGCTCGCGCTCGCCGAAGGCCGCGTGGGATTCGCCGTGGGGGATGTCAGCGGGCACGGCCTCGCCGCCGCCCTCATCATGGCGACGGTCCGGGCGATGGCGCATGTGCTGGCCCGCACGGCGAGGGATGTCCACGAATTCGTCGAGACGCTGCGGGCCTCGCTGACGCCCGATTTGCAGGACGGACGGTTTCTCACCTGCTGTTTCGTCGTGGTCGATCCGGTGACTCATCGGGTCGATTGGGCCAACGGCGGGCATGCTCCGGCGTATCACTACCGCGCCGCATCCCACGAAGCGATCCGACTGTTCCCGACGGTGATGCCGCTCGGCTTTCCCGAAATCAAGCTGCCGCATGCCCCCGCGGAGGCCCGGTTGGAGCCGGGGGATGTGGTCTTTCTCGGTACCGACGGAATCATCGAACTTCGCAGTCCCGACGATGAGATGTACGGCTCCGCGCGGTTGGAGACGCTGATTGATCGACACGCCGGATCGAGCGCCACGGAGATCGTCGCCGCGATCCGGGAGGATGTTCTCGGCTTTCACGGCGACGCCAATCTGCCGGACGACGCGACCGTGCTGATCGTCAAACGGACGACGTGAGTGCCCGGAAGTTCATGTCGTCACCGCCGGGGGCGCGTTGCCGCCGATGTTCAACACATCACGCCGGCAACGCCGTCCCCGCCAACCGCGCCAGCGGTTCGGCCTCCCGCAACGTGATCAGCCCCTGCAGTTTGCCGACTAGCTCCGGCCGCGCATGCCAGCGACCAAGCACCTCGAACAGCGATTCCGATCGCTCCTCGTCGAGTCCCATTCGGGCCTTCCAATCCGCCGCGGCCTCCGGCGGCAAATCGAGGAACTGGCTGATCAACAGAAAATCGCCGTCGTTCGAGAGTTTCAGATAGAGCGCGCGAAATTCGGCGGCGAGTTGCTGATCGGCGGGAACCGTCAGATCGACCGGCCCCCCGCGCAGCGCCCACGTGATCCGTTCCGGCTGATGTTCGGCGGCACGCGCGGCGGATTCACAGACCGCGTAAACCACGCTCTCATCGAGCAACCCCGCCTGCCGCACATCCCGGGCCAGATGCCGTTCCCACGTCTCGGCGAGAAGCTCCAACTGGATCGGCAGCGGGACCTCGCGCAGGAAAGGAACCTCGGCGAGGTACGGACCGGGCTCATCCCCATCACCAGACGGCCCCTCGGGACCGTGCTTGGCGAGGCAATCGACGGTCAATCGCAACGCGACGCGAAAGGCGACGTACGTCAGCAGCGATTGGGGCCAAAGGTCGGTGGCGATCCGCAACATGCGGGCCACTTTGCCTCCGACCCCGACGGCTCACAAGGGATTTATGGCCGATTTCATGTCGCGACCATGTCGCCGAAACGCCACATCCCGGCAGAGCACCGGCCGCCGCTCACAACCGATTCGCGGGCTCGAGCGCCGAGATCGGGCCGGGCATCACCCGGGGCGTATTGACTGCCGGGAGCGTCGGCAGCCGCGGGGCGGTGAGATCGACACCGACCGCGGCCGGCGCGGGAACCCGCGGGAGCGCCGGGGTCGCGGTCGACAACGGTTCCATCGGGGCGGGCCGCGCCACCAGCGGGCGATTCGCCGCGCCGGACGTGACAATCGTCGCGGGCATCGGCGTCGTCGCCGGCGCTTGCTGAGTCGTCACGGGGGATTCGGGCATCGCCGGCATGGGGGGCGTCACCGTCGCGGGGGCCGGCTGCGGCGCCACGTTCACGGCGGCCGGTATGGGAGTCGTCGCGGGCGTCGTGGGCGGCGTAATCGCCTGCGTGGGCGTGGTCTCGGGCATCGGCGTCGCGGCGACGGTCGTCGCGGGGGCCGCTTCGGTCGCCGTCGATGGCGTCGGTGTGGGGGTCACCGCCGCCACGGGGACTGCGGGCTCGAAGACCTGCTTGACGATCGGGTCGCCATGCTTCAACCGATGGCGGTAGATGATGAGCGCGTTGAGTGAGTGATACAGCGGCCCGCAATCGACCGGGGCCTTACGATGTTGGATCAGCTCTTGGGAGAGGACGTGGACGGCATTACGGACCCACTGTTCGTTCAGCCGTTCCTGCGGCAGGCCGACCGAGAGAAACTCCAACGTATGCCCGGTGGTGTTGAACCGGAGATTCATGTCGGTGGTGTACCCGGGCCCCTTGTACGAATTCGACGAGAACGTGCCGTCGGGATTCTGCATCGACCGCGCGTATTCGATGTACTTTCGGACTTTCTGATCGGCCTCGAACCAGACCCCGCGGAGCGGTCGCCCGGTCTTCAGATACTTGTCGCGGGACCGCGACAGGACGAACAGATTGTGATTCCCGCCGCACGGCCGGCTGGGGGTATCGGCGGCGACCTCCTGCCGTACGAGCGCCTCGATGCTCCACGCCTGGCCCCATTGATTGGTCCACTGGGCGTCGACCTTGAAGTAGTTGATCAGCGCCCACAGCACCCAAGTCGTCTCCTCCCGGGTGTTGACCTCCATCATCAGCCCCTGCAGGAACTCCCCGAGCGTGACTTCCTTGTTCCCGGTCTTAAACTT
>CAYRVS010000061.1:0-9925 GCA_964427725.1 uncultured Planctomycetaceae bacterium | reverse complement strand
AAACTTGGTGTCGATCGGCAGGTGCGATTCCGAGAGGAGCGCCAGCGTCTGCCCGACGTGCCCTTCAAACGCCATCGGGACGTTGTTGTAGGGGTGAAACTTCGCCCCGTGCTGCGTTGTCAGAATCAGGGATTGGCCATGGAATTTGGGATCGTGGGTCATGACCCAGTCGATCGCGCGGACCTTGTCCTGACCGACTTTCAGTTGAAAATCGCCGCGATAGGCGAGCAACCCATGGAAGATTTGCCAGGGACTGTTGTGCCCGGCGACGAGAAACCGCTGGCTGTTGGTCCGAATCGCTTCGTCGACCTGCGCCAACAGCGGATCGACGACGATCGGCTGCGCTTCGACGGGGGCGACCGCGGGCAGCGGCTGCGGCGCGTTCACGGCGGGTTCCGCCGGCGATGGGGTCGCGGGTGAGGTCACGGTCGGTGATGGAGTTTGCCCCCAACAGGGGACGCGTTCCCAACCCGTGGCGCAAACCAAGAGAATGCTCAACCCCCATCCGACCCGCATCCGCGACGACATAACAGGCAACCTTCGCCAAACAACGTCGGGAAGCCAAAGGCTTCCCGGGCGGTCCTGCTGGTGCCGGCGCGACACCCCAGACCACATCAAGACAAAGTCGGGTCGCCGAGCGTCGGGAATCGTCCCCGCGCGCCGTGCGCCCCTTCATGCTTTCGGCAGATCAGAATCAGCATCCCGAGAACAAGCGCTGCCACCAAGACGGTCTGCCGTGGCGGTAAAATTTACGCATCCAACCCAGTCATTGCAAACCGCAAGGTTTCAGAGCGACTCCGGCGGATGGGAATTCGCCTTCGTGTTGACCCGCCCGATTCCAGCATCCACCTTTGGACTTAACGAATGTCGGATTGAGGAGTTACGTCATTTTCCATCCCGAGGGTGGCCGCTCCCCGAGTTTCCCCCTTCACAATTGACCGAACTTCCTTGGTGTGTTAGGGATAGTCTGGTTGCCGTGAAACGGACGCACGGCTCGGGGATGTGGCACGACGGGTCGACACGACATGACCTATCGCTTGTTGCTGGCGGACGATGACGCGGCCTTGCGGGAAGTGGTCCGCGAGGTTTGCGCGCCGTTTTTCGACGTCTTGGAAGCGGAGTCGGGGGACGAGGCGTGGGAACTGGTCCAGTCACGCCCCGATCTGGCCCTCTGCGATCTTCACATGCCGGGACGCAGCGGCTTGGAAGCCCTCTCGGCGCTGAAGGCGCTCGACGCCCGCCGGCCCGCGGTGTTGATGACCTCGCGGCCGACGGAAGCGCTCGTCGATGAGGTGCGCGCGGGGCGGATCGATTCGCTGCTCCCCAAACCCTTCAGTCGGCAATCGTTGCTGCGGACGCTCGCCGCCGCGGTTCAAACCGCTTACGACGACGGTGACTTCGTCCGCCGCTGGAGGTTGTAACCCGGCGTGATCCGCCGCGTCTCCATGCGACGGGGGCCCCTCCGACGTCGCCGCCGCGCGACGATGCTCCAAAAGATGGACCGCCGCCTGATACCGCGAGGCGATCCCCGGCTGCGGATAGAGTCCCCCGCCGAGAATCAGCGCGGCAAGCGTCATGACGGCATACCGTTCCGGTCGCCGCATGGTCAGCGAAATCGTCGCGGTATGCCGCGTGCCGGTGAAAATCTGAAAGAACGCCTTCAGCACGGCGATGCCGTTGAGCGCCGTCGCCAGGACGATCGCCATCCCGGAGTAGGGATAAACCTGCACCGCGCCGTCGATCAACAGTTCGGTGGCGATGAAGCCGATGGTCCCCGGGAACCCGACGCTGGCGAGCCCCGTCAGCAGAAAGAACGACGCCAGCAGCGGCATATGCTCGAACAGCCCGTGATGACTGGCGAGCGAGATCCGCCCCATCCGCGCTTCGATCGCCCGCAGCGTCAGCCCGAAGCCCCCCAACGACAAGCCGACCGACAACCAGACCGCGAGCCCCCCCGCGAGCCCTTCGGGAGTCGCCAGTTCCAGCCCCACCAGCACCAGCGAGGAATGGCTGAGGAGTAGATAACAGAAGAACCGCCGCGCCTCGCGCTGCACGAGCCCCATCCCGGCGGCATAGACGGCGGTCACGAGACTGACATACGCCACCGTCCGCAACACCCAATCGGGGGCGACCGGAACCAGCAGCCGCATCGCCGCGTAGGCCCCGATCATCGGCGTGACGAACAGGAGCGCCGTCCCGAACGTCGCCTTCTCGAACAGGTCGGTCAACCAGCAGTGGACCGGGATACAACCGCTGCGGATCAGCACGGCGAGCATCACGGCGAGAATCGCGACCAGGGGCGCGGGCTGATCGGCGGGGACGCGGGAAATCCACGCCCAACCGCTGACCAGCAGCGTCAGAAACAAGCCCATGTGCAGCGTATAGCAACGGGTCGATTTGCGGCGTTGCCGCAGTTCCAGATACGGGGGAATCGTCCCGAGCGCGAGGAGCCCGATGATGCCCCACGGATCTTTGCAGCTAAGCGTGGCGAGCAGCAGCGACTCGGAGACCAACAGGCCCGCGAACGAGACGCGTTGGACCTTGGTCCGTAGCGTCGCCAGGCCAACGACGAGGTAAAGCAGCGCCCCCAGCGGAATCAGCGGCGCGCTCAGCTCATCGATCACCAACGCGTCGGGCCCGAACAGGTGCGCGATCAGATTCCAGCGATCGTGCGCCTCGAACGAACGTAACGTGCCGAAGTCCCAGGCCGCCGCCACGGAGAGCAGCAGCGTCAGGCCGAAGAAGCCCAGACTGTGACGGCGGGCCAGCGTCCCTTCGACCTCGCGGCAGACCCACAGTGCTCCCACGAGCGGCAGCAGAATCGCCAGCTCGAGCGCCGGAAAATGGAGCTCGCTCATCGCAGTTCCTCCACCACCTCCGGCGCGATGACGACCCGCTCCGATTCCAGCATCTCATCCCCCGCCAACCAGTCGGTCCAGGCCCGCTCCCAACGATCGAACGTCCGAAACGCGGCGAGGAACGGCCCGATCAGATACTGATCGAGCGCGATATCGAAGTATCCGCGCTCCAGCGCCAGCCGATACAACGACTCCCGCACCCCCGCCGGCAGAATCAGCTCCCAGAAACCGTAATGCTCGGTGACCCGGCGGCCGAGCGCGTTTTCGAGCGCGGCGTGATCCCGCAGCAGCGACGGCGCCCGCAGCAGTTGCAACGTCCGCAGCGAGGCATGCCCCAGAATGTGGACGAGCGCGATGTACCGCAGCCCCAGGCCGATCTCCGCGACGATGAACCCCACCTGCGACAACGAGGCGAACGCCAGCGTGCTTTTGATGTCGGATTGCACGCGGGCGGTCATCGCGGCGAAGGCGGCGGTCGACAATCCCAGTACCACCACGATCGCCGAAAGCCCCCACGACGCCGCGAGCAGCGGACTGACCCGCAGCAGCAGATACGCCCCCAGATGGACCGACAGCGCGCCGTAGAAGACCGCGCTGGAGGGGGTCGGGCCTTCCATCGCCCGCGGCAACCAGCCCGAAAACGGAATCAACGCCGATTTCCCCGCCGCCGCGATGATCAGCAGCGGCCCCACCCACCAGAGTTGGCTTGCGGTAAGTTCGACCGTTCCCGCCGGCCACGTCCCGTGCCCCATCAATTCCGAGAAGTCGCCATGTCCCGAGAGGTGATGGAGCGTGATCGCCGCCATCAGAAACGCCGCGTCGGAAATCCGGTAGACCGACCAGACCCGCAGCCCATTCCGTACCGGGGCGGGCCGATCGTGGAAGAAGGCGACCAAGAGCGCCGAGGACAACCCGACCAGCTCCCAGCCCGCGAACAGCGTCTCGATCGTTCCCGCCAGCGTCGAGACGATCATTCCCAACAGGAACATCGCATAGCACAGAAAGAATCGGGCGTAACCGGGCTCGCGATGGAGATACCGGCTGGCGAAGGCGGCGATCACCCCGCACAGCAGGAACGTCATGATCACGAACGGGACCGACAATCGGTCGAAGACGAACTTCGCGTGAAAATGGAAATGCAGGTCGTGAATCACGACCCAGTTCCCCAGTTCGATCGGGACGTACCGCTTCCCGGTGACCAGCATGATCCCCAGCACCGCGACCGCGGCCGTCAGCCCGGTCATGTTCGTCCAGAACGCGGCGCGCGACAGCGTCCGTTCATGCAGCGGCCTACCCGCCAGTTGCGACAGCCCGAACAAGGCGAACAACAAGGCCGGCGCCAGCGTCACGGCGAGCCCCAGCACCATCAGCCAGGCTTCGATCACGGCGTCCCCTCCAGCCGCACCGCCGCGGCGCGGAGCGCGAAGCCGAGGTGGTCGCGGCGTCCCTGATACCACGCGCTCCAACGTTCGACTTCGGGGAGCGCCGCGGTCGCCGGGTGATAAGGCACGTAGCTACCCTGCCGATAGACCGAAACGTCACGGGTCTCGGGGTCGACCAACGCGACGTGCACCCAACCGTTGGTGATGATCTTGCGGACCGTCTCGTTCCGCGACAGCACCTTTTCCAGCGCCGCGGGAAGACATTCGATCACGAACGTCAGCCGCATCGGTTCGTGAATGTCGACCCCCTGCCACGGCAGTCCCGGCCGCAGGTCGCTGGCCGCCCCGTCCATCACTCCCAACAGGCTGGTGACGTTGTGCGGGAGCTTGGTCCCGCAGCCCCAGCCGGCGGAATCGATGTGCGACAGCGTGTATTGCAGATTGATCCCCGAGCAGACGACGACCACCGCGCCGAGGATGCGTCCGAGAATCGTCGAGTCCGCGTCGTCCTGCGTCGGATCGTACGACATCAGGAACGACCGTCGGTCGAGGTACAGTCCGCGCGTCATTCCCCGGCGACCGACGACGCAAAGGGCGTTCGTGCAATTGCCGTATTCCGGCCGCGTCTCGGCCAAGTCCTCCGCCCGCTGTTCGACCAACCGCAACGCCTGCTCAAAGGTCAGGTCGAGCGGCGCGGCGGCGAACCGTCGGCAGCGCTCATGAGCATTGCGCGCGCAGGCCTGATCGAGCGACACCCGCGCGCCGCGGAAATCGTTCAAATGGGTCGTCGGCAGGAGATCGAGATCGAAGTACTCGAGCGTGTCGTTGCAGGTGTTGTGCAGCCCCCCGACGAAGATCGTCTCGATGGGAATGTCGATCCCACGTTGACGCAGCCGCTCGCGAACGCGGATGTCATTCAAGATGGTCGCCAAGGCGCGGGCGTTGGGCCCGCCGGCGTTTCCCGAACACGCGCCGCAGTCGTACGCCGATTTGTGCGGGTTGTTGAGGCACTCCGACCCGTGTCCGAAGATGAAGACCAGCCGCGCGAAGCGTTGGGTCAACCCCGTGTCGCGCAGCGCCCGTTCCCCCATCGCGGTCATTTCGTCAAGCGACAGGCCGATTTGCTCTCCATTGGGACCGGGCGTTTCATGACTGCGTTGCAGTCTCAGCCGGGTGGACCGCGGGGGGGCGAGCATCCACTTTCGGGCCGAGGCCCCCAGGCGATGCGTCCACCGGGGGAAGAGGACGCTCATCACCATGGGGATCGTCGCGAGGACGCCCAACCCCGCCGAGAGGACCGCGCCGCCGGCGAAACTCCGCGAGCCGACCTGAAACTGATGTGACGCCGCGCCGAGCGCGCGCCGAACCAACGCCCGCCGCCGGTGAATCTCCTCCTCGGTGAACGCGACCTCCTCGACGATCCATTGCTGCGGCCGGACGACGATCGGACACAGCGTCACGTAATGGGCGTCGGTCGACCCGCGGTACTGAATGGGGACATTGAAGAACCCGGCGTTGCCGAACGTCTCGGCCCGCGGCTCGACATCCTCCAGATGCCGACGGAATGACTCTTCCCGGGCGTCGATGCAGAACATCGCCTGAAAGATGGGCTGATGCGGGATCGCCAGCGGCAGCTTGGCGCGGATCGCGAAAGCGTCGAGCGCGCGGGTCTGATACGACCGTTCGTAGGCGTGATGGTAAATCCGCCGCCGCTCGATCCCACCGAACGCTTCGAGTTCCTCGACGAGGAGCCGCCATTCCGACTTTTGCAGCTCGAGCAGCGTGTCGGGATGCCAACCGCGGACCTGCGCGAGCTGGAAGACCAGAAACGCGCGCTGTTCGGGTTCCAACACATGATGCTTGGGCAGCCGCCGCGCATGGCGCGCGGCCAACTCGGCCAGCGGGCCACGATCGCCCAGCGCGGTCTGGGCCACGTATCGCGCGGCGAGCCGATCCAACGTCAGCCGGATCGCGAGAAACTCGATCAGCGTCCCCGCGTCGACCGGGAATGGAACCCGATCGGGGCGTGTCTCCATCTGCCAGACCATGCCGGCCCAGCCGCGCAGCGCCAGCAGCGATTCCCCCAGGAACTCGGACCGCTTTGTCGCCGGCACGCCGAAGTCTTGCAGACATTCGTGAATGACGTCGAGCGGTTCCAGCCCCTGGTCGCGGTAACGCGCGAATTCGGCGGCGAGCGGCTTCAGCCACCGCGGCGTGATCCACCCCGGCCGCGCGCAGTGCGCCTGCCACGCCGCCCACATCCGGTCTTTGTTTCGCGGCATCGGCCAATCGGACTGCCCTTGATCGAGATACGCGGCGCAGAACCGAATCAACGGTTCATGCACCAGCAGATCGGCGTCCTGCCCGGTCAATTCCAGCAAGACATCGCGCGGCCGCAACCGGCTCGAACGGTGATCCTCGACGACCGGCACCCCATGCACCCCGTGCCGACAAATCTCCCACAGCAGATTGAGCGTGAACTCTTCCCAGCGGTCATCGTCCCAGACCGCTTGACGCGGATCGCCGAAACGGCGTAACAACGGCGTCAGGAGTCCGGTAATCGCGGGGGACTCGGGGATCGACCCCGCGGCGTAGTCGTGCCACCAGCGGCGCGATTCGGCGAGAATCTGCTGTCGAATCTTGGGGGCGGTTTCCGGGCGAAAGCGGACCAAGGCGTCGGTCTCGGCGATCACCCATCGCAGTTCGGCGACGGGGGCGATCCGCAGCGGATGCTCCAGCATCGCCAGCCGCAAATGGAACCGCGTCCCCAACCGCCCGAGCAGTTGATCGGCCCGTTCCCCCAGATCTTCGAGTAGAATTTCAACCAGATCGACCTGCCGGATGCGACCGGAGGCCAGCTCGCGACGGTAACGGTCTTCCGGGAGATAGGGCTGGCAGTGGTACAGCCGACTTCCCCGCTTCAGCCCTTCATCGAACGGCAGCCCCTCGAAGGCCTGCAAAGTATTGACGAACGCGAACGCCGTAATCGGTCCTTGCCCGGGGAGCAACTCGGCGGCGGCGGCGATCTCCCGCGCCAATTCCTCCCGATCACCTGCGGTGGGCTTCACCGAGCCCAGGCCGGATGCGTTCGTCTCGCTCCGAGTTGTCACGGACACGTCTGACCCTTGATGACCCGAACGTCGAGTCCGCGATCCGGAGCACTCCAGCCACTCGACATTTTCAGACCGTAATCCTTTTTCGGCAGATCGCAAAGACGAGAGACTCACGTTTCCGTCAGTTCGGCAGCCACGCGATTTCCGGCAAACACCGCAGCGTAAAAACGGTCGCCTGCGGGCCCTGAACGGATGAACGATTCGTGAGCCTTTGGCGAACGCCCGCCCGAATCGACTAC
This sequence comes from uncultured Planctomycetaceae bacterium, assembly GCA_964427725.1. Taxonomy (GTDB): domain Bacteria; phylum Planctomycetota; class Planctomycetia; order Planctomycetales; family Planctomycetaceae; genus DSVQ01. The sequence goes on along the minus strand of CAYRVS010000061.1, from coordinate 2,333 downwards.
GATGAGGACGGATCATCGAGAGCGACCACGTCGCCGCGCGGTAAATTTCCAGGAACCAGCCGATGTTTCTGCCCGAACCCTTGGGACGACGACGTTTTCTCGCGCAGACCGGACAAGGCTTCGGGCTGGTCGGTCTCTCCGCGCTCCTGGCCGAGCGTGGGGAGGCGCATGGCTTCGGAACCGCCCCCCTGGCCGCGCGGACCGGGCATCACGCCTCGCCGGTCAAAAGCATCATCTGGCTCTTCATGAACGGCGGCCCGAGTCAGGTCGACACATGGGACCATAAACCCGAACTGGCGCGGCGCGACGGCCAGGAAGTCGCCGGGTTCGATCAGAACACGGGATTCTTCGCCGGCGCGGCGGGGCCGTTGATGAAGTCCCCGTTCCGCTTCTCGCGGCATGGGGAATCGGGGACCTGGGTCTCGGAGATCTTTCCGAACCTGTCGCGGCACGTCGATAAGCTCGCGTTTCTGCATGGCTGCTGGACCGACTCGAACAATCACGCCCCCGCCTTGTTCAAAATCAACACGGGATCCACGCGGCAAGGCTTTCCGTGCCTCGGGGCGTGGGTGACGTATGGTCTGGGGAGCGAAAGCCGCAATCTCCCCGCGTTCGTGGTGATGTACGACACGCTGGGCCGCGGCATCCCCAAAGGTCACGCCCAAAACTGGGGGGCGGGTTTTCTCCCGACGATCTATCAAGGGACCGCCTTCAAACCGCAGGGGGACCCGATCGACAACCTGCGGCCGGCCGAAACCCTCGCCCCGGGGATGCAGCGCCGACAACTCGATCTGCTGGCGAAACTCAACGGCGCGCACCGCGACCAGTTCGCCGAGCAAGCCGAGTTCGCCGCGCGGATGGAGAGTTTCGAGCTGGCGTACCGGATGCAACTCGCCGCGCCGGAAGTCCTCAACCTGACGCGGGAATCGGCCGCGACGCAGGCGCTCTATGGCATCGATGATCCCCGCTGCGGCCATTTCGCCAAACAATGTCTGATGGCCCGCCGCCTGGTCGAACAGGGGGTCCGTTGCGTCCAGATCTATAGCGGCGGGATGGAGAACGAACGGAGCTGGGACGGGCACAAAGACATCGCCGACAATCATCGGGGGTTCGGCGGCGAGACCGATCAGCCGATCGCGGCGCTGCTGAGCGATCTCGAGTCGCGCGGGCTGCTGGAATCGACGCTGGTCGTGTGGGGCGGCGAGTTCGGCCGTCTACCACTGGTCCAGAAGGGGGGGACCGGCCGCGATCACAATCCGCACGCCTTCACGATGTGGCTCGCCGGGGGCCCGATTCGCGGCGGCGTCCATTACGGGGAGACCGACGAGATCGGCCATAAAGCGGTGATCGATCGGGTCTCGGTTCCCGACATCCACGCAACGCTGCTGCATCTGTTGGGACTCGATCACGAACGGCTGACGTTCCGCTACAGCGGCCGCGATTTCCGGTTGACCGATGTCTCCGGCCGCGTTGTACGCGAGCTTCTGGAAGTGTGATCCACAAGGCCCCGAAAGCCTTCCCCGGGCGCTTCGCGCGGAACGATATCCAGGATCACGGCCAACGTGGATCCTCGTCCGCGAACGGATGAAACAAGCCGCTTTTCCGTTCCTCCGGCACCAGGCTCAGCAGCTTCTCCGCGATGCGGTAATCCTCCGCCGTCGTGATCTTCAGATTGATCGGCGAGCCGGGGACGATGGTGACCGGATAGCCGGCGTGCTCGAGCAGGAACGCCTCGTCGGTCGCGGGGAGCGCGCCGCGTTTGGCGAAGGCGTCGAGGAGCCACTCGCGCCGCGCGACCTGCGGTGTTTGGGCCTCCCACAGGTGTTCGCGCGGGATCGTCTCACCGATCCGCCGATCGGGTCCGACCCGCTTGAGCGTGCTGGTGACGGGGTTCGCCAGAATCGCCGCGCCGTCTTGGGCGGCGGCGGCGAAGACCTGCTGGACCCAGGCCTTGGCGATGAGGGGCCGCGCGGCATCGTGGACCGCGACGAAGTCGGCTTCCGGCTTCACCCGCGCCAGCGCGTGCTGTACCGAATCGGCCCGCTCGGCTCCCCCCCGGACGATGGTGACGTCCAGGAACGCGAGGTTCGCCTGGAACTTCTCGCGGAACCATTCCTCGTCGTCGGGGGCGACCACCACCAAGGTCTGGATCACGTCGTCGCGATTGATGAAGGCTTCCACCGACCGGACCCACACCGGCCGTCCTTGGAGCTCCGCGAAAACCTTCTTCCGGCCCGGCCCTTGATAGCGGCGGCTCTGACCGGCGGCGGGCAATATGACGGCGTATTTCGGCATGAGGGGGCGCTCTCAGTGATCAACCAACGCTCACAGCG
>CAYRVS010000060.1:18064-25432 GCA_964427725.1 uncultured Planctomycetaceae bacterium | reverse complement strand
ACGTTCGTCGCGGGCCACCCGGGTGGCGCGAACCGACGTCGGATGACCGGTTTCGCCGCGGCGAACCTCTTCAACGGCTCGATCCGCCAACGGTTTCGGAGACCGATCCAAGAGTCGCGCCGCTCGCCGGCGGTCACGACATCTCGGACAGGTCGCTGTGAACGGAAAGAGCCCGTGTCGGCGTTCGAGCGGGAGATTGGCGTTGGTTGTCGGGGACGGTCGGAATTCGCTCGACTTCCCTCATGTCGTATGGACCGTAACAGTCAGGTCTGTGAGCCGACGTCCTGCGCCCGCAAATCGACCCCCACCGCCGTACTCCAATCGGCCAGCATGTCGCGGAAGCCCTCACCGGGAACTCCCGTGCCGATCGCACGGCCGTCGTACCGCGTCACCGGGATCAGGCACGCCGGGGTGGTCGTCAACCACAATTCGTCGGCGACATAGGCTTCCACCGGCGTGATCGGTCGCCGCGTGACGCGGTAGCCCCGTCGCGCGGCGAGCTCCAAGGTCATCCCCAGGCTGACCCCTTCGAGGACGCGGCCTGCCGGCGGACTCGCGATGTCCGCTCCCCGCCGCAGCACGAGGTTCGCCGCCGCCGTCTCCGTCAGCGTCCCGTCTTCGTCGAGCAGGATCGCCAGCGCGGCGGGTTCGATCGTCGCGACCGCCCGCTGCGCCTGATGCCACCCCATTCGACTGCGGCTCTTGACACGGCGATCGACGATGCTCGTCGGCATCGCGGGAACGGACGACGTCCGCAGGCTGACGCCCGTCCGGTACCAATCCGCCCAAGCCGAGGTTTGCAGCGCGAAGGTGTGAATCACCACGGTACAGCCGGCTTCGCGCGCGGCCGCCTGACCGACATAGGTCGGATTCGGTCCCGCCGTGACGAAGAGGATGACCCCCACATCGACGTGTGCTTCGAGGCGCGCGGTGTTGTGGGTGACGACTCGACGGAGGGCCGTCTCCAGTTCCACCATCGTGACCCGCGGCGCGAGTCCGGTCAGTTCCAGCGATTGCGACAGTCGGGCCAAGTGTTCGGCGACGCGGAAGGGTGCGTGCCGGAAAGTCCGCAACATCTCCGACACGGCGAGCCCGCCGACCACGCCGAGATCAGTCACCGGCAGCCGCGCTTCGCTCGCCGGGATCTCGACGCCGTTCCAATACGCGATGTCAGTCACGGCGGGTTCGCCAATTTCGCGTATGATGCGGGGGGACGTCAGTCCCCCCGGTGATTCACTTATGGGTCAAGAAACACATCACCGGGGGGACTCACGTCCCCCCGCTCCTTAAACTCTGCGCTCACCACTCGTAACGCAGTTCCACCAACTGCCGCGCATCCGCCGACTTCAGCGGCAGCAGCAGTTCCCGTCTGCCTTGGGCGTCGCGGACCACCGGCTCGACCCCGTTGGGCAAGGTCAACCGCCACGTCTCATCGATCAGCCATGTTCCCGGAACATCGGTCGGTTGAATCGATCCGCCCACCGCGACCCGGAAGTACGTCTGATCCGGGATCGAGCCCTCGAACGTCAATGTCCGCTTCAGACCGGGATCAGGTCGCTCGGCCAATTTGAACGGCACGCAGTGGTCACTCACGACGACCTCGCCCCAACGGTAGTTGAACGTCGGCCGCTGCTCACGATCGAGCGCGTAACCCAGGAACCGGAAACCGTGTTCCCGGGCGAGTTCACTCGGCCACGAATCATTCACGGACGCCAGCTGCGCCAGCGGCGGGCCATCGGGGAGCGGCAGGACGTGGTCCCCGAGGGGCGCCTCGAAGCCGACGCCGCGCCCGTTCCAATGCCGCGAAGCGTCGATGAACGCCCCGTGCCAGATCATCGCCAACCGCAGGTTGTTGGCGTCCCACGCGAGGTTGAGCTTCTCGGGATAGCCGACGCCGATCGCCCGCGACCCCGCCCCCTCGATGAAGTTCCGATACAGGATCGGTCGGTCGGTCGCGAGCAGTTCGATCGGTTCGCGGACGAGGCCGACCGGCAACGCCGCGCGATCCCCATCGGCCAGATATCGCCAGACGGCCCGAATCTGCAAATCGACGTTGGCGTTCAAGACGTCGCGAATCGTCGTCTGTCCGAACGGCCACGGCGCGGGCATCCGGGTTCCCGGACGATACGCCTGCGGGTCGAGCAGATAGCGATGGAACCAATCGGGCCGCAGCCGCTTCGTCATCGTCGTCAGGCTGAGGGCCCGCACCCCTTGCGACGGATGTTCGCCGAAGTCGTGACACTTGATGCACGACAACGCCTTGCCCCCCACCAGATGCCGTCCGTCGGCCTTCACCCGGTAGTCGGGCGCGTCGAACTTCGGGTCGGGGGCGGTCTCGGGTTGGCGGTCGGCCTCGATCAGCGCCGCGGTGAGGGCCGCGAGATTCGCTCCGCCGAACCGCGGCATCTTCGCCTGCATGTACTGCTGCCGATCATTCGCGCCATTGTCGAGAACGTGCTTCAGCCAGTCCTCGCGCAGTTTGTCCCCCACGCCGGTCAGGGCGGGAGGCAACCGCCCTTCGTCTCCCATTTCGGGTTGCTTCGTGAGGAAGAACGGTGAACGCGCCTCTTCGACACCCCCCAACTCGCCGCGACGATGACAGGCATAACAGTTGAACGTCGCCAGGAACTGATGGGCGACATCCCCCGCCGCGGGTTGCGGGGACGCTTCGGTCATCCCTGCCGCGATCGCCGCCCGTTGCCGAGGCGTGAAGTGATACGCCGGCAGTCCCGCCGCGGGGGTCTCGGCGAGACAGCCCCCGGCGGCACTCAATCCCTCCCACCGCTTGGCGGTCCGGGTCGAGGCGAGAGCTTGCTCCTGCTCACGCAGTTGATGGCAGTTCGCGCACCCCAGCTCGCGGAAGTGCTTGCGACCCCGCTCGACCAACTGCGGGTTAACCGTGAACCGCGTCTCGTCGTTCGTGCCGGGGGGTTGTTCGGTCGACAACGCCACGAAACTGGTGATCGATTGGCGCGGCAGCCCGCGGCGCTCGATTTCGACCGACAGCTCTTCGCCGCCGCCGGCCTCAAAGAAGTCGACCGTCAAATCATGCCAACCCGCGGCGAGTTCGCGACTGCCGCGGACTTCCGTCGGCGGATGAACGCCGTCGGCGTTGGTCACCTCCTCGTCGTCGATCAGCAGTCGGCTGCCGTCATCAGAAGTGAGCATAAAGTCATATCGCCCCTCCTCCGCGAGATGCAGCTTTGTCGTGAAGCGAACCGCGAAGTTGTCGGTCCGTTCCGCCACCCGCAGATCGAATCCCGAGCACGTCCCGGACCGCACGGGCTCCATGGTCGCGAAGTCGGGGAGCTTGTCCCAACTGCCGTGATAGGCCGCATACCGCACGTTCGGGGCGAGTTGGATCTCGCGCAGAAAATAGTGGGCGATGTCGCGGGTCTGCTCCTGCGGCAACCCGAGATGCGGCATCCGACCGGAGGGCCGGACCTTGAGCGGATCGTTCAGGAACGCGGCGAGGCTCCCCGCCGTGTACTTCTTCGCAAGATCCGGCAACGGGACCGACGTGGCGAGCGGCGTCACGTCGTCGCCATGCGGATCGTGACACGCCGCGCAGCCGACCTGTGTGAAGAGTCCCTTGCCACGGGCGATGCCGGCCGCATCGGGCTGTTGATCCTGCACCGCGCCGGTGCTCGCGAGGAAATGGGTCAACGCTTCCGCGGTCGCCGCGCGCTCCCCGTCGGGGAGCGTCATCAGCAGATCGGGCATCGTCGTCCCCGGCTTGACCACATGCGGAGCCGCCAGAAAGGCTTGGATCCACGCGGGACGTACGCGGTCGCCGACCCGATCCAGGATCGGGGCCTGCTTGTCGCCGACGACCGGCTTCGCTCCCACTTCGTGACACGACCGGCAGTTGAGCTCGCTGATGAGGAGCCGGCCCCCCGCCGCAAGCTCTTGATCGTCGGCGGCATGAAACCGCTCATACGCCGGGACGCGGGGTCCTGGATGCTCCGCCCCAAGGGCCGGCATCACACAGACACCACTCCACAGCACGACCCAGCAAAGCTCGACCTTCAACACCATGCGCGCCACCCCGGATCCACGGACCAATCGGAACGTGCCGCCATGGTAACGACGTCCGGGGGGAGGCTCCCACCGTGCGGGCAGGGAATCGCGATTGGTTCCGTAGGGCCGGTTCCACCGGCCAATCCGCGTCGACTTCGGGAGGCAGCGATCCGACGACTCGTCGTCGCGATGAAGCGGCTGGTGGAACCAGCCCTACCAGACCGCCACGTCGGCGGTCGAGGGCAATTAGCCCCAAAGGGGCGGCAGAGTGTAGCCCCATGCGTGAGCGTGGGGTGATCGATCCAAGGCGATTCGGAGCCCCGGAGGGGCGGCACTGTTTGATCGGAATGTGTCGCCCCTCCGGGGCTCTGTCTGGCTTGCCGACGCAACCCCACGCTGACGCGTGGGGCTACAGCCTGCCGCCCCTACGGGGCTGACACTCCGGTTCATGCGTCAGTGCCAGAGGCCAGGTATCACCGGCCCATTCTCGTCGATTTCACGCGGCATCAATCCGACGACTCGCCGTCGCGAAGCAGCGGCCGGTGGAACCGGCCCTACGAAATTACGCCTTGCGAATCTTTTCGCGGCCGACCGTCACGTGCTTCGTGGCGTTACGGGTATCGACCACCAGCTTCGCATGCTTCACGATATAGGCGTAGTCGTACGCGCTGTGATCGGTCGAAATCAAGACGCAGTCCTGCGCGGCGAGGTACGCCGGCGTCAACTCCTGGCTTTCCATCGCCGGCAGATCGGGATAGTGCCGCATCTTCGGCAACGACGGAACGTGCGGATCGTTGTAGGTCAGGTCCGCGCCGCGGGCCAGCAGCAGCTTCGTCAACTCGAACGACGGGCTTTCCCGCGGGTCGTCGACGTCCTTCTTGTACGCCATTCCCAACAGCGCGATCTTGCTGCCGCGCACCGGCTTGCCCGCGTCGTTCAGGAACTCGGTGACCCGATGGATCACGTAATGCGGCATGTGGGTGTTGACTTCCCCGGCGAGTTCGATGAACCGGGTCTGCTCCCCATGCTTCCGCGCCAGCCACGTCAGATAGAACGGATCGATCGGGATGCAGTGTCCACCCAGCCCCGGACCCGGATAGAAGGCCTGGAAACCGAACGGCTTGGTCTTTGCCGCGTCGATCACTTCCCAGACGTCGATGCCGATCTTGTCGTATAGGACCTTCAGTTCGTTGACGAGGGCGATGTTGACCGCGCGATAGGTGTTTTCGAGGATCTTGCACGCCTCGGCGACTTCCAGGCTCGAGACCCGGACCACCTTCACCACGGCGTGCCCGTACAGATCGCACGCCAGTTGGGTGCTCGCCTCGTCGTACCCTCCGACCACTTTGGGAATCGTCGACGCCGAGAAGGTCGGGTTCCCCGGGTCTTCCCGTTCGGGACTGAACGCGAGGAAGTAATCGCGACCGCAGACGAGGCCCGTCGCCTCCAGGACCGGCAGGACGTTGACCCGCGTCGTCGTCGGATGGGTGGTGCTTTCCAGCGAGACGAGTTGTCCCGGGCGCAGGCTCTTCGCGATGCTGTGGGCCGTCCCTTCGATGTAGCTGAGATCGGGATCACGGCTTTCATTGAGCGGCGTGGGAACGCAGATGATGATGCAGTCGGCTTCCTTCAGCCGCGACATGTCGGACGTGGGGGTGAACTTGCCGCCGGTGATCAGCGCGCGGATCGCGTCGGCGTCGATGTGCTTGATGTAGCTTTGGCCCGCATTGAGCTTGTCGACCTTGGATTGGTCGACGTCGAAGCCCATGCAGCGGAAACCGGCGGTGGTGAAGGCTCGAATCAGGGGGAGCCCCACGTATCCCAACCCGATGACCCCGACGATGGCCTGTTTCGTCCGGATCAACTCGGCGAGCCGTTCGTGACTCATGGAAGGCATATCCTGTGTGCTGGGAGTGGACGTATGCGGGCCGATACCGACGGGTGTGCTTCGGCGTAGGTCCAACCGTGGTGCGTGTGCCACTGGCTTCGCCAGTGCGATCCAAGTTGGAGAACCGTCGAACAGGAACACTGGCAAAGCCAGTGGCACACGCCCGGATCGACCCGATCGACAAACCACGAACAGGGCGCGACGCCGTGCCGTTGTGATGACCCTAGCTCATGGACGGCCCGTCGACGGCGACTTTTCGTCGTTTCCGCCGAGAATTCCACGAGGGTGTCATGATAAATCCCGCACGCCGATCCGCCCAGAGAGATCGCTCCAGTCCCTGATAACATCAAGAGTTACGACCGAAGTCTGGGTAGGGTGCGCGGTTCGGGCGAACTGTCAGGCGGCATCGGTCGGCCGGATGATCGCCCGCTCCGCCGCCGTGCCCAACCAGCCTTCGAGCCGTCGCCGCGTCCGTTCCAGCACTCCCGGAGTCGCGGGAAGAATCCGCGACAACCAATGCGCCAGCCGCCAGGGGATGAGCGTGTAGACCCCCGATGCGCGACGGCAGGGGATCGCGGGGCGGTCCCACGGGGCGAGTCCCGCCTGCTGTTCGAGAGCGCGACGCAACTCCCCGCTTCGTCGCTGCCGTTCCAAGTCCGTCGCTTCGAGCCATTCGAGCACGAACAGCACATCACCCACCGTTGCGGGATGACAGACCGCGTCGGGATGGGGGGGACGCTCGAAGGCCAACCAGAGGATGCGCATGGGAGGTCCGTGGTCAGTTGTCCGTAGTCCGTTGTCAGTAGCCGATCACTCCGATTCGCACGTCTTGGCCACGGACGACGGACCACGGACCATTCCGATGTTCACGAGCCGCTCGACGTGATCGGTCCTTCCGCTTCCCTGGTCCGCTCCTCCGTCATGACCATCGGATCCACACCATCGCGGCGGGCGACTTCGGCGCGGCTGAGGATTCCCAACTCGACCAGCTTCGCGTCGGCGAGCCGTTCTTGCGGCCTGTCGCGATTGACCAGCGGGGGAAAGGTCCATCTCGGCGTCACGCGCCGCGTCACGTCGGATGGCAACAAGCCTTGCTCGGCGGCTTGTTCCAGCACCCAGCGCCACAACGGTTCCAGTTCGTTCGCGAAGAACCGCTGTTCGCTTTCAAACAGCTTCACCGCCGGGCCTTCCGCGACCATCGTCGACGCGAAATTCGCGTTGCTCGCATCGCTGCTGAGCATGAACTCGGGAACCCCCGCGCCGGCGGCGATCCCCAACAGCACCAGCCGCCCCAGCGGCACCGCGTCGCCGAAGTTCGTGTTCGGATGCAGGAATTCGAGGTCGGTGCTGTGCGACGTCGTCAGAATTGTCCCGGGGCGATATCGCTCTTTGCGGACATTTCCGAAGGGGTCAGCCGCCACCGACGACGCGGCGGCATCGACCGAGGCCGAGATCTGACT
>CAYRVS010000060.1:0-18054 GCA_964427725.1 uncultured Planctomycetaceae bacterium | reverse complement strand
GACTCGGCGACCCCTGCACCTTTCGCCACAAGACGATCGACGATTGCAGCTTCCGCGCCTGCAATTCGGTGTCGAGCCACTTGTCGAAATTCGCGAGGGAATCGAGGACCGCCGCGAACAACGTCACTCCGCGCCGTTCGTTCGAGTCGGCATGTATCCGCACATGCAGCAGTTCCTCCGCCGGAATCCGATCGAGGAGCTCCCCCGTTACCGGATCGAGCATCAGATACGTCACGACGGTTTCGACATCGTCCGGCTCGGTCAGGATCCCTTCCGACGCCGGATCATCCGGCGTCGGGCCGATCGCTTCGGGGTCGACGTAGCGCACGGTCGGCGGCCAAGGATGATCGGGGAAGAGCCGCAGAAAGGCTTCCCCGTCGCGCCAGGTGCGGCGGGCCGTCTCGACGAAGCTGAAATGCCGCCGATTCGCGGCGAGAAATTCGCGCCACAACCGATCACACGTCTTGGCGAGGGCCTGCCCATCGACATCGGTGTCGATCGCGACGGCGGTGACCTCCATCCCCGGGCCGGCGACGTAGACCTCGAGGAGTCGCAACAGATTGCGGGCGTAGGGGTTGGTCCGCACCAACTCTCGAGCCCGCGTCCGCAGCTCGGCGCGCTCCGGCGCGGAGGGGCCCCGTTCGTTCCCTCCCATAAGTGACCACCGGCCCGGATCGGGCGCGACCGGGTCGGGCCCCCGCGCCTCGATCAGTTCCAGAACCCGTTCCTGCACCAGCCGCTGATATCGCGCCCGCAGTTGCGCGGATCGCCATTTGTCGCGTACCAAGCCCCACATCGCCGTATGCCTCCCCGCCGTGAACGAATTCGTCACTTGACGGGCAGGAGTTGCGCGGGGAGGTCGAAGGTTGAAGGTGGAGGGTTGAAGGTCGGAGGGATTGCTTGGCACTCATTCTGGCCTTCAACCCTCCACCTTCGACCCTCCACCCTCCTCAAAACACCACCCCCACTTGGCCGCGGAAAGTGAGCGGGGCGCCGGGAGCGATCTGGAGGTCGTTGACGCTGCCGCTGTAGTAGGCTTTGTCGAACAGGTTTTCGATGTACAGCGAAGCGTCCCACAAGCCGCGTTGATAAAAGAGGCCGGTGTCCCACCGGGTGAAATCGGGGAGCCGCAACTCGCCGCCGAACGAGGCGAGGCGATCGTCGAGATAGACCATCCCCAGACCCGCCCCGAGAGTGTGCTCGTTCGTCTGGATCACGTTGTACCGCGACCACAAGTTGACGAGGTGCCGCGGCACGTTCCGCGGGCGACGGTCGTCGACCGTCGGATTGGTCGGATCCCGCAACACGGCGTCGGTGATCGTGTAGTTCGAGGTTGTGCTCCACCGCTCGGTCAGGTGTCCCGTGAGACTCAGTTCGAGCCCCTGACTCGTCTGTCGGCCGACTTGCGAGGTGACGAAGAAGGGGGGCGTCGACTGCGTGGTGTCGATCGTCACGTTGTCCTTCTGGATCCAGAACCACGTCGCCTGACCCGACAACCGGGGATGGAAGTTCAGTTTGGTGCCGACTTCCCACGCTTCGCCGATCTCCGCCGAAAGGGGATCGGGAGTGACGCGGGGGCCGCCGCTGGGGGGATCGAACGAGCGGGCATAACTCCCGAAGAGGCTCCAGACTTCGGGGAGGGGCTGATAGACGAGCCCGACGCGGGGCGTCCATCGCCGGAACGTCTGATCGGTCTCGGTATCGGGGAGCGTGGGGATGCCGAAGGTCCGCAGCTCGCGCTGGAAGACGGTGTTGACGGTGTCGTACCGCAGGCCGACGAGCGCCGACCAATGCTCGTCGAACTTGATCGCGTCCTGCAGGTAGATCCCGTGCCGCGACTCGCGGAAGACCGACGAGAACTTCGCGGGAGTGAAGAAGACGTTGGGGTCGGTGTACTGCGGATTGACCGCGTCGATGGGGAGATTCTGCAGCCCGGGGATCGTCGATTCCGAGAGGAAATTGTTGGAGATAAACCAGCCCTGCTCGGTTCCCATGACGAGCTTATGTTCGACCGATCCGGTCAAATACTCGGCGGCGAGATTGAACGTGACGCCGTGATATTGCTCGAAGAACTGCGTGATGTCTTGTCGTGAGCGGTTGAGGGTGGTCGTCCCCGGGTCTTGGCTGATCGGGAAGGTCCCCGACGACGGGGCGTAATAGAAGATGTTGGTCGCCATCACGCGGGCGGTCCAGATGTCGTTGATCCGATGATCGAGGAACAACGACTGCCGCCAGTCCTGAAAGAGCTGGAAATCGTTGTCGGGCTCGCCGAGGAACCGTTCGATCGGCAGTTGACCGAGTTTCCCGTCGATCGCGGCGACGCCGGTGTCGAACCGTCGGCGATCCTGCAGGTATTCCCCTTCCCAAGTGATCGAGGTGTCGTCATCGATCAGCCAGGTGGCGGTGGGGGCGACGAAGACCCGTTCGTTGTAGCCGAAATCGCGGAACCCGTCGCGGTTTTCGTACGCCATGTTCAAGCGGAACAGGACGTTGCCGTCGTCGTTGACGCGGCCGTTGGCGTCGATCGTGTAGCGTTCGAAATCGAAGCTGCCGAGCTGCGTGGTGAAATGAGTAAAGTCGCGGTTCTGGGCCTTCTTGGTGATGAGGTTCACCGTCCCCGACGGCTGACCGGCCCCATAGAGGACCGAGCCGGGGCCCTTGAGGATTTCGACCCGTTCGACGTTCGCGAAGTCGCGCGGGGTGAAGGACGGGTCGAGCATCCCGTTCTTGCGGTAATCGCGCGATTCGACCTGAAAGCCGCGGAGGATGAACGCGTCGGGTCGGAGTTGGTCGTTGAGCTTCACCGCGCCGCTGACGTCGCGCAGGACGTCATCGATGCGGAGCGCCTGCTGGTCGCGGAGGACGTCTTGCGTGATCGTGCTGACCGAGGCGGGGAGTTCGAGATCGGGGACGTCGACGAAGGTCGCGGTGGTCGAAGAGGTCGCGCGGTACCCATCCGCCGCGGGGGAGCCGAAGATCGTGCTTTCGAGGATCGTCGGCGCGGGGAGCGGGGTGGGGTCGAAATTCGCCGGGGGAAAGACACTGTCGGGGGTCGTTTCGGGAAGGGGCGACCCTTCGACATTGACCTCCGGCAGCGTGGGGGTGTCGGCGGAAGTTGCCGGTTCCTGCGCGCCGCCGGGGATCACTGATGACAGACCGGTCGCGAGCACCGTCGCAAGCAGCATCCAGCGAGAGAATCGCCATCGCATCAACATCGTGCTTCCCTGCGCGCGACACCGGACGACACGGAGTACGTGTCGGACTGGCCCGCCTTTCGGATCGGCGTTGCGGGGTCACGGGGCCAGCAGAATCGGCGCGGACGGCATATCAGGATTCATTCACGCCCCTAGCAACCGCACTTCCAGGAGGACTGCTACGACAGCGATGTTCGGCACGACCGGCAAAGTCGCCGCGATTTGTGGCATCGCCTCTCAGTTCGGGCGGTGCGCGCGCTCGGATTTCGATGCGCTTCGTATGGAGTCTTGGACAGAATGACGCCGGCAGGGTCACGTTCTGAACATCCCGCGGACAGATCGCCGTGGGATCCTCGTCAGATCAAAAAACGGGTCGAGATGGCGTGCAACCTTCCGGGGGTGACGTCTGACTCGATCGTTCGGGGAAATCGGTGAAACGACCCTCTTGGAGGTGGAAGCAGAATGCTTTCGACCGTTGCATCCGGTTAGGTTCGTCCACGCGGCGCGATGGGGCTACCAGATGTGTGTACGCGGGAGCATCCGGGCCAGTCCCAGCGCTCGCGCGGCCCCGCGAGTCCATGCCGCCGCGTCCGATCACCACGAATGAGGAGTCGCGCGGGGTGGCTCATCCCGGCACTCAAGTTGCGAGAGCATCAATGTCACGCCGTCGCCGCGCCTCACGCGACCGCCATGCATCTCCCCCCGCATTGTGTTACCCTGACACCGTCGTTCGTCATGCCGATGGACGTCGTCACGGATGAGGATCGCGAACCCCATGGCCAACCCCCCGGAATGGCTCCATCAACTGGCGGATGAGGTTTCGGCCAGCGTGTGCGCGGTCGATGTCATGTCGCCGCTGGGCTGTCACATCCATCGCGCGCAAGAGCACTGGGAAGTGACCCTGTTCGCCTCCGCGACCGAAGTCATGGGGGGCCCGCTCGATGGCAAGCGCCGGCCTTCGCGATTCTTCCTCGACATCCAAGGCGTGACGCAGGTCTTCGATCGCGTCCGCTCGGTCGTCTGGCAGGCCCATGGCCTGGGCGCCAGTGACGACGTCGGCCCGCATCTCTCGGTCGAGGGAGACTATCGCGGCCACCCCGTCTGGCTGCGGATCCCCGCACTCGCCCCCCGCCAATTTCCCGTCGGCCGCATCGCCCACGTCCACGGAGCGACGTGGGAAGAGGTGTGGTGAACCGTCGAAGGTTGCGGGTTGTTGAGCAAGGCGGATAGGCTCGTCACCTAGGCTCGTCGCCTGTGCCCCGTCTCGTGAAACCTTCGACGCACCCACCATGCCGGATCGTGAGCGTTGGCCGCGTCTGCGTCTCTGGTGGCTGTGGCCCCCCGCGATCCTGGTCGTGCTGGGGTTGCAGCTCCGGTTCCCCGAGGCGGAATCGGGGGTTCGCCACGACACTTACAGCGTCTCTGCCGAAGGCCAGCGGGCGTTTCATGATCTGGTTCTCGGCGAAGCCGATTGGACGACCCGGAATCAGCAACCGTTGCCGCGGGTGTTGACGCAGGGGCTCGTCGAGCCGACCTTGTGCCTTTTGGGCCCGCACCGCTGGCCGACCGATCGGGAGTGGGACGCGATTCTGAATTGGGTCGCCGAGGGGAACCGATTGGTCTTCAGCTTTCGCGGCTTCGAAGAGCGGACGATCCCGCGGCTCGAGGTTCGCTATACGCCGCGGACGGGGTTTCTGCCCCCGGATGATTCGCTCCCTCCCGAGACCGAACTGGTCGCGTCGAAGAACATCGCCTGGTGGACCGACGGCCGACTCCTCGCGCCGCGGTCGCGGGTGTTGGTCTCGTACAACGACACGCCGCAGGTGGTGACCGGCGCGTGGGGCGCGGGGACCTATGTCGTCTCGGCAAGCAGTCTGATCTTCTCGAATCAGTTGCTCACCTACGGCGACAATCCGGTGCTCGCCTTGAAGCTGCTCGAGCATGACTGGTCGCTGGACGGCGTGACGTTCGATGAATCGCTGAACGCGACCGCGACGCCGAAGGTGGTCGGGCTGCTGTTCGACCGCGAGCTGCGGCCGCTGACCATGCAGTTGATCCTGCTGACGCTGCTGTATGCGTGGTGGAACGGACAACGGTTCGGGCCATGGGAAGCCGCGCGGTCGGGCGGCCGGCATGACATCGTCGACCACACCGACGCGCTCGGCGTGATGCATTGGCGCGCCCGGAACGGCGCCGGTGTCTTGCGCGCGGTCTGGCGGCTGTTCCAACAGGAACAGGGGCTCAACCAGCCGCGCGCCGGACGGGTCAAGATGCTGGCGAGTCGCGCGGCGATCGAGCCGGACGACCTAAAGGCCCGTTGGGAATCGGCGGAACGCCTCGCGGGCCAAGAGTCTGTCGATCGCCATCAGGCCGCGCGGTTGATCAGGCAATTGACCGATCTGCGACGAGCAATCCGCCGCAGATCGACCACGTCAAATCACGCCATGTAAGGGGCCGCCGGGGGCCGCGAGTTGGTCGACCCGCTTAGTGATCGCCGGGTCTTCGATCAGCGGCGGGGCGTGATGGGGTTTGCGGCGGGCGTCGATCACCAGGCTTCCCGTGCAGCCCCAATGTTTCTGGTCGGTGAACTCGCCGAGGCCGTGGATGTCCGCGGCGGGGTTGGATCGCGTGAAGGCGACCCACAGCCAGTTGTTCTGCGTCCGCGCGGCGAACTCGGCGTCATCGACGATCAGCACCAGCGGGAAGGCGTTGATCGGGGCGGTGGGGGGGAGGTCGTTCAGGAAGCGGCGCAGCGCCGCGTCGGTCGTGGCGGGGCGACCGTCCCAGGGAGCCGACGTGGTTGGGAACGGCTCATCTCTAGGACGTAACGGCGGCCCCTGCACCGCGAGGATGCCCGGGGCGCAAACGCATGGCGTCGAGAAGCCCTCGGGCAACGTGAGGTCCGCGGGGAGTGCTGTCGGAAGCTCGCGCCGCTTCGGTCCCGCCGCCGCGAGGACGACCTTCGACCCCGCGTTGAAGCCGTGGCCCGAGTAATCGAGCGTGTCGATCGTCGTCCGCGTCTGAAAGTGAAGATCGGTTCGCCAGTCGATGCGCTCCAGGAGATGGCGGAAGAACGCGGCGATGTCGTGGACATCGAGCTCCGGATCGTCCTCCTTGGCGACGATGCAGAGGTACTTCGCCAACGAAAGTTGTCCCTGACCGAGGATCGCGTTCGCGATCGTCAATAGTTCCTGCGGCCTCCGCTCGCCCGCATACGGGACATACCGTTCGCTGCCGATCGCCAGCAGCAACGGATGGACCCCGGCGGCGTCGACGGCGTTGACCCCATGCACCCCCGGCAGCACGGTCGGGATGACCGGCCCCGTCAGTTCGTGAATGATCTCACCGAATGACGTGTCTTCCTGCGGCGGACGGCCGACGACGGTGAAGGGCCAGATGGCGTCGCGGCGGTGATGGACCTTCTCAACCCGCATCACCGGAAAGGGATGCCGCAGGCTGTAATACCCCAGGTGATCTCCGAACGGTCCTTCGGGTTTGGTCGCGTGGGGATCGATCCAGCCGGAGAGGCAGAAATCGGCGTCGGTCCAAACGGGGAGCCCGTTGACGCCGGGGGCCATGCGGATCGGTCGGCCGCCCAGCGCGGCGGCGAAGAAGAGCTCCGAGAGCCCTTCGGGCAGGGGCATCACGGCGGCGAGGGTCATCGCGGGGGGGCCGCCGACGAAGATGTTGACCGGCAACCGCTCGCCCCGTTCAATCGCCGCGGCATGATGGACGCCGATGCTGCGATGAATCTGATAGTGCAGGCCGATTTCTCGGTTGGGGAGATAGTCGTTCCCCGCGAGTTGGACGCGATACATCCCCAGGTTCGACCTGGCGAATCCGCGATTGGCGGGATGTTCGGTGTAGACCTGCGGCAGAGTGATGAAGGGGCCTCCGTCGGCGGGCCAGCTTTGCAGCTGCGGGAGTTGGTCGAGGGTGGTCTCGCCGGCGAAGACGGGGCCGCCGCGGGTCTTGCGGACCCACATCTTCCATAGGGCGAACGGCACGTCGCGGTACCGCCAGGGGCGTTTGAGGAAGTTCGCCGGGTCGATCTTCAGTTCGACGAGATGCCGCACGGCGTCGAGGGCGTCGCGGAAGAAAAACCGAGTTCGTTCCAGGGTGCCGAACAGGTTCGAGACCATCGGGAACGAGCAGCCCTTGACGCGGCGGAAGAGGATCGCGGGGCCGCCGGCGAGGAAGACGCGGCGTTGAATCTCCGCCGCCTCCAGATGGGGATCGATCTCGACATCGAGCGCGATCAATCGTCTGGTGCGCTGGAGGTCGGCGACACACGCTTGCAGACTGGAATACCCCACGCCGCCGGGCCTTCCCGAAATCGAAGAGAGTTGGAACCTTGGCGGATTGTAGTCGCGGCAGTCGATTCGCCGAATCGTGCGGAGGGTCGAAGGTTGATGGTGGAGGGTTGAAGGTCAGAAGCGATGGAGCCGCAACCTAAAGAGCGGCGCGGCGTCAGCCCGCCGTGGGGTTGATGGTTGATGGCCGCTGGTCGGAGCGGGCGCGGCTTGGTGGCTTTGGTTTTCTGACCCTCAACCTTCAACCTTCGACGCCCCGCCATTCACGGCGGGCTGACGCCGCGCCGCTCGTTGTGGCTGAGGAGCGCGGCCCCTTGCGGGCGAGGTGACGTGCGCCGATGATGCCGCCGCGAGACCTGGAATCCGCCGCGTGTTGGGCGTTGTCATGGATGGAATCCGGCGTCCCGCCGGCGCGACCCACTTGAGTCTACAACCAGGAAGCCTGCGATGTGGTTCACCGAAGATCCGTGGGTGCCGATGCTCGCTTGTGGGCTGGTCGGACTGCTGTTCATCGCCCGCTGGGCCTCGTCGAAGCGGGTCTTGTCGCTGGTCCTCGCGTTGGGGGCGTTTCTGGCGGGGGGCCTGATCTATGTCGTCGAGCAGGCGATCGTCACGCCGGCGGAGGAGGTCGAACGGTTGACGACGCAACTCTGCTGGGAGTTCCAGCGCAAGGATCCGAAAGTCGTCGATCATTTTTCGGCGACGGCCCCGGAACTCGGCCTGATGTGCCGCCTGGGCCTGAAGACGATCGACATCGCGGACGATCTGCGGCTGACCGATTTTCAGACGGAAGTGAGCAACGAGGGGTCGCGGATCGTTTGTCACTTTCGCGCCAACGCCACGCTGAAGGTCGCGATGGCGGGGAACGTCGGCCGGCAACCCGCGCGGCTGAAGTTGACGTGGGCGAAGGAGCCCGACGGCTGGAAGATCGTCAAGGTCCAGCGACTCCACCCGATCAAGGACGAAGAGCTGGAGGTGCTCGCGCCGACGTCGGGGTTGTGAGCGGGCCCGGTGTCGCCAAGTTCCCGAGCCGACGGCATCGGTCGCACGAGTGCCGGCTGATAGAATCGGCCCGTGTTCTCTCCCTGGAGCCTTGAGACCGACCGATGCCCGGTGCGACCCTAGCCGCCGATTTGTGGATCGCCGAGTACCTGACGCCGTGTGATGTTTGGCAGCATGGCGTGACGAAATGGCTCGCGTCGCGACGGACGCCGTTTCAAGAGATGCACGTCGTCGAGAGCGGGCCGTACGGGAAGGCCCTCATCCTCGATGGGAAATGGCAGACCTGCACCGGCGATGAGTTCCTGTATCACGAACCGATCGCGCATGCCCCTTGCGTGCTGCATGGCCAGCCTGAGCGGGTGCTCATCGCGGGCGGAGCCGATGGAGGCGTGCTGCGGGAAGTCCTGAAGTGGGACACCGTCACCGAAGCGGTCGTCGCCGACATTGATGGGGAGGTCATCGCCGCGTGCCGCGAACTCCTGCCCGAGATCCATCAAGGGGCGTATGACGATCCGCGGGCCCGCATCGCCGTGGGTGACGCGTTCGAGTTGATCCGGTCGACGCCCGCGACATGGGACGTGATCATCGCCGATCTGACGGATCCGATCGAGGAGGGGCCCGCATACCCGTTGTTCACGCAGGAATTCTTTCAGGCGTGCCAACGGGCGCTCCGTCCGAGCGGGGTCTTCGTGAATCAGGCCGGGTCGCTCGCCCCGCCGCTGGTCGACATCCTGATCCGCGTGGTGAAGACAATCGGCTCGGTCTTTCCGCGGACCTCGGTGATCACGGCGAACGTCCCGACGTATGGTGCGCCGTGGGGCCTCGCGCTCGCGAGTGACCGCCCGCTCGATCTGCAACCCGCTCCGCACGCGGTCGATCAACTCTTGGCCACACACGTGCGCGGCCCGCTGCGCATGTTCGATGGCGCGGCGCTGCTGGCGATGCTGCAAACTCCAAAATACGTCCGCGACCGCCTGCCGCAAGAATCGACGATCTACACGCTGGCCATGCCGCCGAAGTTTTATGGAGGGTGATCTACTCCGGAGGCTCGCGCCTGCCGAGTCGTCTGTGGGGAAGCGGTACGGCAGATGGGAAGACCGCGGTGGGCACCATTCCAAACATTCGGAGGGCGGGAGTCTGCCTGAGATGGAGGGATCGTTTTCCCATCAGGCTCGGACAATGCGGCCGGGAGCGGGAGCCCGCGCGGGACTCTCGGTTTCAATCCCCTAAGCCGCGCGACGAGTAATCCGGCGCGAACCAGATCGCAACGAGGCCCAACCCGTAAATCAGGGCGCAGGTCGCGCCGACGCGGGGGTAGTCGCCCCCCATCGCGGTGAAGAGGAGCCCCGCAAGCAGCACCCCGGCGGCGGTGGCGAAGCGGCCAAAGTTGTACGCGAGCCCGCTCCCCGTCGCCCGCAGCCGCGTCGGAAAAAGCTCAGGGAGGTAGACCGTCAGCCAGCCGAAATACAACGTCGCAACGAGCCCCTGCGCGAAGACGATCGGCTGAAACGCCGGTTCAAGCGGAGCCGTTCCCAGGAACATTAGCATCGTCAAGCCGGTCGCCCCCAAGCTGATCAGAAAGTAACTCCGGCGACGGCCGAGCCACCCGGCGAGTTGCGCGCCGGTGAAGCTCCCCAGCGTCGCCCCCAACGCCCACCAGCTTTGCGTCATCGCCTTGTAGCCGGGATGAGTCTCCCCTGCGAGTTTGTCGGCCCAGGGGATCATCCATTTGCTGGCGGCCCAGGCCCCCACCATGGGGATCGAACTAATCACGATCCCCGCGAGCGTGGCCCGCCATAAGTCGCCGCGAAAGAGCTCGCCGACCGGCGGCGGTGGGGCCTTCGACACTCCTCGCGTCGCCAGCCACTGCGGGGATTCGGGGAGCAGCGTCAACACAATGATCCCCAGTACCGCGGGAACGCCGGCCAACTGAAACAGCCAGGTCCAGGAGTCCGGGGTGATCGGTCGCCACAGCGCAAGTTGCGACAGCAGCAGGATCCCCGCGTTGAGTCCCGCGCTCATCACCCCCGAAACCAGCGGCCGCGACGCGTTCGACCAGCATTCCGACACCAGCGCGATCCCGTTCGGCCACATCCCGCCGACCCCCAACCCCACCAGAAACCGTAAGAGCAGCATCTGTTCCTGAGTCCGGGCATATGCCCCCAGCGCGGCGAAGACCGAATAGAACAGGATGCTGATCCCCATCGCCCGTGAACGGCCCAGCCGGTCCCCCAGATGCCCCAGGGTCATCCCGCCGATCGCCGCCCCCAGCATCAACGCCGCCGTGAACCGCGCGAACCAATCGCCCCCCAAGGTCGGCGTGAAGCGGTCTCCCAACAGCGACTTGGAGACCGACAGCGAGGCGATCGGCATCAGCCCCAGCTCGACGCCGTCGAACAAAAGGCCCAAAAAGACCGCCCCCAGCACGGCGAACCGCGCGGGACGCGACAGGGGAGTCATGGTCATGACGCGGGCCTTTCCCACACACGGGCGATCACGCAGTTGTCGAGCCCGCCCCAGCCGCGCGCCTCGGCCTCTTCCAGGAGGCCGCGATGGGTCTCGGAGAGGGGCAACGGTTGGCCCTGTGCGGCGGCGGTTTCGAGGATCAACCGGACATCCTTCAGATGTTGCGACAGCCGCGCTTGGACGGAGTAATCCCCGGTGAGGAGCTTCTCCCCTTTGACGTCCATCACGCGGGAATAGGCCATGCTCCCCTTGAGAACCTCGAGCGCCGCGCGCGGGTCGACGTCGATTGCGCGGGCATACGCCAACCCTTCCGCGAGCGCGGCCCGATTGAGCCCCAGCACCAGATTGCTGACCAGCTTCATCCGCGCCGCCGCCCCGTTCGGCCCCACATGAAAGACCGCGCGTCCCAGGATCGGCCACAGATCGCCGCAGGCGGCGTAGTCCTCGATCGCGCCGCCGACCATCACGGTCGCTTCGCCGCGGCGGGTTTGTTCGCTCGACCCGGAGATCGGCGCGTCGAGATACCGCACGCCCCGTTCGGCCAATCGCCCCGCCAAGGCGATCCCCGCCTCCGGTTCCCCGGTGGTGGTGTCGAGCAGCAGTTGACCCGGCGCGAGTCCCCCCGCCAGTTGGTCCAAGACGTCCGCGACGACATCACTCGAGTAGAGGCTGATGATCACGCGGTTCGCCTCGGCGAGGGGATTGTCGCTCCAGACCGCGCCGCGGGCCAGGAGCGGTTCCGCCTTGTCGCGGGTCCGATTCCACACGACCACGCGGTACCCATGCTCGAGCAACCGCTCGGTCATCGCGGTCCCCATCAGCCCGAGACCGATCATCCCCACCGTGGCGGGGCGATCGGCGGAGGTTGACTCGGAGGAGCGTGTCGTCATGGGTGGGGCGCCGCGTCAGGCGGGTTCGTCGCAAGATCCCTGAACGGGGCAGTATCCGTGGTCGTCGACACGCTGCCAAGGCGACGGGCCCCGGCGGTACCGCGGACGTTCCTTCCATGAGCCGCATCGGGTAGGTTTGCGGGAGTCCAAAGGCCCGCCGGTGGTTGATCGGGGGCTTGCCAAAGTCGCGATGCCAAGAAGTGATGAAACAACCCACGGTATGGCGGAGTTTCGGGCATGCCTTCGCGGGGCTGGTCTACGCCTTGCGAACGCAGCGCAACGCGCGGATTCACGCGGCGGCGGCGGTGATGGTCGGCGCGTTGGCGGGCGGGCTGCGGGTGACCGCCATCGAACTGGGCGTGCTCGCCCTCACCGTCGGCCTGGTCTTCGCGGGGGAACTCTTCAACACCGCGCTCGAGGCGACGGTCGATCTCCTCTCGCCCGAGTATCACGCCCAGGCGAAAGTGGCCAAAGACGTCGCCGCAGGGGCGGTACTGGTCCTCAGCCTCGCCGCGGTGGTGGTGGGGGTGGTGATCTTGGGTCCGCCCTTATGGCGCGTCGTCTCGGGATCAGACTGACAGGACCACAAGGGGCGGTACGGCGCGGTGTCAGCTCGCCCTGTCGGGTGAACTTGAGGGGCGTAGCGATGAGACCGGGACGTCCGCGCGGGTCGCGGCGTGAACCGCATCGAAAGATCGACGGGCCAATCCCATGTTCTCCGACCGTCGACCCGCCACGATACTCCTCAGATCGCGCCATTGGTTGCGGATGAGGTGTCTCGACCCCGGAGGTATTGCAAGGTGTAGGCGAGGGAATTCAGGCGCGTGGTGGTGCTGTCGGCGCGGGACATGAAGACGACGGGGGCCGTCGTTCCGACCAGCAGACCCCCGAAGCGGCAGTCGGCAGTGTACATGATCCCCTTGACGGTCAGGTTCGCCGCGGTGAGGTTCGGGAAGAGCATCGCGTCGGCGGCCCCGATCACCGACCCTTGGAGTTTTTTCTTATCCCCCGCGTCGCTGGCATAGGCGAGATCGAACGACAACGGCCCCTGCACGACGCAACCGGTGATCGCGTTGGTCTCGTTGAGGCGTTGCAATTCGGCGGCGTCGACGGTGTCGGGGAGCGCCTCGTTCGCCTTTTCCGTCGCAGCCATGATGGCGACCCGTGGCGGCGCGGCGGGTGACGCCGGATCGGCAAGCCGGCGGGCGACATCCACCAGGCTGTCCAGCAGATCACGCTTCTGCTCGAACGTGGGGGCGAGGGTGATCCCCGTATCGGTCAGCAGGAAGCGGCGGTCATCGCGCGGCAACTCCATCAATACAACCTGCGCGATGACCCGTCGGGTCCGCAAGCCGGTCTCGCGCGACAACACCGCCTTCATCAGGCCGGGGGTCGCGATCTGACCTTTCATGAGGAGCGCCGCCCGACCGGCGCGAATCTCCGCGACGGCGGCCCCGGCGGGATCGTCGGTCGCCAGTATCCGAAACGGCGTCAGATCGATCCCGAACTCGGTCGCCAGCGCGGCAATTTCCGCGGCATCGCCGGTGACGATCGGATCGACCCAACCGCGCGCGGCGGCAGAAGCGAGCGCTTCGAGGACCGTCCGATCGGCCCCTCCGGCGGCGACAACGGGAACCCGAGCCGCTGCATGATCGGCGGCGGCATACAACGCGGCGAAACTGAGCAGACTCACGATGGGTTTCATCCTGATGAACGGCGAGCCGAGACGACAACATCGGTGACGTGCCTCGAAACCGTATGGGGATATCGTGAAGAATCGGAGGGCTGCGGTCGAGTCTTCGAGCCGCCGCCGTCGCGATCTCGACCTTCCCGCCGCGCGCTGTTAGCGTGGAGCATGGGAGTCGGGCGTGGCGTTGTCGCTGAATCTGTCGATGGAAACCCCCGAGAACGTGGTCCTCACGCGGGAGCTCGCCGGGCCGGCGTATCGGTCCGCGGCGTATCTGATCGATCTCGGGATTCGGCTGGGAATGCTCGCCGCCGTCGGCAGTCTGCTCAACATGGCGTTGTCGGGACTCCCCGGCGTCGCGATGGGGATGCTGCTCTTGGTCCTCTTCTTTCTGGAATGGGGCTACGCGATCGCCTTCGAGTACTTCTGGCAGGGCCGCACCCCCGGCAAACATGTCTGCGGCTTGCGGGTGATGCACGCCGACGGCGAACCGTTGTCGTGGTGGGGGGCGATGCTGCGGAATCTGGTCCGCGTGGGAGATATGCTGCCGTTCTTGGTGATTTATGGGGAAAACTATGGGCTCCTGGTCCTGTTGCCGGTGTATGGGCCGGGGTTGATTGCGATGCTGCTGACGCCGCGGATGCAGCGCCTGGGGGACTTGCTCGCGGGGACGGTGGTGGCGCATGAACGCCGTACGAGCTTGCCGACCGATCCCGAGATTTACGCGAGGATTCCCCCGCTGGACCGCGGCACGATCAACGCGTGGCGGCCCCGCTCGGAGACGTTGGCGGTGATCGATCAGTTCCACGCGCGACGGTCGGTCCTCACGTATCAGCGGGGGCATGAACTGGCGAGCGGCTTGGCGATGGCGCTCGCCGAACAATTGGAGTTCCGGGGTGATCCCGATTTGGTGCGGCGGTATCCGATGGCGTTTCTGGCGCGCATCTACGTGACGTTCGCGCTCGCAAGTGATTCGGAAGAGACCGTGCCGGACGATGACCCGCGCGTCCCCGTGGGAGCGACGCCATGAGCAAGCAGCGCTTTCTGGCGAAACGTCAAGCCGCGTGGCGGGAACTCGAGGGACTGCTTGCCCAGTTCGGCACCAAGGCGGGAGCGCGGCCGAATCCGGCGACGATCACACGGTTCTCGGCGCTGGTCCGCGAGACGGCGAGCGATCTGGCGACGATTCAGGCGCACGATTGGGGCGTCGGCCTGGTCGACTACCTTAACGATCTGGTCTTACGCGGCCATACGGCGCTCTATCGTTCGCCCCCCGCCAAACTCGCGCGGTTGATCGAGTTCCTCGCCGTCGGCTTTCCGCGGGTCTTTCGCCGGAACAGCGGCTACTTCCTGGTCGCGGCGGCGCTCTTCTTCGGGCCGCTGGCGGCGGCGTGGATCGCCGTGCAGTCCGATCCGCTGGTGGCGCAACGGATCGTGCCGGTCGAGCAACTGGAACAGTTCGACCAGATGTATGGCGACGGACCGGAGGAGGCCGACGAAGACGATGCCGCGTCGGCGGAGATCCCCGGCAGCGAGGAATCGGAAGCCGAGTCCGGGATGGGTTACGGTCAAGAGCGGGTCGCGATGGCGGGGTTTTACGTCCAACACAACGTCGGGATCGCCTTACAGTGCTTCGCGCGGGGGATCCTGCTGGGGGTGGGGACGATCTTCACGCTGCTGTTTAACGGCATCTCGATCGGCGCGATCGCGGGGTACGTGCTGTCGCTCGGTTACGCCGAGCGGTTTCTGTCGTTCGTGGTGTCGCATGGGTCGTTTGAATTGACGGCGATCGCGGTCGCGGGCGGGGCGGGTTTGATGTTGGGGGATGCCGCGATCCATCCCGGTCAGCGGACGCGGGGGCAGGCGCTCCTGGCGCGCGGGTTGGAGGCGGTGCAGGTCGCCGGAGGGGCCGCCGTGATGTTGATGATCGCGGCGGCGATCGAGGCGTTTTGGTCTCCCGCGCCGCTTCCGGCACTCGTGAAGTACGTCGTCGGGGGTGGGTTGTGGCTGGTGGTGGCGTGCTATCTGGCCTTCGCGGGGAGGGGGCGATGACCCAGAGACCCGCCGCCGGGATCGCGCTGTTGCCGCGGTCGATCGGGCGCTGTCTCGACATGGCGCTCTACGTGATCGGTCGCCGGCTGGGGGATGCCCTCGCGTTGTTCGCGAGCATCGCCGTTCCGGTGGGTCTGTGCGTCGGTCTCGGGGCTGCTTGGACCGACTACGGGTGGGTGTTCGCGGTTGCGGGGGGGGTGTTCGGTTCGGTGCCGCTGGGCCTCTTGATCGTCACGTACGCCACGTCGCTCGCCTTGGGAGATGGCTTGAGCTGGACGCAGACATGGCGGCGGATGCTCCAGACGATGCGCGGCCTTGTCGCGGTCAAACTGCTCGGACGGGGCCTGATCGCCCTCTGTGCGCCCTTGCTCATCCCCGGCGTCTGGATGCTGGTGACGTATGGTTTCGCGGCCGAGCGGCGGGCGTTTCGGCACTACCGCGAAGATCGCCACCAGCATCAGGTGCGCGATCTGGTCCACGGGGCCTATTCCGATCTGCTGATCCGCGCGGCGACGTTGTTCGCCTTCGGGGGGCTGTTGTGGTTGGTCCTGTTGTTGACGACCGACGCCGCGTGCAAGTTGCTGGTCGATTACTCGCCGCTGTTTGCCCCCTTGGCCGCCGCCGCGGAAGATCCGTGGGGTTATCTCGACCCCTTCGAGATCATCGGGAACGTGCTGACGGCGGCGGTCACCCATCCCGCGATTTTGACGGTGGTGACGCTGAGCGGCTTGGCGACCTATGGAGTGCTGCGGCTGGCGTGGTTCTTCACGTATGTCGATCTGCGGATTCGCGAGGATTTGTGGGATCTGGAGGCGGCGCTCGCGTCGGAAGCGGCTCGTTGGCGGGGAGCGCTCGAATGATCCGCGTCGTCGGTCTCGGCCTGATCCTTGCGTATTTCGGTTCGGGGCTGTGCGCCGCGGAGAGTGACCTCGAAGCGCGCCGGGTGCGGGACGCCGCCGACGGCATCCTGAGTCAACCCCGCTATCAAGGCTTCGAGCACTTCACGCGGACTCCGGCGCAAGGCGCGGTTGATGGGACGACATCCCCTGGTACCACAACGACCACCTCGGGTGATGGAGCCGCGACCACCAAGACGGGGACGACCGATCGCGAGTCACGACCACGAAGCTGGTGGGAACGGATCCGCGAATCCCGCGAGCGCGACTCCACGGAGCCGACGGATCCACCGACGCAGCCCGCTCCCGCCGGCGAATCATCGTCGCAGGAACGTGATACCCCGAGGAACTCGGCCGAAGCCGAACCAAGTCGGCAAATGGAGTCCGTCGAGCCACCGTCGACCAACACGCAGCCGACGACACCCGCGCGGCCGGCAACTCCCGCCGCTCCCCCGGCGCTGCGCGGGCGTGACGGGATCGAACGACCCGTACGGTTCGTGCCCAAGCCATCCGCCGCGCAAGGCGAGTCGTGGGACTGGGATTGGGACTGGAACTGGGGTTTCGGGGATTGGTTCGCGGGGATCGGGCCAACGTTGGTCTACATCGTCACGCTCGTGGCGTACTCCGCCTTGGTGATCATGGTGGTGTTGATCGTGGTGCTGGTGATTCGCGCGCTGACCGAGCACTGGGGACCATGGGGCGAGAGTCGGCGGCTCGCGCATGCCGCCGCCGTGCCGCTCGCCGACGATCATTCGCCGGGGGAACTCGCGGCCGATCTGTATCGTCAACGGGCGCTGGGCTTCGCCGCCGCACACGATTACCGCGCGGCGTTGGGCCAACTGGTGCTGGGGGCGATGTCGGCGATCGAGCGGGCGCGCTGGATTCGCTACCGCCGCGGGCTGACGTTGTACGATTACCTCCGTTCGGTGCGGTCTCGGCCTGCGCAACGCGCGGGGTGGCAGACGATCGCGGGGGCCTACGAACCGGTTGAATATGGCCGGCGGCAGGCGACCCCCGAGGCGTTTCAGCGGGCCCTCGCGGGGTACGAAGCGAGCTTCCTCTCGACCAGCGGCACGTTGTTCGCCCCCGCGGCCCATGAATCGGAATCTCCCGATGCCCCGTAAAGCCCCCGTCGAGACCGATCCGGTCAGCAGCCATGTCAGCGAACGGGTGAAGACCCTGCGGCAACAACGAGGGTGGTCGCTCGAGGAGCTCTCCGCCGCGTCGGGGGTGAGTCGCTCGATGCTCAGCCAGGTCGAACGGAACGAGGCGAATCCGACGTTGGCGGTGACGTGCAAGATCGCGCAGGCCTTCGCGATGTCGCTGGCGGAGTTCGTGCAGGTCCCCGGCGCCTCGACGGGCATCAGCGTGATCCGGGCGGAGGATCAGGCGCATCTGTATCGCAGCGACAACGATTGCGAAATCCGCACGTTGTCGCCGCTCCATCTCGAGAAGGACGTCGAGTTCTACCAGGTGCGACTCAAGCCGGGGGGGGTCCTCAAGAGCGCGCCCCATTTCCAGGGGACGCGCGAGTTTCTGACGGTGGAACAGGGG
>CAYRVS010000059.1:11865-26103 GCA_964427725.1 uncultured Planctomycetaceae bacterium | reverse complement strand
ATCCCGACTTCACTGGATTGAAGGCCGTTTGGCGAGTTCGTCAAGCGGCTTTCTCTTTTCTACGACTAGAGTTACGTCGCCGAGCATGCGGTTCAAAGAGACCGCGTCCAGGTTTTCGCGCTTCTGGTCTGTCTATAAACCGCAGAAAATCTGGGCGTGTTGGGCGAACTGGACGCCCTCCAAGGCCACTCGGACATCCTCGGGGCCGACCGCGCCACTGGCGGCCAACGTCACGTCGATGGTGACGGCTTCGTCGCGGCGTCCGGAGTGCATGGCATCGGGAAGTCGACGTTCGGAGCGAGGGCCCCCAGCCCATCTTCAATCAGTTCGTCTGTGAGGGGTTCGACAAGACCCGACCCCGTGGCCTCGGCACTGGCAACCGCATTCCGCGGACGACCGAGCGGCCGATGGCCAAGGAGCTAAGGACCGGACCACGATCTCGCCCGAATCCCTCCGCGAACCACGGGACGCGCACATCGGGCGGGTGCGTGGCCGCTTCACCGAGGATCATGAAGCGAAGCTGCCGCGCGGTCTGTAAACTCATATCAAGCCTGACGATGGTGTCGGAACGTGCCTTCATACAACGCGCCCTCCCCCACGGAGGCGTGATGGATTCTGACGCCATGAATCCGCGAGGCTCGATCGAGTCGCCGTGCCTCGATCGATGATGTCGAGGAAGTGAGGACCGAACGATGCGGTGCGAGCGTCGCATGTTTTTAGGCGTCTTGTCGGGATCGCTGGCCGCGTCGGCTTGGGGACGTTGGCCCACGGTCGCATCCGCCGAGTCCACGCCGACTCTGGAACCGCGGCCCGACGAAGGCTTGTTCGCGTATTTGACCCGGCGGGACGGCGCGGTCGATGCCGCCGCGTCCAAGCGGCTGCTGGGGGCGGCGAATCCCTTCAAGGAGGGGGACGCGATCGTCGGCGTCGCCGCGAAGGATGACGCCGAGCGGGAACTCGCCCGGACGCTCCTTGCGCGGACCACGCTCGCCGAGTTGGACCGGCATCCGCCGTTGGTCGATGACACCTACCGCGCGCTCACGGAGAATCTCGATCGGACCGCCCAACAGCGGGTCTCAGGCTGGACGCTGCGAGAATTGAAGGCGTTTTTGCTCGAACAACCCGAGGCGATGATCAAGCCGATCATGCCCGGGCTGTCGAGCGACGTCATCGGTTGCGTCGTCAAGCTGCTGAGCAACGACGAACTGACCCGCGTCGGGGCGAAGCTCTTCAACCCGCTCCCCGGCAGCCGCATCGGCGCGCGGGGCTATCTCGGCGCGCGAATCCAACCCAACTCGCCGACCGACCATCTCGATGACATTCGTTGGCAGGTCTTCAATGGGTTCGCCTACGCCGTCGGCGATGTCGTGCTGGGAAACAACCCGGTTTCGAGCGATCCGGTGTCGGTCCGGGCGATCGAGCGAACGCTCCTCGACATTCTGCAAACGTTCGCGCTGACCGACATCCTGCCCCACTGCGTCCTCGCGCATATCGACGTGCAGGCGGAGGTCGAACGGCTCGACCCCGGCAGCACCTTTCTGTGGTTCCAAAGCCTCGCGGGGAGCGACACCGCCAACGCCACGTTCGACCTCACGCTCGAAAAACTGACGTCGTACGCGAAGTCACGCAGCGGGCCCTTCGGGCTGTACTTCGAGACGGGGCAAGGGGCCGACTTCACCAACGGTCACGGCCACGGCTTCGACATGGTGCTGCACGAGTCGCGGAAGTACGGCCTCGCCCGGTTGATGTCGCGATATGTCGCGGACGCGCGGAGAGCGGCGGGACACTCGGGCGAACCGTGGGTCCATGTCAACGATGTCGCCGGGTTCATCGGGCCCGAAGTCTTCCGCACGAAAGAGCAACTCGTCCGCTGCTGCCTCGAAGACATCGTGATGGGGAAGCTCCACGGGTTGTGTCTGGGGCTCGACGTCTGCACGACGCTGCATATGGATGTCTCGCTGGACGATCTCGACTGGTGTCTCGAACAACTCGCCCCGGCGTGC
The DNA here is from genome assembly GCA_964427725.1 of uncultured Planctomycetaceae bacterium. Classification (GTDB taxonomy): domain Bacteria; phylum Planctomycetota; class Planctomycetia; order Planctomycetales; family Planctomycetaceae; genus DSVQ01. Next base: position 24,100 of record CAYRVS010000059.1, on the reverse strand, counting down.
CCGGCGTATCTGATGGCGCTCCCCACGAAGATCGACCCGATGCTGGGGTATCTCACCACCGGCTATCAGGATCATGTCCGGCTCAGGGAGAAATTCGGCGGGCGGGTCAACGATCCCATGTGGCGATTCTTCCAACAGTTGGGGGTGATCGATGAACAGGGACAACCGACGAAGCACTTCGGCGATCCCAACTGGGTCTACCTTCAATATCGGCGACGGAGGGGGGATGAGCGTGCCGACGACATCATCCTCGCGGAAGGCCGGAAGACGATGGCCGAGATTCGCGGGCGCGGCCTGTTCCTCGCGGAAGGGCATGGCGAACGACCGTCGGACCTCGCCCCCGACCTGCAGCGCGACATCCGGCGGATTTACGACGACTCGAAGGCGAGCCTGTGGGCGGAATGGAACCCCGAGTTGCCAACCCGCCTCGCGGACAGCCTCCCCTTATCGACGCGATCCGCCGATCGGACCGACTACATCCTTCATCCCACTTCAGGCGAACGGCTGAGTCCCGCCGCCGAGGACGCAGTCCTCGCGCTGCGCCAGCGGCATGGGGGGCGCTACAACGTGCAATTGATCCTGTCGGATGGGCTCAATCCCGTCGCGACGGGGGATCTCGAGCAAGTGCGACCGTTCCTCGAACGGTTACGGGCGAATCTCGCGACGGCGGAGTATCAGGTGTCTCCGGAGTTGTGTCTGATCACCAGCGGACGCGTCCGGGCCGGCTACCAACTTGGGCAACTCCTCTTCGCCGGCCTCGCGGGACCACGGGCGGTCTTGCACATCATCGGCGAGCGCCCCGGCAGTGGGCACCACACCTTTTCGGTCTACATGACCGCCCCCGACGGCGCGATCTGGGGGACGCCGGGCCGGGTCGACCACGATTTGACGCGGGTCATCGCGGGGATCGCCGCGACGGCTTTGGCCCCCCGCCAAGGAGCCGACGACACCGTGAAGATTCTGAACCGTTTGTGGGGCCAGGCATAAACGCGACCTCTCTTCGGGGCCAAGCTGCCGCCGGATCGGCCGCTTCCGCGTGTTCACGCAGGCCTTGACGTGGTGGCCATCCGAACACGCCTACGGTCGACCTGCAACAATTCGCAGTATCATTGCGGGGACGTCTCGTAAATCGTGGAAGCGATCTGAGAGCCAATTGTTGTGGCCGCAGTCGAGGCGTGTCCTTGGGTGCCACAATTGGTGGAGGAGATGGAACCCGGCAATCTTGGTATTTGGGGAGTTTCCGGAAGAGTCGGCACCACCGTTATCTTTGACTTCACGAGTACGATCGCGTCCGTCGATACAACCCGACGAGTCTGCCTTGGGGGGCAGCGCTCCGAACCAGATTGTTCGGCTCGCTGAGGATGTGATCGCATGACGCCGACAGACCGTATGTCCATGTTCCGGTCCGGTGCGACGTGGCGCTGGTTGGCCGCGTGTTTGGGACTGCCGCTCGTGCTGACGGCGCAGGCCCTCGCGGGGGATCCCAACGCGTTCAAACAGGCGCAAGAGTTGGAGCGGCAGGGGAAGGTGCAGGCGGCCCGCGCGGCGTATGAACGGCTCGCCGCCCGCTTTCCGACCGATGCCGCCGTGCTTCATCGCCTGGCGGTGGTCTGCACGCGGGACGGAGATCATGCGGTCGCCGCCGACTTCTACAATCGGGCGCTCGAACAAGCGCCCGAGAACATCGAGTTGCTGACCGACGCCGGGTTCGCCTGCTATCTCCGCAAGGAATACACGGCGGCGGAACCGCTGCTGGTCGCGGCGTTGGATCAGCAACCGAAGCACGAACGGGCGGCGAACAACCTCGGTTTGGTGCTGGGGATGCAGGGCCGCATGACCGAGGCGCTCGCGGCGTTTGAACGGGTGCAGTCCCGCGCGTCGGCCTTCAAGAACCTGTCGGTGGTTTATCAGCAGCAAGGCTACTGGGCCGAGGCGGTGACGTGCTACGAGCGGGCGCAACAGCTCGATTCGCAGGTGGTGATCCCGGCGAAGCTCTTGGCGAAGGCGAAGGAGTCGCAGCAGGCGGCTCGGTCGAATGAGTTGAAGACGACCAGCCACCCCGTTCCCGCGGCAACGCTGGCGAAGCGGGTGACGCATGTCGGCAAGAGCGAGTTGCCGGAACTCGACGCCATCGCGAATGCCTCGGAGGCCGCCCCGGAGAACGCTTGGGAAGAGGCCGATGCGGAGCCGGAGTTCGCGGCACCGGTGGCGGCCGAAGTGGGGGACATCGCCGCAACGCAACCCGCGCCCGCGGCCGTGGCGGGAGCGACCGCTGAAGCGGATGTGACCAGCCAGTTCGCGGAACCGATGGAAGAAGCCCCCGCCGTAGCGGCCGATACGGCTTCGACCGACGCGCCGAGTGATGTGGGGGCGTTGCCGGTCGTCGAGCCGCGCTGGCCGATGTCGGAAATCGCCGCCACCGAGCCCGCCACGACGGAACCGCACGTATCGGAGTTCACACCCCCCGCTCCCGCGCTGCCGGAAGCGACGGCGGAGACGGTGGAAGCCCCGGCATATCACGAACCGATCGTCGCGCAGGTCGTCCCCCCCGAAACCAAGGTGGAAGCGACCGCGGACGCGGCCTTGATGACGCCGCCGCGGCGGTTGCTGCGGGATGTCTGCCTGGTGACGCTGCGCGATGAGTTGAAACTGGTCGCGGGCAATCCCGAGATTCAAGAAGTCTTCGGCGACCGGACGTACTGCTTCATCTCGACCGACGCGGCGGGCCGGTTCCGAAACGATCCCAAGCGGTACGTTCCCGCGGCGAACGGGCTCGACCTGGTCGCCGCGCGCGGTGGAGAGACCGAAGTGGATGGCGACCTGGATCACGCCGTGTGGTACCGCGAGCAGCTCTTCGTCTTCTCGACGCAAGAGAACCTTGAGCTGTTCCGCCGCGAACCGCAGGCGTTTCTGTCGCTGACCCCCGCGCCGTAGACAACGGTCGCGCCGTCATGATGTCAGCACCGGGGGGACTGACGTCCTCCCGCTCATTTTCCGGGGATGCTCGATGACCCTGGCGCGGTTGCTGGTCCTCGAAGCGACGCCGTATTTCGCGCCGGAACTCCGCCGGGAATGGCTTGACGTGCCGATTGAAGTCCGCGCGGGAACGCGGCATGGCGATTTGGTGAGTCACGACGCGGGAGACTCTCGGGTGGTCTGGTTATGGGATGGCCGCTGCGACGCCGGCGGGTTCGTGACGTGGTGGAGTCGCAAGTCGCTGGCGGATGAATCCCCGCGGGTCGTGATTCGAGGCGGCGCGGAGTCCCTGGATATCGCGTGGGATCTTCGGGCGCTCGGGGCGCTCTCGGTCGATCGCGAACCGGTGATCGTCCGCGAACTGGCGCGATACCTCCGGCGGTTGTTACATGTCTGACGGCGTTGGGAAGCCCGCGATTCATCACCGGGGGGATTGACGGCCCCCCGCTCCTTGGCGTAGCCCGACGCGTCGTCAACTCGGCTCGGCTCGTTTGCCCGCCTGATACAGGGCCTCCAGTTCGATCAGGCTCGCCGACTTCAGTTCGCGGCCCTGGGCCTGAAGCGCCCGCTCGATGACGCGGACGCGGCGCTCGAACTTGGCGTTGCTGCGCCGCAGCGCCTCTTCCGGATTGATGTGCCACCGCCGCGCGATGTTCGCGATCACGAACAGGACGTCCCCCAATTCGGCTTCGACGCGATCGCGTTGGGCGGCGTCGGTGAGCGGCGTGTCGGGCCGGCGTTCCGCCTCGACCGTCGCGGGTTCGGCGGGGATCCTTCCGTCCGCGAAAAGCTCGCGCGCCAGTTCATCCAGCTCTTCCCGCAGCTTGTCGAACAGCATCTCGCGCGTCGGAAAGTCGTATCCGTGCCGCGCCGCCTTGTCGGCGATCCGCGCGGCCCGCGCCAGCGCCGGCAGCGCCGCGGGAAGCCCATCGAAGATCGAGTCGCGGCGCTTCTCCTGTTGCTTGATTCGGTCCCAGTTCCGTTTCACATCCTCGGCGGAGTCGGCGACCGTCTCTCCGAAGACGTGCGGATGGCGTTCGATCAGCTTCCGGGTCAATCCGCGGACCACATCGACGAAGTCAAAGCGGGCTTCATCCGCCGCGATCTGGCTGTCGAGCACGACCTGCAAGAGGACGTCCCCCAGCTCCTCGCAGATCGCCGGGTTGTCGTCGGCGTCGATCGCCTCAAGCAGTTCGTAGGTCTCTTCGAGCGTGTAGGGCTTGATGCTCGCCAGCGTTTGCTCGCGGTCCCACGGACAGCCCGTCGGCGACCGCAGCCGGGCGATCACTTGGACCAACTCCCACACCGCGGCGAGACAGGGTTCTCGTTCGGGAGGAGTTCCGGGCATCGTCGTCGACATGCATGCAACCTTCATCATCCCATCGGCGGAAGCTATCTCGCGTGGAGTCTCCGCCTTGGACGCGACCGATGATCCCTAGGAAGCGACAGCCGGACGGGTGGGGCCCCCCCGCGAAGCGTCGGTCGCCATCGCTTCACCCCTCACTTCGACTCCTGCTCGTCGTACGGCACCCCCAGCGACGACAACAGCAGCAGCAAGCCCTCTTTCGCGGCGGCGAAGGTGTCGCGGTCCCCCGTCGACATCGCGTGCTCGAAGGCGTCGAGCGCTTCCTCCAGTCCCTGCCGTTGATGCGGACCGATCTCCCCCACGATCCGTTCGACGAACAGCACCAACCGCCGATTTTCAATGTCGTCGCGCGGATAGAACTTCAAATCCTGCATTTTCCGCAACGCGGCCTGAATCTCGCGGTCGGTCAGATCCTGCACATGATTCGTAAGCACCGTCCGGAACCGCTTCCCCGTCTCGGGAATGTACGCCTCGACCTCCAGAATGCCGTTCAGGTCGTACGTGAACCGCACGCAGAACGCTTGCCCCGCGGGACCGGGCGGAATCCCCTTCACCTTCAGCTCGCCCAGCTTCAGGTTGTCCTTCACCCGGCGGCTTTCCCCCTGATAGATGCTCAAGAGGACCTCGGTCTGATTCGCCGACATCGTCGAATAGAGCTCCTCCCGCGAGACCGGAATCGTCGTGTTCCGATGAATCACGGGGGAGAAGTAACCGTCCTGAACCTGATGGCCGAACCGCTTCGCCGTCTCCACCCCCAACGTGAAGGGACAGACGTCGGTCATCACCATGTCGTTGACGGCGGCGTCGTCTTGAATGAGCGCCGCCTGCACCGCCGCGCCGAGCGCCACCACCTCGTCGGGATTGAACGTGCACAACGGCTCGCGCTGAAAATACTGCTTCACGAAGTCGACCAGAATCGGCATCCGTGTCGCCCCGCCGACCAGAATCACGTCGTCGATGTCCCCCGGGTCGCACTCCCCATCCCGCAGCGCCTTGCCGATCGGCCCCTTGATCCGATCCAGCAGCCCCGCCGAGACCTTCGCGAAGGCGTCGCGGCTCACTTTCACCTTGCGCGACTGATCGCCGATCTCGCCGTTGTCGGCGGGAATCCGCACGGTCGCTTCCGCGTCGGTCTGAAAGCGGCACTTGGCGACGTCGCACTCCTGCCGCAACCGCGCCACCAAGAGCGGCGTCTTCACTTCGGCGAGCTCCAACTGCTGCCCCAACGTCTTCAGGACCGACGAGACGAGCCGATCGGTGAAGTCCTCGCCCCCCAGAAAGCTTTCGCCGGAGGTCGAGACGATCTCCAAGGTCCCCTCGAAGATCTCCATGAGCGTCACGTCGAACGTCCCCCCGCCGAGGTCGATGACGAGCAGCTTCTTCTCGGCGGCGCGGTCGTGAAAGCCGTAGGTGAGCGCCGCGGCGGTCGGCTCGTTGATGATCCGGCGGACCTTCAGCCCCGCGAGTTCCCCCGCCTGCTTGGTCGCCTTCCGTTGATGATCGTTGAAGTAGGCCGGGACCGTGATGACCGCGTCGGTCACGGGCCGCCCGAGAAAGGCTTCGGCGTCGGCCTTCAGCGACCGCAGCACCATGCTCGACAGTTCCGGCGCAGTGAACGCCTTCCCGCCGACCTCCAGCTTGCGATCCGACCCCATCAACCGCTTGAAGGCCCAGGCGCAGCGATCGGGATTGGTGACGCGATACTCCTTCGCGGGGGCCCCGACGATCACCCGCCCATCGTCCAGGAGCCCGACGATCGACGGCGTGAGGAACCCGCCATGCGGATTGGGAATCAACCGCGGCGCCCCGTCGGAAAACACCCCGATCAGCGAATTGGTGGTGCCGAGGTCAATGCCGACGATGGGGTCCAAGGGAGGGCCTCGGGAAGCCGGGGAGCACAGGTGGGATTCATGCCGTTGCAGACGACGAGCCTACAACAGGGGCGAGCTCCGTGCCAGCGTTGGCGGACCGCGCGCCCGTGTTGCAAACGCCCGCGAGGACCGACCACAGTAAGTCGCCGCGATGTCATCGGGCGGCCTTGATCGCGGCAGGACCAAGGTCGAAAAGCCATGTGCTCTTGCAGGCTCGGTCAGTGGAATCCAAGTTGCCGGGTTACGATCCGCCAACCCAGCCTAAGACACTTGAAATGAGCGCGCTTCATCGTCGGGTCAGACTTCGCGACCATCCCACGCACAAAGATGGCGAGAAAGCATCGAACAGGATACGGTGCCGGTGATGAGCCGTCGCGACGATAACCTGAGGTCCGGAAAGTCCATCATGACCCGTTTGACGCATGCGACCGCCACGTTGGCGGGGGGCTGTTTTTGGTGCCTGGAAGGGGTTTACGAGCAGGTCCGCGGAGTGTCGCGGGTCGTCTCGGGGTATGCCAACGGGATGGTGGCGAACCCCACGTACGAACAAGTCTGCACCGGTCGGACCGGACACGCCGAGGTCGTCCAGCTCACATTCGACCCCGGCATCGTCCGGTTTGACGACTTGCTCGAGATCTTCTTCGCGATCCATGACCCGACGACGCTGAATCGGCAAGGGGCCGACATCGGCACGCAATATCGCTCGGGGATCTATACCCATACGCCGGAGCAGGAGGCGACCGCGCGGACCAAGCTGGCGGAAGTCGCCGCGTCGAAGGTGTGGGCCGCGCCGCTGGTGACGGAAATCGAACCATTGAGGGTGTTTTTTCCTGCCGAGGACTATCATCAGGGCTATTTTCGGGCGCATCCGGATCAGGCGTACTGCGCAGGGGTGGTGGGGCCGAAAGTGGCGAAGTTCCGCAAGGCCTTCACGCGATGGTTGAAGCCGGAGGAGTGAATCCCCCCCGCCGCGCCGAGGGGCCGGCCCGCGGTTCGAATCACGTCGTCAGCCTCGAATCAGCCCGTTCCAAGTTGGGCTTGGCGATCGGTCCTACGTATCGCCTTCCCCGCCACACCGGGCTTGATCAGGTGCCGCATACGTCGGCCGATTGCGCGCTGTCGCGAGTTCAGCTGGAGAAGCTGCGTGTGCTCCGCCGGAAACCAATCCACGCGATCCGCGACTTCGACCGTCGGCTCGTCGGCCGGGACGACTACATCCCGCGTCACGACCACGGCGAACCCGGCCGGATCATCCTCGGGCACAGCGGCGGCGCAAACACTCCTTAAGCCGCGGCCGCCTTGGGATGCGGCGGAACCGCAAGCCTCCGCAAGGTCCTTGAACCAAGCACGCGCCCAGGGATCTCAAGGCCCGGGCGCTTCGCGCGCGGACTGGTCGGCGGGAACCGGCACGCGCAACACCAGCCACGCGGCGAGCAGTCGACCCAGCCACGAGAGCGTGAACAACGCCGCGAAGACCGGCTGCTTCGACCAGCCCCACGCGGCGACCACCACGCACCCCTGATCCAGCAGCCAGCCCCCCAACAAGCCCGACAGCCCCGCGATCGTCCCCGACGTCTGGCGGAACCACGCGAGCTGCCGCACCGTCTCCCCGGGCACGCAATGGCCCAAGAGCAAATTCGGCCCCGCGACGTTCACCGCTCCGAACGCCCCCCAGCACAAAAACGCCCCGATCAGCCACCACCACTGCTCGGCGGACGCGAGCAGCCAGCATGGGAGCGCGCCGCTGGCGATGAGCGCTCCGACAAACAACCACCCGCGGTGCTCGCGCGGCGTCGTCGCGCGGCCACACGCGGCGCTCCAGACGATCTGCCCGCCGTACATCAGCGTCGCCAGCAGTTGATACCCCGTCAGGCTGAGTTGCACGATGCCGATTTGGTACTGAAAGAACGCCGCTTGCGTCAGACCGTTCGCCAGCGCCAGACACCACGCATGAGCCATCAGCCGCCGCAGCGGTCGGGAGCCCCACGGCGATCGCGAGATCGACGCCGCGCCGGCACGCGAGCCGTGCGGATAGGGATCAGGGACCGCGAGCAGCGGCGGCATCGAGAGGAGCAACAATCCGACCCCGATCGTGAAGACGACCGCGTAAGCCTGCCATAACCGCTCGTGGGGCAGATTCTGTTTCCACGAGTCCCGTAACCACGCCCCCGCGACGGGGACCGTCATCTGAATCAACAGCCCCGCGATGTTTCGTCCGGCGAAGAGTCGTCCCCAACCTTCGGGTGGAACCAGGTCCGACAACCACGCGAAATACAAACTGGTCGCGATCCCTTGAAAGAATTGACTGAGCAGCACGATCGCGAGCAGCCGCTCGGGACCGCCGAATCCTTCGATCGCGGCATAGGGCGACCCCGCGAATGGGATCAGCAACGTCAGGCCCCGCGCGAGGAGCGTCACCCCGATCCAGACCGCTTTACGTGACCCGCAAGACCGCCAGACGCGACGCGCCAACAGCCCCGACGAACCCACCAATTCCGGACCCGCCGCGATCCATGCCAGTGTCGTCGCCGAGGCTCCCAGGTCATTCGCGAAGTACGCGAGGAACGCGCCGGTCGTCAGCGAGTTCCCCGCCATCCACAACGCCGCGTTCGCCCAAATGAGAACGCGATCGCGCGATCCGGGAATCGCTCGCGGATCGGCTACGTTCGGTGGAGAGCCTCGCGACACTCAGCCGACTCCCCGCCGGCAGGTCGAACCGTTTGGTGAACCGCACGGACACGGTGAAGGAACCGCGCTACGGGGGAATTCAGCCTGACGAGCCCGTTGCCGCATCACGATGGAACCTCAGGTCGTCCAACCGGAGATTGACCGGCACCCGGCGAAGTCGCCTGACGCGACGCGACATGTCGAGGGTCGGGCGCCGTTTTGCCCAAGCCACGGGGCGGGGGGGTTGGGGACAACGCAATTTCCCACGCATACCGCAAGCGGAGTCAGGGGCCATCGAGGGGCCTGGAGCCCTACGGATTGCGGAAAATGCGCTAGAAAACCGCATCTCGATGGAAGGGATTGCCCGGTCAGGACTCGAACCTGAACTAAGTGATCCAGAGTCACTCGTGCTACCATTACACCACCAGGCAGGGTGGCCGACGCGGGCGGGTGGGGTGTGCCGTCCGAGGCGGGGGGACGGGTAGTATACTCCCCAACCGCCGTCTGCCAATCGAGTTCCGGCGGTTTTTCCGGGTCACCCGCGCAGGGTGTGACGAACGGCCGGCCGCCGGTTGGGTCAAAACGGGGGCCGCACTCGCTCGGTGGTCATCGATCGACGCGGACTTTCGGCGGAGTTTTCCGGCGGCTTGGGCGAGGGCGGGCCAAGATCGCGGCAGATTCTGCCAATCGTCGTCGGGGCAGGTCGCGAATCGACCATCGGAACCCGGTTTTTCCGGGAATCGCCTCAACTCCGCTTGTTCCTTTCCGCCGTCGAGAAGTACCGTTCCGCCGCCTCTTTCACGGCCGGAATGGCTGGTGCGAGCGGACCTTGTCGGACTGGTGTGCGTGATCGCGAAGTCGATCACGGCCCCACGTCGTATGGTCAGCTCGCCACCGCGATCCGCCGTGAGGATCTCCCTTCCTTGATGATGATTCTCTCGACGATCGGCATGGTTCGCCCGGGGGGCGAAGCCGCGACCGGTCGGGCGGCACGAGGAGCGACTGCGCATGGGCACGTTTCTTTCCCCAATCGGCCAACGGACCGGGATGTGGTCGGCGTTGGTCTTGACCTGCTGTCTGGTGGGCTGCGGCACCACCGGCGGATGGGTCATGAACAATTCCGGGATGGGCTACTACCAGCAGGGGAACTATGCCATGGCCCGGCATGAGTTCAGCCAGGCGGTGGCGATGGATCCCTGGAACGCCGATTATCGACACAACCTGGCGCTCGCGCTTCAGAAGTCGGGGGATCCGGTCCATGCCGAACGGATTCTGCGGCATAACCTCAACATCGACGCGATGCATCGACCAACGTACCATTCGCTCGCCAAGTTGATGCTCGACAGCGGGCGGCAACCCGAGGCGGACGAACTGCTGATGACGTGGGCGGGTTCGCAGCCCTACAACGCCGACGCCCATGTCGAACTGGCGTGGCTGCAACGGCAAAGCGGCAACGTCCCCGCCGCCGAGCAGTCATTGCGGCAGGCTTTGCAGATCGAACCGACCAACGCGACGGCGGTCGCGCAGTTGGGCGAACTCTACCAGGAAGCGGGCGAGCCGCAGCGGGCGGCGGGTCTGTATCAACAGGCGTTGGCCCTCGACTACAACCAGCCCGAGATTCAATCGAAGTTGGCGACCTTGACCGGGGCGGGGCCCGGCGTGCTTCCTGGGACCGCGAATCCTAACCCCGCCGCGAACATCGCCCTCGCCGCGGGTTCGCCCCTCTTCGGCGGACCCAGCTTGGGGGCTCCCAGCTTCGGCGCACCGGCGTATGGCGGCCCGAGCCACGGGATGATGTATGCGGGCCCGAGCTTCAGCCCCGCGGGGAACATGCCGTCGACGTTCAACATCGCCGGGTCCAGCTTCGGCCCACCCTCCGGGACCTACAGTCCCGCTCCGGCCCACGTCTCGCAGATGGTGCCGGGGCAGTGGTACACGGTGCCGCCCGGCTGGCAGCCGACCGGCGCGACCGTCGTTCAAGGGTCGCCTACGCCGATTCCCGAAGGGAGCGGCAGCCCGGTCAACTTGCTTGGCTCGTCGCCGACCGTGTCGGCTCCGGTGACGACCACTAGTTCGACGATGCCGTCTTCAACGGTCCCCCCGTCGACGGCGCTCCCCGCGTTGCCGGGAGTCGTGACCAGCGTCCCCGCGAGTCCCACGCCGGTTCCGGTCCAGAGCCGCCCGGCCACCGTGGTCCCCGCCGGGGCGAGCGCCCCCCCCGCGACCGATGCATCCTGGCAACCCGCCGGTCTGACGGTCCCCGCCACGACGATCTACGAAGCCGCGGACCCCGCCCAGATCCCGGACATTCCGGTGGTGGAACCGCAGTAGGGTTGAGGGTTGAGGGTTGATGGTCGAAGGTTGATGGTTAGAAATCCGGGTTGAGTGTTGCGAAGAGATGGTCCAGACTCTCTTTGTCCTCACCATCAACCCTCGACCTTAGACCATCGACCATGCCCTCCCTGCGTCCCGAATTCGCCTGGATCGAGCGGCTGCGCGGGCGGTGTCCCACGCGGCCGCCCGTCGTTCTGGGGATCGGGGATGACGCCGCCGTCTTGCGGCACGATGGGGCCGCGACCGAAGTCGTCACCACCGACATGCTGATGGAGGGGGTCGACTTTCTGCTCGATCAGGCCGCCCCCGAACTGATCGGCCGCAAAACGCTCGCGGTCAATCTCAGCGATCTCGCCGCGATGGGGGCCCGACCGACGGCGGCGTTCGTCTCGGTCGCCTTTCCCAAATCGCGCGGCACCCCGTTCGCCGACCGCTTCTATGACGGCCTGCTGGCGCTTGCGGCGGAGTACGCCGTCACCATCGCGGGAGGGGATACCAACACGTGGGACGGGCCGTTCGTCTGCTCGATCACCGCCGTCGGCGAACCCTGCGGCCCGCGGCCGATCCTGCGTTCGGGCGCTCGACCCGGCGATGGGCTCTATGTGACCGGGGCGCTCGGCGGCAGTCTGGCGGGTCGACATCTGCGGTTCACACCGCGATTGCGGGAAGCGGCCCGGTTGGCGACCGAGTACAACCCGCACGCCATGCTCGACATCAGCGACGGGCTCGCAGCCGATCTGCATCACATTCTGGAGGCGAGCCGAATGGGTGCGGTGGTTGACGCCGCCGCGATTCCGATTCATGCCGACGCGCATGCGGCGTCCGCCGACGGATCAGGCCGGTCGCCCCTCGAACATGCGTTGTCCGACGGCGAAGACTTCGAGCTGCTGTTCACCCTCGATCTCGCCGCCGGTGAGCGATTGACGGCGACTTGGACGGATCCGACGCCGATCACCCGCATCGGCACCATCACCAGCGATCTCGCCTGCGTGCTCCGGACGACCGTGGGTCAATCCCACCC
>CAYRVS010000059.1:0-11855 GCA_964427725.1 uncultured Planctomycetaceae bacterium | reverse complement strand
ATCCCACCCCCTGCCGCCACGCGGCTGGACGCACGATTGGGAAGTTTGAGCGCACTGTCCGCGTCGCCCGTCGGACAGCGGACCAGGGAACCGCCATTGTGAACTTCGCGCGCCGTCAAAGCATGATTTTGGTGTGCCACTGGCTTCGCCAGTGCGATTTCTCGACGGTGGTCCAACTCAAGTCGCACTGGCGAAGCCAGTGGCACACATCCTGATATCTACCTTCGACCAAACCACAGGCCGGGGCACCTGCCCGGGCCGCGTGCCGCCTTCATTGCGGCGGACGTCGCGCAGCCAGCGATCTCCCGCGGACGTGAACACGCGGTGCCCCGCGTGAATCTTGAGGAATAAGGCTGGGAAACGGGGGAACGGCGTGGTCATACTGATCGAGTCGCTTGGGAAACGTTCACGGGGACAAGTATGCATCGCGCGTGGGGATGGTGGTGGGCCTGCGGGGCCGTGATGTTGACCGGTTGCTGGGACGTGAACGTCCTGTTGCGGAATACGTCCCCCGAAGCGGTCTCGATGCAGGCGATCGTGGGGGACGCGTCGCCCCCTCCCGTGGCGGGGGACGCGGTCGCCGCCAACACCGGTTCGCGCGGTGAGCTTCTGACGGTGAGCGACGGCGATCTGATCAAGTTCGCCGTCATCAAAGGGGACTTCACGCGGATCGAAACCGCCCCGATCGCCGCGCCGCTCGATGATCTCGACGTCGCGTGGGACGGGACGAACCTCACCGTGACCTTCATCAAGGGAACCCCCGACAAAGGGCAGGTGTTGGTCGAAAACGCGACGGGTATGCCGGTCGACATCTTCCCGACGTTGCAACCCGGCCCCGCGACCGGCGTCGACCCGGCGGGCTACCGCATGGACGCTCCGAACCCCGACCCGGGCAAACTTAACGCCGTGCAATACGAAGTGAAGGTGGCCGGCATCACCCAGCAGATCGTCACGATCCGCTCGCTGTCGAGCTCCGGCTACCGCGTGGTCTGGAACGGCGCGACCCTCGCGGTCCAACCCGTCGCGACCAACCTCCTGACCACCCGCGGGGTGGTGCAACGTTTGGTGCCGCGAACGACGAACCGGAAATGAAGGACCGCCAGGGGTGGCATACCACTCGTTGGCTTAGCCCCTCCCCGCGAGTCGCGCGGCCCCTGCGTGAAGCGTGATGTCGTGAGCATCCGATGTCGCGTGACCGGACCGCGGCGATTTCTCGGATGACAAAGGGGGTGGGCATCACTCGCATGAGGCCCCAGCTTTGCGGTGCGCCAAGAGCCTCGTCCGTGCGCCGGCTGAAAGGCTTACCATGGACCATTACGAGAGGAGTCGGTGATGGAGGCGGAATCCTTCGAGGTCCTCGTCGAACCCCTCTCATGCAACCGATTAGGCTGAGAAGAGGTCCTCAGGCGGACGGCGTAGCGGGGGGCGATTGTTGAAGTAAGAGATCGAGTTCGCCGAAGAGGCGATCGATCGACTCCGGAAGCTGGCGGATGCGATCGTGCGGGATCTCCAGGCCGCGACGAGTCAGCTCTTCGATCTGTTGGAGTTCGGCGACCAGCGGAGAGTCCCCGAAGATCGAGACCGACCCTCGAAGGCGGTGGGACCAATCGCTGACGCCGGCGACCTGACTGAAGTTCGCGGCGGTGGTGATGTGCCCAAGGACTTTGGGGGCGTCGACGCGGAACGACTCGATCAGTTCGACGAGCAGCTCCCAATCGCCGTCGACCCGATCGAGGATGTCGGCGAAGCGGGCGGCGAGTTCGGGACGGTCGGGATCACGTTGCCGCCAGTGTTTGGCCATCACGTTAAGGAGCGTGGGGCGATGGATCGGCTTGGTGACCAGGTCGTCCATGCCCGCGTCGAGACAGGCCCGACGATCGTCGGCGAGGACATTCGCGGTCAGGGCGATGATGGGGGTCCGCGGCCGGTTCAACTGCGATTCGAGTTCGCGAATCCGCCGGGTCGCCTCGAGCCCGCCGAGGTTGGGCATCTGCATGTCCATCAGGATCAGGTCGAACGGTTGTTCGGTGACCTGTCGGATGGCGATGAGTCCGTCCTCGGCGAGGGTGACGGTATGGCCTTGCCCTTCGAGCATCCGCTCCGCGAGCAAGCGATTGGCGTGGGCGTCATCGACGACCAGGACCGAGAGGGCGGGGAGACTGACTTCATGGTCCTCGTGATCGGCGGGTGCCGGCGGAGCTTCGGCGGCAGGGAGTTGCACGGTGAAATGGAAGGTGCTGCCGACGCCGACTTCGCTTTCGACCCAAATGCGGCCGCGCATCATCTGCACCAGTCGGCCGACGATGCTGAGGCCGAGGCCGGTGCCGCCGTATTTGCGGGTGATCGAGCCGTCGACCTGTTCGAAGGGGACGAAGATCTGGCTGAGTCGTTCGGGGGGGATGCCGACGCCGGTGTCGCGGACCGAGAAGAGGAGCTCGCCGGCGGTTTCGCCATGCCGGACGATCAGCGCGACCTTGCCGCCGCGGGGGGTAAACTTCAGGGCGTTGCCGAGGAGGTTGAGGAGAATCTGGCGGAGTCGTCCGTCGTCGCCGGTGACCCAGTCGGGGAGTCCGGCGGCGGCTTGTCGATCGAGGGTCAAGGCCCCTTCGACGGCGCGTTGCCGCAGCATCGCCAGTGACTGTTCCAAGCAGTCGTCGAGGCGGAAGACGATCGGATCGAGCTGGAGCTTGTGGGCCTCCATCTTCGAGAAGTCGAGGATGTCGTTGATGATCGTGAGGAGATGTTCGCCGGAGTCGTGGACCGTTTTGAGGAGTTGCCGCTGGTCGGATGAGAGCTCGGAATCGAGGACGAGTTGCGTGAGTCCGAGAACCGAGTTGAGGGGGGTGCGGAGTTCGTGGCTCATGTTGGCCAGGAATTCGCTTTTGGTCCGGCTCGACGCCGCCGCCTGTTCCGAGGCGACCTGCAGTTCGGCGGCCTGTTGTTCGATGCGATGCTTGGAGGTTTCGAGGTCGGCGGCGTACCGGCGGAGCGCTTCCTGCTGTTCGCGGGCTTCGGTGATGTCGATCGAGATTCCGGCGAAGCGGATCGGTTGGCCGGTGGGATCGCGCATGACCGAGCCGCGCGAGCGGAACCAGCGATGTCCGCCGTCGCGATGGCGGGCGCGGTGTTCGAGGTCGTACTCGGCCTCGCCGACGAGATGACGGTGAAAGAGCGTGGTCGCCGCGGCGCGATCCTCGTCCGGCAGCAACGCGGCGAGATCCGGGGCCGATGAGGGAAGTTCCCGTGGTTCGTAACCAAGAAGACCACCCAACTGTTCGGAGCAGAAGGCTTCCTGCGTGACGAGATTGACATCCCAGACGATGTGATTGGAACCGTGGATGGCGAGGGCGAGGCGCTCTTCCGAGCGTTGCAATTGATCGCGGACGAGTTGCTGCTCGGTGATGTCGATGCAGGTGCCGATGAGGCCGACGAAGGCGCCGTCGGGTTGGATTCGGGGGGCGAGGTTGCCGAGCATCCAGCGGTACTCGCCGTCATGCCGGAGGAGGCGATACTCGATGCTGCGGGCGGAGTGGGTGGTGAGGGCCTGACGGTAGAGATCGAGGACCGCCCCGCGATCTTCGGGATGGAGGCCGGTCATCCAGCCGTCGCCGAGTTCGGCCTCCATCGGACGGCCGCGGAAATCGAGCCAGCGTTTGTTGAAGAAGGTGCGCGCGCCGTCGGGGCCGCATTTCCAGATCATCACCGGGGCGTTGTTGGCCATGTTGCGGAAGCGGTTCTCGCTTTCCAGCATGGCGTTTTCGGCCTGTTGCCTAGCCGTCAGGTCGTGAATGATGCCGGTGAACCGCAGGCCATCGGCGAGGGACAGGACGTTGATCGAGATTTCGACGGGGAACTCGGTGCCGTTCTTGTGAACGCAGCGGACCTCGCGGGTGGAGCCGATGATCCGCGGTTCGCGCGTCCGCAGATAACGCTGCAAGTAACCATCGTGCTCGTCGCGGTAAGGGGCGGCCATCAGCGTGGTGACGGGGCCGCCGACGAGTTCTTCGGGCTGATAACCGAAGAGCCGCGAGACGGCGGGGTTGACCGACTCGATGATCCCGCGGGGGGTGATGACGACGATGCCGTCGGTCGCGGTGTCGACGATCGCCTTGAGTTTGAGTTCGCGGTCGGAGGTCGATTGTTGGGCCGCCTTGAGGGGGGTGATGTCGGTGATGGTGCCGAGGTACTCGGCGATCCGGCCTTGGTCGTCCCGGAGCGGGACGGCATGCCCCGACAGCCAGATGATTTCGCCGTCCGGTCGCTGGAAACGATACTCGCCGGCGAAGTCTTGCCGCCGATCGGCGGCGGCTTGCCATTCCCGGAAGACGCGATCGCGATCGTCGGGATGGAGCGCGCCGACCCAGCCCTGCCCGGCGGCGAGTGTGCTCGACATCCCCGCGAGTTCGGACCACCGCTCGTTGACGTAGGTGCATTCCCCTTGGGGATTCGCCAGATAAATCCCCACCGGCGAATGGCCGACGAGGGTCCGCCAACGGCGTTCGCTGGTCCGATAGGCGTCCTCGAGCCGCGACAACCCGGTGACGTCGCGCGAAAAGCAGCGCGTGTGATGGAGTTGTCCTTGGAGGAAACAGGCGCTCGAATCGACCAGCAGATGCTTGATCGAACCATCTTTGGCGCGGATCCGCGCGGGGCGCGCGGTCAGCGTTTCGCCGTGCGTCAACCGCTGAATCACGTCGTCGAGCACGTCCGGGTCGACATGGAACTCGGTCACCGAACGGCCGATGTACTCGTCCGGCTGATACCCCAGCAGCGTGAGCTCCGCCTTGTTGGCCCATAAGATCGTCCCGAAGCGGTCGACGGTGTGCGTCGGGACCGGGCCGTTCTCAAGGACGTCGCGCAGCAGGCTCAATTCCTCGCCCGCGACGTGCGCGGCTTGCGTTTCGACCTCGGCGGCGGGACGGCCGACGCGCGGCAGGGTCAACATCAGGCAGATCGCGCTCCCCGCCAATAGCGTCAGGCAGACCCCGGCCGTCGGTTCGGCGAGAATCTGATGGACCAAATGCCGGCCGTCGCGTTGCTGCGCCTGACGGACCCAATCATCCAACTGCGTCTGATACCCATTCACCGAGTGCCACAGCGCGGCGTGGCGTGCGGACCGGCTTTCCGGGGTGACGGCGAGGAGCACTTCTTCGGCATCAGTCATCACACGCTGCAGACTGCTGGAGAGGGCGTCGATCATCCGCAGTTCGCGGGCGGTCGGCCCCGGTTGTTCACGGACCCACTTGCGCAACGCGGCGAGTTCTTGCGCGCCCGTCCCCGTGATGGTGTTCAACCGCTGTCCGCTACGTTCGTGGTCGGAATCGAACGCCGCCGCGTAGGTCAGGCGGACGGCGTCGTCGGCGACATCGCCCAGCGTCTTCACGACGCCGGGGTGCGTCTGGGCGAGCGTCAGTTCCACCTGTTGGGCATGGTCTTGTTCGGACCGCGTTAACCCCCAGATCGCGAGCGCCACCATGCCCCCCTGGAGGCCGGCGGCCAGCAGCATGGTGAGCGACCACCGCCGCGCGAACGTGGACCATTCGAGGGAGCGACACCAACGACGCAGCCACATGGGAATCAGACGCGACATGCCAAAGGCCCGACGATGAGAGATGAATTCATTCATCCCCATTCATCGGTAGTTCCCCTAGGGCTGATGACGATGTCCGCTGAGGTGTGGGAAACGTAAGGGTTCTGCCTCAAGCTTGCCGATTAATCGCGAACTGACGATTGCACCGGCGAGCTCGATTTTATGACGTGGTCGGCGGCGCGGGATGGAGGCTGTGTGTTCGCCACGACGTGACTCCTGAACTCTGAGCCGGAAGCGTCAGCGCCAGGTCCGTTCGAAACACGCTCCCGGGCGCTGACGCTTCCGGCTCTGTGTGCTCGCGCCCATGACTATTTCGTCGCGGCCCGATGCGTTTCCCAACGCTTGACGAAGTCCGCCGGGCTCAACCGGTCCGCGTTCGATTTGCCGACGTGCCGGAAGACCTCTTTGCCTTGCGGATCAAGCAGGATCACCGCCGGGTAACGGACCGTCTCGCCATGGAACTTGTAGCCGCCGGGAATCTTCAGCGCCTGGGCGAGTTGGGCGTCGGGATCGCGATAGATCTTGGGAAGTTCGGCGAGCCCCGCGGGATCGAGCCCCTTGGTCCACTTCAGAATCTCCTCGGCGGCATCGGGCTTGATGAAGACGTGCGTCACCCCGGGCTGTTCGGCGGCGAGCTTGGCGTACGCCTGGGTCATCCGCTGGCAATAAGGGCACTCGGTCTTCAGCAGAAAGTGGAGCGCGACATAGCCGCCCCGATGTTCGGAGAGAACGAATTTCGAGCCATCCGCCGGCGCGACGAGCGTGAAGTCTTTCAGCGGTTCGGCGGCGTGCAAGGATGCGGCCGCGGAAAACGTCATGACAGTCAGCCCGAGGGCCAGGAACGATCGACGAAGCATGGGAGTCCTTTGGGTTAAAGGTCGAGGAGAAAACCAATTCACACAAGGAGCGGCGCGGCGTCAGCCCGCCGTGCGGTGGGAGCACGATGGTTGAAGGTTGGAACGACGTGACCTGCTGCCCATCGCCCCTCAACCCTCCACGACGACCGCCGTACGCGGTCGCGCTTGGCAGGCGAGGATCAGACCGCGGGCTTTTTCGCCAACGCTTAAGGCGTCTTCGGTATCCATGACGACGTGGCCGCTGCGAACCCGGACTTTGCATTGGCCGCAGATGCCCGAACGGCATTCGTAGGGTAGCGTGACGCCACACCCCTCGGCGGCTTCCAGGATCGTGGTCTCGCGCGAGACTTCGGTCTCGACCTGTGAGACGGCGAAGGTGACCGCGGTGCTCACACCGTCGGCCACGACATCGACGGGAGCACTCATGGGGGATGGGTCGACCATCGCCGACATGGTCACGGGCTCGGCCCCGGCGGCGCGAGGCGACGCGAAGGCCTCCGTCTGGATCCGCTCCGGGGCGACTCCCGCGCTTTCAAGAAGTCCCCGCAGGCCGTCCATCATCGGATTCGGGCCACAGAGATAGATCGGCGTCTCGGCAAGTCGCGGGACGAATGCCCGCAACGATTCCACGGTGGGGCGGCCGCGCGCGCCGGTCCAGGTCGGATCGGCATCGGCCTGGGTGAGCATGATCTCGAGATGGAGCCGCGGATGGCGGGCCGCGAGCCACATGAGTTCGTCCCGGAAGATGATCTCGCGGGATTCTTTGGCGATCACTAGGAAGTAGATTTCGCCGGTCCATGTGCGATCGGTGAGATAACGCAGCATCGACATCACCGGCGTGATCCCCACGCCACCCGCGATCAAGAGGACCGACGTCGCCGATTGGCCGGTGAAGACGAATCGCCCGGCGGGCGCGGTCACTTTCAGACGATCACCGATCCGAAGCTGGTCATGCAGGTATCGCGAGACGAGGCCGGCGGGTTCGCGCTTGATCGTAAGCTCGCAGGCATCGCGGCGGGTGGGTGAGGAGGCGATCGTGTACGACCGATTCACTCGTTGGCCGTCGATCATCAATTGCAGGCTGAGGTACTGCCCGGGTTGATACTCGAAGGGGAGCGATCCGCCGCCGGGGGCCATCAGCCGGAAGGTCGTGACGGCGGGAGTCTCTTGATAACGGGCGACGAGTTCGAGTTCGCCGCGCCACGGCGTCTTCGGTTTGGGGGGCGTGATCGCCTTCGGGGTCGCGGGACCAGCGGCGGCCCGCTGCCGCAGCTCTCGGTAGTGACGTCCAAAGCGTGAGCCGAGCAAGCCCGCGACGACGACGCCGAACGCGATCGGTTGACGGACATCGGATTTGACCAGCAGATAGTAATGGGCGACCCCCAGCGCGACGACGACGTAGCTGAGCCGATGCAGCAGTTTCCACCGCCGCGGGCCGATCCGTTGAATCATCGCGTTGGTTGAGGTGACGGCAAGGGGAACCATCAAGATGACCGCGAGCATCCCCAGTTGCAGGAACCTGCGGGTCGTCACTTCCTGCCAGGTGCTTCCCAGGTTCCCCGCGCGATCGAAGACGACGTAGATCAGAAGGTGGACCACGGCGTAGAAGAAGCCATACAGCCCCAGCGCGCGGCGCGAGGCGATCCATCCGGCCCATTTCGTGAGCCAATGGGCGGGAGTCATCACCAGCGACAGCACCAGGCAGACCAGCGACAGGATGCCCGTGATGTGAAGCGCGTTGTTGACCGCGTTGGCCCCCAATTGGCCGTGATAAGCGTCCCACGCGAGGATCACGCAGGGGATCGCCCCGTTGCCGATGACGAGCCAGCGGAACAAGGGAATCGGAATCATGGGGTCGTCTCGAGCGGAGAGAAACTTCGATCAGCCCTGCGGAGCAGATGTGTTCGATGATCGGCGTATGACGCGATCATCGGCATTGGCCGGGGCACCCGCCCCGGCCGCGTGACATGTCGGAAACCGGGCATGGCTCGTTGTTGCGCCCACTTCATCGCCAGGGGGCGAGGTTCCCCGGTCTTTCTCATGTGCCACTGGCTTTGCCAGTGGACTTCGTCCCCCGGTCATGGTGAGCCATCGACCTGGACTCAATAATTCGCGCGTAGGTCAAGGCCCACATACAGCCCCGCGACCTGCTCGGCGTAACCGTTGAACAGCAAGGTCTTCCGCCGGCCTGTTTCCCCCAGCCGCTGCTCGGTCGCCTGACTCCAGCGTGGATGATCGACCTCCGGATTGACGTTCGCGTAGAACCCGTACTCGCTCGGCGCGTATCGGTTCCAACTCGTCGCGGGCTGCTCCGCCGTCAACGTGATCCGCACGATCGACTTGATCCCCTTGAAACCGTATTTCCACGGCACGACGAGCCGCACCGGCGCGCCATCCTGCGGCGGCAGCGCTTTGCCGTAGAGCCCCGTCGCGAGCAATGTCAGTGGATGGAGCGCCTCATCGAGCCGTAGACCTTCGATGTACGGCCATTCCAGCACGTCGGTCTTTTGGCCCGGCATGCGGACCGGGTCGTACAACGTCTCGAAGGCGACGTACTTCGCCGCGGCTTGCGGCGCGACGGCTTCGAGCAATCGCGACAGCGGGACGCCGGCCCAGGGGATCACCATCGACCACGCCTCGACGCATCGCATGCGATAGATTCGCTCTTCCGGCGGACTGAGCGCATGCAGGTCATCGATCGTGAAGGTTCGCGGCCGATCGACAAGTCCGTTGACCTCCAAGGTCCAGCCGTCGGTCCGAAAGTCCTTGGCGACTTCGGCGACCCGTTCCTTGTTCGTGGTGAACTCGTAGAAGTTGTTGTAATTGAGGATGCTCCGTTCGGGGGTCGCGACCTCGTCGACGCGGTACCCTCGTCGGAGCAGTTCCTCGGCCGATTCCGTCGGCGCCTGCAGATTCGCCAGCGGCGGCAACGACGACTCCATCGCCGTCACCGGATTGAACCAGCGATACACCGCCGCCGTGGCGAGCGCACTCCCGACGGCGGCCCCGGCTTGAAGAAACTTCCGCCGGTTGTAGTAGAGCGCGGGAGGCGTCACTTCCTCGCGCAAGGGGGTCGACATGGCGCGCTCCCTGAGAGCCGGACGAACGAACGGGATTACTTGGCGTCGTCCTTCATCGCGGGACCGTCGGCCATCGGCTTGTCGTCGGACATCTTGGGGTCGGCCATCTTGGCGTCGTCGGCCATCATCTTGTCGTCCTGCATCATGCCGCCGGCGGGAGCGGCCATCGTGTCGCCTTGCATCATCCCGTCTTTCGCCATGCCATCTTTCGCCATGCCGTCGTGCATCATCCCGCCCGCGGGGGCGGCCATTTTCGGGGCGGCGGATTGACCGCAACCGACCACCACGCCCACCGTCAACAGCGACCCCGCCACCCATGCCATCGTACGATTCATGACCATGTCTTTCCGTGTCCGTCGGCGCGTGGTCCGAACCGCGCGACCGAACGGGAACCGACCACGAACCAGCCGGGTTCGTGGTCCCTTGAAGAAACTTGCGAGGCCCGGGCCACCATCGCGGCCGATCTCGCCAACCCCCGGGTCGACCGGGGACACGTTATGGACGCGGCGACGCGAGCGGGTCTTACGCCGGGTTGAACGATTTTTCGCGCTCGATGCGAATCGCCGGAATTCCCGAGCCGGAAGCGTATGGCGGGGCTCGCTTGGTATGATCGGTCCATCACACGCTGCTCAAGCCATCACGCACCATGACCGACCTCCGCAGTCCGACGCTGCTTGACCTCAAAGGGGGGTTGATGCTCCTCGTCGGGGTCCTTGCGGCGGGCTTGCTTCTCGCCGAGCATCCCGACGGACGGACGGCGGCGCTGCTCGCCATCGCCATCTGGGGCTTCTGCCGGGCGTATTACTTCGCCTTCTACGTCATCACCCACGACATCGACCCCGGATATCGGTACGCCGGGTTGTGGGCCTTCGTCAGGGGCCGGAAGAGTGGACGGGGATCAGTGGACTGTGGACGGCATGCAGACCACAGAGGGTGAGCAGCGACGGAGTTCCCCCTGCCCTTTCCTGTCCACCGTGCCCTGTCCACGCTCCCCCGCTCCTTCCCCTGCCGCGCGATTCCCGGTAGCTTTTCCGTTGAAACACACGCTTCGCCGGCGTCGCCGGCGGCTGAACCACAGGAGTTCTTGTCGATGACCGCGCCTCTGCATGTGGCCATTACCGGCGCCGCCGGGCAAATCGGCTACGCCATGACCTTTCGGATCGCTTCCGGCGAAATCTTCGGGGCCCATCAGCCCGTCGTGCTCCACCTGATCGAAGTCCCTCCGGTGATGGCGGCCCTCGACGGCGTCCACATGGAGCTCGACGACTGCGCGTTCCCGACCCTCGCCGGCGTTCAGAAACACGACAGCGATCATCTCGAACAGGCCTTCGCCGACTGCAACTGGGTGCTCCTCGTCGGCAGTGTCCCCCGCAAGCAGGGGATGGAGCGCGGCGACCTGATCCGCATCAACGGCCCGATCTTCACCAACACCGGCAAGGCGATCAACGCGGCCGCCGCCAAGGATGTCCGCGTCGTCGTCGTCGGCAACCCCTGCAACACCAACTGCCTGATTGCGATGTCGCACGCCCCCAACGTGCCCCGCAACCGCTGGTTCGCGATGACCCGGCTCGATCAGAACCGCGCGATGGCCCAATTGGCGCTGAAGGCGGGCCGCCCCGTCTCCGCCGTCAGCAATCTCGCCATTTGGGGGAATCACTCGGCGACGCAGTATCCCGACTTCGTCAACGCGAAGCTCGACGGCAAGCCGGTGACGGAAGTGATCACCGACCATGCCTGGCTGAAGGGGGACTTCATCGCGGGAGTGCAGCAGCGCGGCGCCGCGGTGATCAAGGCCCGCGGCGCTTCGAGCGCGGCCTCGGCGGCCAACGCCTGCCTCGACACCGTCAAGGGGATCATCACCCCCACCCCGGCCGGGAGCTGCACGAGCGCCGCCGTCTGCACCGACGGGAAGTACGGCATCGACGCCGATCTGATCTGCGGGCTCCCCTTGTCGAGCGACGGCAGCAATTGGCGCGTCCTCGACGGCTTCCAGATCGACGACTTCAGCCGTGCGGCGATCAAGAAGACCGTCGACGAACTGAAGCAGGAACGGGACACGGTGAGGGATCTCCTGCCGTAACGGCTCGCGCGGGACAGCTTCCAGAAGCCCAGGGGAACGCTTCCCTAGCAGTCCATGTATGTGGGACTGCCCAACAAAAGGCACATGAGTCGGTGATTCGCCCCGGAGGGGCGACACTTTCCGACCATCAAGTGTCGCCCCTCCGGGGCTTTGAATTGCCATCGACCGAGCACCCCACGCTCACGCGTGGGGCCACACTCTCCCGCCCCTACGGGGCTCAGTCCCCTCGATCTCAGCGGTGGCAGAGA
>CAYRVS010000058.1:0-26189 GCA_964427725.1 uncultured Planctomycetaceae bacterium | reverse complement strand
CGTTTCGCTTCAGCGTGGCGATCGATCAGCCCTATCCGCTGGAATCGGCGCGGGAGGCGACCGCGCCGGTGTTGGTGATCCCGATGGAGCAAGGGTTCGCCGCCGCGCAGACTTCCGGGTGGTTGTTCCATCTCGACGCGCGGAACGTGCAACTGGTATCGCTCGAAGATCCCTGCGAGCCCCCCGCGGATGATGCGGGCGATCCGGTCCCTTGTCCGGGGAAGGGCGTCACGTTGCGGCTGCTGGAGACGGAGGGGCAACGACGGGTCGTGCGCTTGCGGACCTATCGCACGCCCGCGTCGGCACGGAAACGGGATCCGCGCGGCGTGACGCTGCAATCGTTGCCGTTGGATGGCGAAACCGTCGTCTTCGAGCTGCGGCCGCACGAACTGGCGGACATCGAAGTCCGTTTCGCGTAGACTGCCGTGTCGTTGCGGGTTGAACGAGCGGCCGGGGTCGGATGAAGTTCGCCCCGCGTTCCTGTGAATTAGCCTGGGGTTCCATGCAGCCCGAGGGCGGGCGAAGAAGTCTGACCCCGGCCACCCAATGCGCCGGACAGGCATGGAGTGATCTTCGTTCCATGATCGTAACGATCGACGGCCCGGCGGGAACCGGAAAGAGCACGGCGGCGAAGCGACTCGCGGCGCGGCTGGGGTTCGAGTTTCTCAATACCGGGGCGATGTACCGCGCGGTGGCGCTGGCCTGCCTGGAGCGCGGAGTCGGTCCCGCGAGCCTCGCCGATGTCGCCGCCGTGGCCCAAGGGATTTCGATCCGGTTTCGTGAGCAACGCGTCTGGCTGGACGACCGCGACATCACCGAGGGGTTGTATGCCCCCGCCGTCACCGAAGCCGCTTCGATCGTCGCCTCGAACCCGGAGGTCCGTCGGCAACTGGTGTCCCTGCAGCAGGCGGCGGCGGTGGGGGTGAACCTGGTGACCGAGGGGCGTGATCAGGGGACGGTCGTCTTCCCGGACGCCGCTTGCAAAGTCTTCCTGACGGCGTCGGCGGAGGAGCGGACCCGTCGGCGGCAGCGCGAACTCGAAGCGCTGGGGCAAACGGTCGATCGTGATGCGCTGCTACGCGAGATTCGGTTAAGGGACGAGCGCGACGAGACCCGCGCGATCGCCCCGTTACGCCCCGCCGCCGACGCGGTCGTGCTCGATACGTCGACCTTGTCGGCGGATGAGGTGCTGGACCGCTTGACGGAACTGGTCCGGGCGCGACTGGGCTGATCGATTCGTCAGTCGGCCCGATCCCGTTGGCCCGGTCGCGCATGCGTTCGATCGGTCGGCATCACTACGTCGCGGCACGTCCACAGCGGGGAGAAATGGCGGCGCGGATCGACCAGGGACATCCACGCGAGACCTTGCCGCCCAAGACCGTCCTCACCGCGTCTGCAATCGCAAGTCGCGCTGGTTGAGGTATTGGACCAGCGCTTCGGCGGGGGGCCGGCTGGTGTCGAGTTCCACCCGTTCAATTTGATTCCGCAGGCACAAATCGTCGAACCGCTCGCGGAAGGCCTGCACCGCCGCGAGGTAGCCGTCGCGGATGTCGTCCGACTGCGTGAGCAGCTCTTCCGGCAGCTCGAGGCCATGGAATTTGATCATCCCCTGGAACTCGAAGGCGACTTCGTCGTGATGCAGGACGTGGAACAGGACCACTTCGTGCCGGGCGTACTTCATCCGCTGCAAGACCTCCTCCAGTTCGTCGAGGTCGGTGAAGAAGTCGCTGAAGATGAGGACGATTTCGCGGCGGCCCATCCGGCTGAGGAGATCGAGCAGACAACCCGCCAGCCGCGTCTTTTCGACCGGCTCCAGTTCATCGAGATGCTGCGTCAATTTGATGATCTGCGCGGGGGTGTTGCCCGGCGGGACGTGCCCGCGGACCTGATCATCGAACGTGGCGAGGGCCACCTTGTCGTGCTGACGGACGATCGAGTAGGCCAAAGAGACCGCGAGCTGCGAGGCATACATCAGTTTTTGGGCGCGGCCTGCGCCGTACCGCATCGACGCCGAGACGTCGAGAATCAGATGGCAGACGAAGTTCGTCTCCATCTCGTATTGCTTGATGAAGTAGCGGTCGCGCTTGTAGTAGAGCCGCCAGTCGATATGCCGCGGATCGTCCCCGACGACATACTCCCGATGCCCGGCGAACTCGACGGCGAACCCGGCGAGGGGGGAACGATGCCCGCCCGCGAGATTCCCCAGGACCAGTTCCGATGGTTCGATCGGCCGATCGGCGGTCTGCTGCAAGATCTCGGGATCGAGATAGCGGGACAGGATCGAAGTCATCGGTGGTCCCCCTGGGAACGATCGGCGGTCTTGCCGTCGGGCGGTCGTAAGCCGGCTCGCGACCACCGCCAGTCTCCCTGATCGCCCCGGCCCGCACCAGAGCGCGCCAGGGATTGCATCGAATCGCCGGCCGGACGCGGTTCATGTGGTGGGGCTTGGTCTTGACGCGGCGGAACGTTCGGCCGCCCACCCAAAGAGCGGCGCGGCGTCAGCCCGCCGTGCAAACCCAGTGAGATCCGTACGCCTCTCCGGGAGCGATCCCTACACCGATGAGACTCCGACATCGCGGTGTCCACGTCGGCGAGCCTGCGCGAGCCATGACTTTGATCGCCGGGCACCTCCGGGTTCATCGCACGGCGGGCTGACGCCGCGCCGCTCGTTGGCGGGACATCCACCCGTGCGACGGCACCGTTGCCGCGCGCCGGGCGGGCGGGCTACCTTATTTCGGTTCCCCACCATCCATCATCCAGAGAGACCGCGATGCGTCGTCCATGGTTGGTTTTCAGTTGTCTGTGCCTGGTCCCCGGATCACTGTTCGCCGCCGACGCCAAACCGCTCTACGACAGCGGGATTGTCAGTGTCGGCAACGCCGCGGCGGTCAAGCCGATCGAAGTCGATGTCGCCGGCAAAGCCGAGCTCTATCTCATCGTGCGCGACGGGGGGGACGGTTTCGGCTGCGACTGGGCGACGTGGGCCACGCCGCGATTCGTCGGCGGTCACGCCGCGAAGAAGCTGACCGAACTCAAGTGGAAGTCGGCGACGACCGGGTTCGGCGAGGTCCACGTCAACGCCAACGTCGCGGGACAACCGCAGAAGCTTGGCGGGAAAAGTGTCGAGTACGGCCTCGGGACGCACGCCAATTCGGTGATCGTCTACGACATTCCCGCCGGGACGACGAAGTTTCAGGCGACGGTCGGGCTGGATGACACCGGGACCAATCAAGGCTGCGGCAGCACGGTGCAGTTCCTCGTCTTTGCCGACAAGCCCCC
The DNA here is from genome assembly GCA_964427725.1 of uncultured Planctomycetaceae bacterium. Classification (GTDB taxonomy): domain Bacteria; phylum Planctomycetota; class Planctomycetia; order Planctomycetales; family Planctomycetaceae; genus DSVQ01. The sequence goes on along the minus strand of CAYRVS010000058.1, from coordinate 22,910 downwards.
GGCGGCGCTGCTGCAATCGGGAAGCGCGCCGGTCGCGGTTTCGCGGGAACCGGCCGACGCCGTTGCCGCGCTCGATGTCGGCGAAGGGCTCGCCGCGTCGTTGATGGCCGCCGAGCCGTTCCTGAAGAATCCGTCGAACATCGATGTCGACCACCTCGGCCGAATCTGGGTCTGCGAGGTGATGAACTATCGCCGCTTCGCGAACAAGGACAATCCCGATCGCCCGGAAGGGGACCGCATTCTGGTGCTGGAGGATACCGACGCGAACGGCGAAGTCGACAAGCAGACCGTTTTTTATCAGGGAACCGACGTCGATTCGGCCCACGGGGTCTGTGTTTTGGGCGACCGCGTGATCATCTCCTGCGGCGACAGCGTCTTTTCGCTCTATGATCGTGACGGCGATCTGCAGGCCGACGCGGGATCGAAAGAGCTCCTCTTCACCGGAATCGCCGGCACCCAGCACGACCACGGGATTCACGCCTTCGTCTTCGGTCCCGACGGCAAGCTCTACTTCAACTTCGGCAACTCGGGCGGGCAACTCAAGGACAAGGCCGGCAAGCCGATCGTCGACAAGGCGGGGAACGAGATCAACTCGAGCCGCCAGCCGTATCAGGAGGGGATGGTCTTCCGCTGCAATCTCGATGGGAGTGAAGTCGAGACCCTCGGTTGGAACTTCCGCAACAACTGGGAGGTCTGCGTCGACAGCTTCGGGACGATGTGGCAGTCGGACAACGACGATGACGGCAACCGCGGGGTCCGCATCAACTATGTGATGGAGTTCGGCAACTATGGGTACAAGGACGAGCTCACCGGGGCCGGCTGGCAGACGCCGCGGACGAACCTTGAGGCGGAAATCCCGCTGCGGCACTGGCATCTCAATGACCCGGGGGTCGTCCCCAACCTGCTCCAGACGGGGGCGGGCTCGCCGACGGGGATTTGCGTCTACGAAGGGGATCTGCTCCCCGAGATTTACCGCAATCAGATCATTCACTGCGACGCCGGGCCGAACGTGGTGCGGGCCTATATCACGCAACCCGATGGGGCGGGTTACAAGGCGGAGATCGCGAACGTCCTGCAAGGGGCGCGGGACAACTGGTTCCGTCCCAGTGATGTCTGCGTCGCGCCGGATGGTTCGCTGATCGTCGCGGATTGGTACGACCCGGGGGTCGGCGGACATCGGCAAGGGGATGTCGATCGCGGCCGCATCTTCCGCGTGGCCCCGCCGGGATCGACGTGGAGCGTGCCGAAAGTTGACGTGAGTTCGGTCGAGGGAGCGATCGCGGCCCTCAAGAGCCCGAACCATGCAACGCGTTATCTGGCGTGGACGGCACTCCACAAACGCGGCTTGGAAGCCCAGCCCGCGATTTATGCCGCGATGACGCAGGAACCGAATCCACGTCAACAGGCGCGATTGCTCGGTTTGCTGGCGAAGCTGCCGATGAAGGGGCGGGCCTACATCCTGGGCGCGCTCGAGGCGAAACAGCCCGATCTCCAAATCGCGGCGTTACGGCTGCTGCGGCAGTCGGAATGGGCCGGCGAAGTGCCGCAAGCCGTCCGCAAGTTGGTCGCGGCGAATTCGACCGCCGTACGACGCGAGGCGGCGATCGCGCTGCGGGCGTTGTCGGCGACCGATAAGGCTCCGTTATGGGCGACCCTCGCGGGAACATATGACGGAACCGATCGCTGGTTCCTGGAGGCGTTGGGGATCGCCGCAGGGGATGATTGGGACGCCTGTCTCGCCGCGTACCTCAACCAGAACGCGACGGCGGCGACGACGAAAGCCGGCCGCGACATCATCTGGCGTTCACGGGCGGCACAGACCCCCGCACTCCTGGTGAAACTCATCAGCAACTCCGACACGCCGATGGAGGAATTGCCCCGGTACTTCCGGGCGCTCGATTTCCTCACCGGCGAGGGGAAAGAGAAAGCGGTCACGCAACTCGCGTTCGCGACCAACGTCACCGACCCTCAGCGTTCGGCGATCATTCTGACGGAAGCGCTCGACCGCGTCCTCGGGTTCGACATCAATCAGCATCCCCAGAAGCGGAAGGTGATCGAAAAGGTCCTCGAACAGACTCGGGGGACGGTCCAATCATTGTCGCTGATCGAGCGGTTCGGGCTGAATGACAAATATGCCGATGTCGTGGCGCTCGTCCAGCAGCAGCCCGACAGTCAGTTCGCCGTCGATGCCGCGAAAGCCCTCTTCGGCAAGAAGCAGGTCTTGATGCAGGCGCTCGAAGGGGACGATCCGCTGAAGGTCGCCGCCTTGATCCGCGCCTTGGGGAACGCCAGCGACAACCGCGCGGCTCAAGTCCTCCCCGCGCTCCTCGATGAACCGAAGACGCCGCTTGTGGTGCGGCAGGAAGCGGCGAAAGCCCTCGGGAAATCGAAGCAAGGGGTGATCCAGCTCCTCGAGCGTGCCAAGGGGCAAAAGCTGAGCGACGACCTGCAGCAGGCGGTCGCCTTCGCGCTGCAATCGTCGACGTTCCCCGAGTTCCGCAGCGACATCGTCGCCCTCTATCCGCTCCCCCCCTCGCGAAACGACCAGCCGCTCCCGCCGCTCGATCAGCTCTACAAGCGGCGCGGGAACGTCGACCAGGGGAAAGTCGTCTTCAACACCGTCGGCAAGTGCAACACCTGCCACGTCGTGAGCGGCGAAGGAAAAGAGGTCGGCCCGAATCTGACCGAAATCGGCTCGAAGCTCAGCCGCGAGGCGATGTTCGAGTCGATCCTGTATCCCTCGGCGGGGATCAGTCACAACTACGAAACGTGGACCGTGGTGACGAATGACGGCAATTCGATCAGCGGACTCCTCGTGTCACAAACGCCGGACGAGGTGCAGCTCAAGGGCGTCGACGCGATCGTACGCAAGGTGGCGAAGAAGGATATCGACGAGCTGGCCAAGCAAACCGTCTCGCTGATGCCCGCCGATTTGCAGAAGACGATGACGGTCGAGGAACTGATCGACGTCGTCGAGTACATTCAGACGCTGAAGAAGAAGTGAGTGCGTGATTGGATGTGATGTGATCCAAGAAGCCCAGGGAAAGCGTTCCCTGGGCTTTTTTTTGAACTGACATCACTCCGCGTTCAGCCCCAACCGCGCCCGCCACTCCGCGACCCGTTCCGCGACCGCGGCGCGGCCGCCGCTGCCGTAACTGTTCAGCCGCGCGACGACGTGGTCGACCCCCAGCCAGCCGCGGACGTCCTCCTGAATTTCCCCGCTGACGGTGTGAAACTCCGCAAGGGTGAGCTCCGCCAACCGGCAGCCCTTCGCTTCACACAGCCGCACCAGCTTGCCGACGATTTCGTGGCCCGAGCGCATCGGCACGCCGCGCTGAATGAGGTACTCCATCAGGGTGGTCGCGTCGAGGAAGCCCTCTTCGAGCCGCGCGCGGATCGTGGCGGGTTGCAGCTTCGCCCGTTCCACCACCGCCGCCGCGAGTTCCAGCGACGAGGAAACGGTATCGTAAGCGTCGAAGAAGGCGAGCTTGTCCTCCTGCAGATCGCGGTTGTAGGCGAGCGGGAGCCCCTTCAGCAGCGTCAGGATTTGCTGCACGTCGGCGATCACCCGGGCCGACTTCCCGCGGATCAACTCCAGCACGTCGGGGTTGCGCTTTTGCGGCATGATCGACGAACCGGTGGTGTAGGCGTCGGGGAGCTTGAGGAACCCGAACTCGGTCGTGCACCACAGAATCCATTCCTCGGCCCAACCCGACAGATGGACCGCGATCAACGACATCGCGAAGATCGACTCCGCGAGGAAATCGCGATCGCTCGACACGTCGAGACTGTTCGCGGCGACGACGGGGAACTCGAGCAGTTCCGCCGTTTTGTGCCGATCGATCGGCAGCGACGTCCCCGCCAGCGCCGCCGCCCCCAGCGGCAGGACGTTGACCCGGGTGAGCGCGTCCCGCAGCCGTTCCCGGTCGCGCTGGAACTTCTCGCAATAGGCGAGCCAGTAATGACTCGCCATCACCGGCTGCGCCCGTTGCAGATGGGTGTAACCCGGCAAGACGATGTCGGCGTCGACCGCATGCCGCCCGACGAACGCCCGCTGCAGCTCGGTCAGCAGCTCATCGAGTCTGACGAGCGATTCGCGGACATACAGCTTCAGGTCGGTCGCGACCTGATCGTTCCGGCTGCGCGCGGTGTGGAGTTTCCGACCGACATCGCCCAACCGGGCGATGAGGGCCGACTCGATATGCATGTGGATGTCTTCGAGCTCGGTCCGCCACGCCATTTTTCCGGCGGCGATCTCCCGGCCGATTTCGTCGAGGTGCCGCGCGATCAGGTCGGCTTCGTCGGCGGAGAGGAGGCCGGTCGTCGCCAGCATGCGGGCATGGGCCTGCGAGCCGCGAATGTCGACCATGGCGAGCCGCGCGTCGAAGCTGATCGACTCGGTGAACTTCTCGACGCGCGGATCGGTCGCCTCGTCGAACGCCCCGCCCCATGCTTTCCCGGCCACGTTGCTTCCTCGATGCGCGATCACGTGTCTTTGGTAGGGTGCGGCTCGACGCACCTTGAACTCCGCCGCTTCGCTCGGCGACCCGCTCATGCGTCGCCACAGGATAGCCAAGTAGGCTGGGTTAGCGGAGCGTAACCCAGCGATTGGTGTACGCTGCTGCCGGGTTACGCCGCGCTAACCCAGCCTACGTGACTCATTCATCCACGACGTTCCCCGCCGTCCGCACCTCCGGCGGCAGGCTCCACGGGCGGTTGGCGCGGCAGTTGGCGATCAGGCTGCCCGCGCCGCCGCCGCGCCATTCGATGCCCCGTTCGGTCAGCGGAACGGCGCGGGTGTCGAGGAGCGTGCAGCCGGTCATCACGACGTCGCGGCAATCCTCAAGGTACAGCCCGTACGGCTTCCCCTCGAGGATTTGCACGCCGGTGAGATTGATCCGGCGGGAACGGATCAATTCGATCAGGCCCAACCGATCGATGGGGACCGCGTCGGCGACGGTGTGCTCCCCCGCAAGGGCGTCCTGAATCTGCAGGCCCGTCATGGTGACGTGTTCGCAGTCCTCCAACCGAATCCCCGTGCACAGTTCCTTGTCCTGATAGTCGGGGTTGTGGCCGAAACAGTTGGCACCGATGACCAACGTATGGCAACGCTCGGCGAGGAGATTCCGCCGATGCCCGCTATAGATGTAGTTCCCCTCCAGCGTCACCCCCCGGACCTGTGTGAGATGGACGTTGGTCGCCTGGCTGCCGATGACGTTCCCGCTGATGCAGCCCATCCCCGCCTTTTGGCGCTCCGGGGTGTCGGCCCCGAGGATGCGGATGTTCGCGCCATTCGGGCTGTAGGTCGCCTGGATGGTGTTGCTCGCGATGGTGAACTCGCGGACGGTCCCCGTCGCGCCGCAATCGATATAGATCTCGGCGGTGGGGACGTCGTCGGCGTTCGGCACCTGATGCGCCCGATTGTTGTTGTACTCGATGTCGTTCCCGGTGATCTGCAGGTTGCGGATTTCGCTCTCCTCGATACGGATCCCCCCCAGCCGCGCGTAACTGATGTGGCAGCCGGTGATGTTCGTCTGGTGGAGGTTCACGCGGTCGAGATAGATGTTGATCCCGCGGTTGTAGTACAGATGGCAATGATCGATCAGGACATTCCGCGCCCGCCCGGTGATGTGGATCGCGTGCCGGACTTCACGGATCAAGACCCCCAGCACCGTCGGCTGCATCACCCCTTGGAACCGCAGGCCGTCGGCGTCGGCGTGGCGGCCTTCGATCTCGAGCTGGCTGAAAGTCGGCATCCGCTCGCGGGCCCACACGCCGGGGAGAAAGCCCAGCGGATCGGCCGATTTCGCGTGACTGCCGCGGACATCAAACGCGGGCCCGGGCCCGGCCATGAGGATCTTCGCCGTCCCGCCGGTCCCTTGGATGGTGGTTCGGCCGACCGCCGCGAGATCGACGAGAATCGGCTGGGTGAGGCGATAGTCGCCACGAGGAAACTCGAGGACGCCATCCCCATCGACGACGGCATGCTGAATCGCGGCGGTATCGTCCTGCCGCCCATCCCCTTTCGCGCCATAGTCGCGGACGTTGGCCATCAGTCGAGCCCCCATCAAGTTGGTGCGTCGCAGTGGCGACATTGTGTAATGCGTCGCGCGGGTACGGCAAGACAGGGTGGCGGGTCGAAGGCCGGAGAAATGCGTCTGTCCGTGATTCCAGCCTCTCCGACCATCAACCCTCCACCTTCAACCTTCGACCCTACCGCCACACTGGAGATCGCATCGATGATCGTGCATGCTTACGGCCGATGAGATGACACCCGACATGCCGCCGACCTGTTTGAGGGACCCCGCCCGATGACCCCGACCACGGAACTCTCCCGACGGACCGCGCTCAAGGCGCTCTCTTCGGCGGCCGTCGCGGCCACGTTCGCGACCGGATCGAACGGTCATTCTCGGGTCGACGCGGCGGAAACCCGCGTCTTGCCCGCGGGGACGTTGCCCCCTGACCAGCGGCTGGGGGACCTGAAGGATCTCAACGGCTACTTCCCATGGGAACCGTCGACGAGCGCCGCCGCTTGGGAGGCCCGGGCCGAGTATGTCCGCCGGCAAATTCTGGTGGCGTGCGGCTTATGGCCGATGCCCTCCAGGCCACCCGTCCAACCCACCGTCACCAAAAAAGTCGAACGGGACAGCTATACCGTCGAAGGGGTCGTGCTCGAGTCCCACCCCGGGCTCTATGTCACGGGGAGTCTCTATCGACCGACCAACGGATCCGGAAAGCGGCCCGGCGTCCTCTGCCCCCATGGACACTGGCAGAACGGTCGGTTCCATGACCACGGCGGCGACAAGATCAAACTCGAACTCGAATCGAAGGCCGAACTGTTCGAGGTCGGCGGACGACATCCACTCCAGGCCCGCTGCGTCCAACTCGCGCGGATGGGCTGTGTCGTCTTCCTCTACGACATGCTCGGCTACGGCGACAACCACATCCTGTCGTTCGAACTGATCCACGGCTTCGCCAAGCAGCGTCCCGAACTCAGCGCGCCCGATCACTGGGGCCTCTTCAGCGCGCAGTCGGAACTCCGGCTGCTCAACGCGCTGGGATTGCAGACCTGGAACTCGATCCGCGCGCTCGACTGGTTTGAAACGCTCCCCGATGTTGACGCCCAACGGATCGGCGTCACGGGAGCCAGCGGCGGCGGGACGCAGACCTTCATCCTGGGCGCGATCGATTCCCGGCCGGTCGCCTTCTTCCCGGCGGTGATGGTCTCGACCGCGATGCAGGGGGGCTGCACCTGCGAGAACGCGACCTATCTGCGGGTCGATACCGGGAACATCGAATTCGCCGCGCTCCTCGCGCCGCGGACGCTGGGTCTGACCGGGGCGCAGGATTGGACGGTCGACATCGAAACCAAGGGGCTGCCGCAACTCCGCAAGCACTACGAAGCGCTGGGGGTCGGCGACAAGCTCACGGGGAAGTTCTATCCGTTCGAGCACAATTACAATCATCCCAGCCGCCGCCTGATGTACGAGGTCTTTCAGAAAGGCTTGGGCCTGGGGCCCGACGTTTCGGTCGAGGAACGGGACTATGTCCCGCTCTCCAAAGACGAGGCGACCGTCTGGACGGCGGAACATCCGATGCCGACGTCGGATGTCGCCGCGGAACTGAAGATCGTGCAAAGCTTCGCGACGGAGTTCGCCGCGCAGCTCGAAGCGCTCGCCCCGCGTGATGCGGAGACGCTGAAGGAGTATCGCCGCGTTGTAGGGGGCGGTTGGGACGTGCTGGTGGGTCGTCGCCTAGCCACCGTCGGCAAGCTCGGAGCGGAAGAGACGCTTGATGTCGCCGAGAACGGTTATCGTCGGCTGGGGGGACTCGTGAAGAACGAGACGTACGGCGAGGCGGTGCCGTTCCTCTCGCTGGTCCCGGACGGCTGGAATCAGCAGGTGGTGCTGTGGATCACCGACGAAGGGAAGCAGGGATTGTTCGATGCCCAAGGCGCGCCGCGGGGGGAAGTCGCGGGACTCCTCCGGCGGGGCTACGCCGTCGCGGCGGGGGATCTGCTCTACCAAGGCGAGTTTCTGGTCGACGGGCAACCCTTGAGCGAATCCCGCCGGGTGAAGAATCCCCGGGAGTTCCTTGGCTACACCGCCGGTTACAACCATCCGTTGCCCGCGCAGCGCGTCCATGACGTGATGACCCTTTCCGTGGCGGCGAAATATCATCCGTCACAACCGACGGCGGTTCATCTGATCGGCCGGGGGATGGGCGCGATTTACGCGGCGGCGGCGGCCGTGCAGTTGGGAGACCTCGTCACCAACCTCGTGGTCGAGCCAAACGGGTTCGCGTTCGCGAGTCTGACCGAGATCCGCGATCCCCGGCTGTGGCCGGGAGCGGTCCGCTACGGCGATGTCCCCGGCTTGCTGACGCTGCGGGCACCGTACCAACTGACCGTGGTTCAGAACGAACCGATTGGTGACCCGGTCGGGCCGGCGTATCTCGCCGCCGGGCAAGCCGGTCGGGTGACGCGCGCCACCTCGTTGACGGAAGCCTTGAACGGATGGACTTGAACGACGGTGATGGTCTGCGTGGAATGATTCTGATTCGGGGGCCTGGGAAATCGACGCCCATTTCATGTTTGATCGGCCAGCGCGATGCGACGAGAGTGATCCCCTCCCCGAGCGATCGGCGGACGCTCGCGCACATTGGAGCGTGGGAACAAGGGTTTGATCCGACACAGGCCCCTCCGGAGCAACTCCCTCGAAGACCCAAAGCGCCACCGTCCGCCGTGGATCGCCATCGTTCCGAAACTAGCGCCGAGCACGCCAGGCGCTGTCGATACCGGCAGTCCAGCCCGATGTCCCATCGGTGTGATGAATTTTCGAAGCCGCCGACGAACCCCCGACGGCGGCTCCCCGGATCAACCGAAAGGCCTCCTACCCGTGCTTGAGACGCTGGTCTTCGACATGGGGAACGTCCTGGTTCACTTTTCCCATGAGCGGATGTGTACGCGGATCGGCGCGCTCTGTGGATGGTCCCCGTCGGAAGCCCGCGCGCGGCTGCTTGATTCCGGCTGGCAAGCCGCGCTGGAACGGGGGCTGAAACCCCCCGCTCAGGTTCATCGCGAACTGGTGGCCGAACTCGGCCGGCCGATCGATCTCGCCGCGCTGCGGCACGCGGCGTCCGACATCTTCGTCCTCAACACACCGATCGTTCCGGTTTTGGATCAACTGAAAGCCCGCGGGCATCGGTTGGTCTTGCTCTCCAACACCAGCCTCTGGCACTTCGAGTTCATCCGCGAGACGTTCGACGTTTTGGATCGCTTCGACGACTTCGTCTTGTCATGCGATGTCCGGGCGATGAAGCCCGAACCGGCGATCTTCGAGGCGGTCCTGGCCAAGCTGCGATGCCCGCCCCGTCATGCGTTCTACACCGACGACATCGCCGCGTATGTCGCCGCCGGCCGGACCCATGGTTTGCAGGCCGAGCTCTTCACCGATGTCCCCGCGCTGATTCGTCACTTGGCCGCCCGCGGCGTGTCGCTCGCTCCGTCGCCGGCATGAACAAAACGCGGCGCGCGACGAGTCGATCCTCGTCCCACACCGCGTCAAGCTCAGCACCCGAATCGGTCGCGGGAGCGGTCCCTCACTCACGGCAGCAGGCGGTCGCGGCGATGGGACGGAAGGAGTCGTCGAGCCCCTCGCGGTCGATAGTCCGCCTGCCGCTCCGTGAGCGACGTTACCGGCCCAGCCACAACGAGAAGTCGTTCGTGCTCACGCCGAAGCCGCGGCCGTAACCCCCATAGTACGGCACCCCATACCGCGGACGGGGCCCACAACCGGCTCCCGGATAGCCAGGATAGGCCGGATAACCGGGGACGAAAATCGGCTGCGGATAGATCGGCTTGGGGACAAAGACCGGCGGATGGTGGTGAATCGGGTAAGGGTACGGGAGCGTATGGAAATGTCCGGGATGGTGCCCCGGGAAGGGGTGGTACTGCCCCGGATACGGTTGAAACGGAGGCCCCGCGTCGGCGGTCGCCGCGAGTCCCGTCAGCAGCCCGACGGCCGCCACGCCCGTTGATGCCCAAGAGAGCGACATGCTGTTGTTCCTTTCCTCAGGTGCTGCAAGCGGCCGAGCCATTCTTGGTCGCCGACTTGAGGAAAAGCAGCGGGCGTGCCAAACCTTACGAAGAGCCCCCGATTCACGGCTATGACCGGTGATTTCCGCCGATTGACGTGAGGTGGACTGTTGGGAGACTCGTCAGTCCGACCGCGAGCGCCATCAAAGCGACCGCACACCGTTATCAACCCGACCGCGATCGCCGTGGACCAGGATTCCCTGCTGCTGATCCATCGTGGTCAAGGCGAGAGGACCGGATTGACCGCAGGCCCGTCGAGGTGGCGCAGCCACAAGAGTCCTAGACGCGACTCGCAGAGACATTTGGGGATCGAGTCATGAATCTCGTCGTTCCAGCAACCCTGGTCGCCTGGTGGCAGTCTGCCTCGACCGGGCCTGCCACCCAGATCGGCAGAATCTAGGTGCGGTCACGGTCAGGTGCGGTGTCTGGTTCGGCAGTCGCAAGAGTCATCGGCGTTGGTGGTCCCTTCAGGAGCCCCAACTCCGCCAGCACATACTCCACCGCCTCCGGCACCATGATGGGCCATGCGAAGAGCCCGTGAACCAGGGGCGACAGGCTGAGGGCCGGCTGCTCCTCTCCGGCGGCGATCCGTAGCCGCTGCAGGATCTCCCAGCCGATGTATAGCACGCCGCCCAGAACTCCAAAGACCGCCCATGTCCCCAGGGCCGCTTGCCAACCGGCCATGAACAGGAACACGAACATCAACCCGTAGCACGCCAGAATGCCAAGATTGCGGAATCCCCGAATGCCGGGCGTGCTGCTCAACGAGAAAAGCGTGGTCCATGTCAGGGCCAGCAGCAGGGCGACCGCGAAGGGAACGTGGAAGTAGGGACTCATCGAGGCATCCTTGGCGAGCGATCAAGTTCACCGGCGGGCGGTTGTGACCGGACCTTGGATTATGCCCTGATTGTCCGTGTCGGGACACGGGCGCGTGGCCGGTTGCCCCATGTCATTCCTTGGTCCGCTCAAACATCTCGCTGGTGACGAAACAATCGCGTCCCGATTCATCTTTGTATATGGAGAACGACTCGGTGGCCAGTTGACCGTTCCTCATTCGAAGAACGACGAACGCCTCCTGAAATCCGTGGTCCCACCGGGCGAAGGCGACGACCTCGCTTTCGCCACCGACAACGCGGCACAGCCGCAGCTCCGTCGTCCCCCAATCGCAGTCGGTGGGTTCGCACTTGGCGAAGGCGCGGATCGACAGCTTTTCGTCATCCCACGAGACGATCAGGCGAGTCATGTCCGGGTTGTCGGCGGCGACATTGATCCACTCGCCCGTCCATGGTTCCGGGGCGAGTTCGAGCCGCGCGGCCTGCTCCTTGTCTTCCACCGCCAGTCGTAAGGGTTCGGCGAAGTCATCGAGTGCTTGGGCGAGCCGCGCGATCTCCGCGCGCCCCGAGCGGATGGCCGATTGCTCGATCATCGACATGAACCGCCGGCGATCCGCCACGGCGGTCGGAAAGCCGAAGTTTCCCGTGTCACCGACCGACGTCCCTAAAACTTCCCCCGCGGGATTCACGATGACCATCCACGGGACGCTCGGGTCGTCGGTGAATTTGTCCTTGACCCGTTTCGCGTGCTCCATCCGCGACATTTCGATGTGGACCATCACGTAGTCCCTATCGAAGAAGTCCGCCTGCCGGGTCAGGAACTCCTTGAGCACCTTGCACCACGCGCACGACGGACCATCGAAGACGAGGATCACGTTTTTGTTCCGTCGCCGGGCCTCCGCCAACGCCTCGGCGTACAAATCGGCCGCGTCGGCATTCACGGTCGCCGCCGACTCCACGCTCGATTCGGGAGCATCGGCCTTGGTGATTTCGAGACCGGCTGCGACCGCCGGCTTGAACCCACTCGTCTCGGCAGGCTCCCGTCGCAGCAGAGAATATGTTGCCAGGACCGCCGACAGGCTTGCGATCACGGCCAAAGCCTTCGTCATGGGCGCTCTCCTTCCAAGATCAGGGGTTCGAAGGGGTCACGACGAAGCTCAACCTCGGCGGGGCCGAATCAGCCACGAACGGTGACAATCATCGTACCGCGCCGGTCGGGGCGGCACCTGGCTCGGCGCTACGCCGCGCGTCCGAAGAACAGAGCCGCTCGGCGGGAGAGGGCCTCCAACTGCCCGGCCTCGGTCATGATCGTCGCCTGCGCCCGCCAGTCGTCGGCCATAGGCCCCGATCGCAACTCCACGCGGATGGCGACGTGCCCCAAGGGGTCTTGGGTGCAACTCAGGGACAGTTCCCCTTCGAGCGAGCTCCAAGTCAGCGCGCCGGGCCAGCCCGACCAACGCTCGGACATGCGGGCGAACAGCCCGGCCGGGTGGAACGGGCCATACTCGTCATTCCCGGCATCCACTTGCCCGATCGCGGACAGATGGTGATCCGTGATCCGCACCCAGAACCCGTGGATGATCTGTGCCGGATCCAACGGCGCGCGGTCAAAGAACAGCAGCCCGCCGCTCCCAGACACGCTCGGGACCAGAAACTCATCCACCGCTTGAGCCTCCGGGAAACGGTCAGCGGCCCGCCACCCGATCAAACGACCATACTGCGGGGGCCCAGCTTGACCGAAGGTCTAGCTGGGCGGTGGGGCCGCTAGACCCATCGACAGGATCATCAGTGACAATTGCTCATCGATCAAAGGAATCATCTCGCTGCCTCAACCTCGGTAGCCTGATTACAGGTAACCGGGGGCACCCCTGTTCGACCCCAATGCAACATCTCTTTATCTTGATGAATCCGGCTGAATTGCGGACCTGTCGGACAATCGTACTTCGCTGGATCAGGCTGTTCATTCGCGTCACCATACCCCCGTCTTCGATAATCGCCGCTCTCATCTGTTTTGTGAAACACCAGCTGTGCAATTCGGACCCCAGGATACAATACGAGTGGCACTTCCCCATCATTGACCAATTCAAGAGTGATACATCCCTTGAATCCAGGAGCTACGCTACTTGCAGTTGCGATAATCAAACCAAGTCTACCCCAAGACGACCTACCCTCCACGCTGGCCGCCAGATCGGTAGGCATGGAGACATACTCTAACGTCGCGGCCAATACCAACTGTCCTGGGTGGATAATGAATGGTTCACGAATTGAGACTCTGATTCGATGTTGAGTTTGATGCAGAGTCGATGTCAGCGCGGAAGCATCCGTTGGATCAATGTGTGTCACTGAAGGTCGACGGAGTATAATAAATTGGTGTCCGAGACGAACATCTATGGATGCGGCGCCGACTTGCTCTTCTTGAAGAAGAGGGGTAACGATGAGTTGATTCTCCACGCGGCTTAGGTAATTCCAAATAGCCGCTTTTGCGAGAACAGGCATCATCCCCCCTCAATTTTCCATGAAGTAAACTGCCGCTTTAGTTCCGAATCTTCGCAGGCCTTGAGCATCAGGCGACAAAGCCGCTTAAACGACCGAAGATGCTCAGCCATGCTTGCCGGCACCTCAGATCGCAATTGGAACACCCAGCAAGCCAGTGCGATTGCAGACCACGCAGAGGGCTGTCCAATTTTTGCCTTGTCATCCCGAACCTCGGATGGAGGAACCAATAGCTCCAAACTGCGGAGCAATGAAGGGACTTGGCTATATGTGGCTGTCCATCGATCGTCTAGAGGGCAAGAGATTTTGTATACATAATCCCACGCCTTATGCAACGATGAATCAACGCTTTTGTATGCAAGTCGGGCAATTGGGTCTGTCTCGATTTCGGTGATATCATCAGACGCGCTCGCGAGAGCCGAAATTGACGACATCCGCTCTTTTAGACGCGCAGAGTCTTCTAAGAAATTGCTGTCGTCGAGAGCTTTAAATAGGGATTGTTGGCAAGCCATACCCTCTTCGCATCCGAGTGCATATTTGAGCATCGAACGAAGTCGGTATCGCATCGGCGGGTAAAAATCCCCTTGTGCCGTTGGCCGCTCGTCGAGGCCACCTGTGAGTGCAAAGGTCGACATTGACAATGCGGCTGCTGGTCCGAAAATGGCTACACACCCAAAATCGCACATGATCTCCTCGACTGCCCGCTGCCAATATCGGCTGGCAAGCTGGACGATCTCGTCTACTCTGCGGCGGGTAAACAAGTTGTCGGCTTCTCCAGCTTGTAAAAGTAGTTGGAAGCAACCGATCCTCAGGATAGGGAGCACCACCTTTCTTTCTTCCAAAAGAAATGGCTGTAGCAGCGGATGGAAGAGTTCGTGGCCGATGAGAAGATGTAGGAATGAGTTCGCCCGGTGAATCTTCGGGATAAATAGAATTAAATACTTGTCAATTCCAGTTGGTTCGTTTCGGGGGATTGCAATCTGATAATTGAAGTCGGACAGTGCTGTAGTAATAATATCACGATCGGGGATCAGGGCTCGGGCCAATCGTTCGATGCTTGGAATCAAACTCCATGGCACATCGTCAGTTTTTGCATTTTCGGCAGCCTGTAAGTACGTTAGCCGTGCAAGCAGCTTCCTGTGCTCTGAGCACAGTCGGTCAGAGGCACCTTCGGGGTCGTCCACGAAATCGAGTAGAATCTGCTCTATCGCTGATTCCCGATTGCCAATTTCAAGGCGAAGCTGATGCAGAAATGCTTTTGGTGCCGCTGACGGATAGTGTGAAGCATCGAGCCGGTCAAGTGCTTTCGCGAACCGATCCATCGCGAAAACAACAAGCGTCTCCAGTCGATAGAACTGGTCCGGCGTCATGTTCCCACCAAGATATCTGAGATTCCAAGGACGCTGGGGGACTGCCGCATCAACTGGTCTGCCCGAATCCCCAGTTGCCCACCGAGGTGTTTGAAAAAATTTATTGCCGCGTCTGCTTTGACGGTGTCCTTGATTGTCTGTTCGTTGAGCACGTCTTCAAGGAGTTGCCGCAGTTCACCAAGGAATGCAACGAGTTCTTGGTACTTGGCGATTTGCTCTCCCTGGTCAGCTTGGGCGGATGGGGATCCTATCCGTACGTCCGCAACCCACGTCAAGGGCTGGAGAGTTGATTGCAGTCCGCCGACAGTTCCGGTCGTCATGAACTGACCCCCTTCGATCGCAGCCGACAGAAAGTCAATCGCTTGCTGAATCGCGGGCAAATCCCTCAACGCCTTTCCGGCTTTCATCAAGCGAAGCTGGCTGGACACACGAACTAGAACGTCCGCAACATCGATGATCTCGGATAGCTGCTGCCGGTCTGCAATTGCCATGATGCTCACCCTCCGATTCGGTTCGACCTTGAACTGGTGAGTCGCCACAAATTCTTGGCTACAGCCTGCGCTTAGGTTGCGCAAAAGTTAAGGATTGTATCGGCATGACGGAACTTGTTCAACAGGAAAAGGTTACGACAAATGTCGCCTTTCCTGGGTTTGGGGCTGCGATTTCTTTCCTTCGTTTGGACGCAGTTACCGGACGGCAACACTAGGTTTAGTTTCTAATATCGAATCGCCGCAAATCTCGCAAGGCAAGCCGTATGTCGAACAGGAATACGGCTTGGGCGAACAGTCAGTGGCCCACCCCCTGTTCCGTGTCCATCCGTATTTTCCGTGGTTCCCCGGACCGCCTCCCACCCGTCACTTGGTCTCGGTCAGCGAGACCCCCTTCACGATCGTCGTCCCCTTTTCGAGGCCCAGCACAAAGCCGATGCGGTTCTTCGTCTTTGAGACGCTCGACGCCGTAAAGGTGTAGCTATACTCCTTGAACTCGACCGGCGCGGCGTAGATCTCCTCCCTCAGGCCGATCTCGTGGTAGTCCTCTTCGTCGATCCCCGCCTGAATGATCGCGCCGCGGCGTTCGGGGGACTTCATCTGAAACTTGAAGGTGTACTGCTTCCCCTCTTCGAGCTTCAGGTCGGTCTGGAAGACCTGGGCGTGCCAATCCGTTCCGGTGATTTTCTTCACATGGAAGACGACCGTCTCCCCGTCGACCTTCAGTTCCCCCTCCGCCCCTTCATGCTGCTCGAACCGCCACGACTCGGCCTTGTCGATCGGTTTCAGGAGATTCTTCGGGGCCTCATCTGCGGCGAGGGTGCTGCTCGTCGTCAGAAGGGTTGCGAGCGCAAAGAGATACGACTTCATCGGGGGGAAACCTCTTGGATGGGATGGGACAGCGCCGAACGGCGGTGACAGTCTCGCCCCGCCGCACGCCTCAAGCAACCAACGGCCGATCAAAGGCACCGATTTTTCCGATTTTCCCACAGGGTGAAGAGGCGATGAGCTTTCCGAGTTAAGGTTGCTTCCCCCCGGCGGTTCCTCTACGGTATTCGCGATTGTGGGTCGGTATCGCGTTCGCATCGAATACCCTCGATGCCTTCTTTCCGGCTCGTGCCTGCTTCCGTGCATAAGGATCGGTCGAACATGGCGACGGCGACTCTGTCTGCCCCCCCGGCTCCCAAGGCCACCAAGCCCGCGTACAAGGTGAAGGATCTCGGCCTCTGGGAACTTGGTCGTAAAGACATCCAGCTCTCCGAAGTCGAAATGCCGGGGCTCATGGCCCTGCGTGAAAAGTACGGCAAGTCGAAGCCGCTGAAGGGGGCGCGGATCGCCGGTTGCCTCCACATGACGACGCAGACCGCCGTCCTGATCGAAACGCTGATCGAACTCGGCGCGGAAGTGCAATGGTCGAGCTGCAACATCTTCAGCACGCAGGATCACGCCGCCGCCGCCATCGCCAAGGCGGGAATTCCCGTCTACGCCTGGAAGGGGATGAACAACGAAGAATTCGACTGGTGCATCGAGCAGACCATCTTCTTCCCGGATGGCCAGCCGCTGAACATGATCCTCGACGACGGGGGCGACCTGACGTCGATGGTCCACAACAAGTACCCGGAACTGCTGGCGGGGATTAAGGGGCTGTCGGAAGAGACCACTACCGGGGTCCATCGGCTCCATCAGATGCACGCCGAAGGAAAACTCGGCCTGCCGGCGATCAACATCAATGATAGCTGCACCAAGAGCAAGTTTGACAACCTGTACGGTTGCCGTGAATCGCTGGCCGACGGCATCAAGCGGGCCACCGACGTGATGGTCGCCGGAAAGGTCGTCGTGGTCTGTGGTTACGGAGACGTGGGCAAGGGGTCGGCCGCCTCGATGAAGGGTTTCGGGGCACGGGTCATCGTCACCGAAATCGATCCGATCTGCGCCTTGCAGGCGGCGATGGAAGGCTATCAGGTCACGACGATGGAGGAAGCCGCCGCCGTCGGCGACATCTTCGTCACGGCGACCGGCAACGTCGACGTGATCCGCGGCGAGCACCTCGACCGGATGAAGCACAACGCGATCGTCTGCAACATCGGCCACTTCGATCTCGAAATCGACGTCGCCTACCTGAAGAACCGCAAAGACGTCAAGCACGACCGGATCAAGGCCGACAGCGACGTCGGCGGCCCCGTCGATCGCTACACCTACCCGGACGGCAAGGCGATTCTGGTTCTCGCCGAGGGGCGGCTGGTGAACCTCGGCTGCGCGACGGGGCATCCGTCGTTCGTGATGTCGAACAGCTTCACCAATCAGGTGATGGCGCAGATCGCCTTGTGGACCGAGACCGAGAAATACTCGATCGGCGTCCATCTTCTGCCGAAGGAGCTGGACGAAGAGGTCGCTCGGCTGCACCTTGGGAAGCTCGGGGTGAAGCTGACGACCCTGAATAAGAAGCAGGCTGATTACATCGGCGTGCCGGTGACCGGCCCGTTCAAGCCCGCCCATTACCGGTATTAACCGACCGGGATACATCGACGTAACTCGCGGCGAAGTCCAGGGATAGCGATCCCTGGACTTCCGTTTGGCGCCACTCTTGGCGAACGCCGCCGCGTCGATTACACTACGCTGCTAGAAACATAACCCCCGTTTTCCTAAGTTCGACCCATGCCCAAGAACAACCGTAAAATCAACCGCGCCAACCATGGCAAGCGTCCCGCCAGCAGCAAGGCCCGCAAGGCCAAGCGGCGGAAGTTGGGCGTGTGATTGGCTGACGTGAGACAGACTCCGGATGCCTGGGGAAAACCCTCCCTGGGCATCTTTCGTTTATCTGTTGCCGTGATTGAGCCATAGCGCCCCTTGATGGCCGCCAAAGCCCAGTGAGAGCTTCAGCAGCGAGGCGATCGCGCGCCGTTCCGGCATGCCTCGGACCCACGGCAGATCGCACGCCGGGTCGACGTCGTCGAGATTCGCATTCGGCGGAACCGTTTGTTCGGCCAGCATCTTGCAGCCGAGGGCGAGCTCGACGCTGCCAGCGGCCCCCAGCAGGTGTCCCAGGCCCCCCTTCAGGCTGCCGCAGCTCACACCTGTCAGACGTGATCCGAAGACTTGCCGGAGAGCGCGGCATTCCGCGGGATCGTTCAGCCGGGTGCCGGTCCCATGCAGGTTGATGACGTCGGGGACCGCGCCCGCTGGGACGCAGCGGTGGATCAGCGCCGCCAAGGTCTCGCCCGAGGCGTCGAGCGCGGTCACGCCGGTCGGATCGCCAAGCATGCGCCCCGGCCCGAGTTCGGCGTACCACCGGACGCCGCGCGATTGGGCCCGACTCCGGCGTTCCAGGATGAGGGCCCCGGCCCCCGCGCCGATCACGAAACCGTTCCGCCGTCGATCAAACGGGCGACTTGCCTGGCTCGGTGACGTCGCCGACGCCAAGACCCCCAGGCGTTGAAACGAGGCGAGGACGAGCGGGTGGAGCGAATCATCCGCGCTGCCGACGACGGCGACCTCGCAGTCATCCCGACAGACGAGCGCGGCCCCTTGCAATACGGCGGCGATCCCCGTCGCGCAGGCGGCGACCGGGGAGATCCGGGGTCCGTACAATTCATATCGCGCCGCGACCGCCATCGAAGCCAGCGCAGGTCCGGCCAGCATGCGTTCCCAGGCTTCGTGGGAGCCGCCGGTCTGACACGCCGTCGCGGCGTAGAGGCTCCCTTTGCTGGTGCCGAAGACGCAGCCGATGCGTTCGCGATCGTGGTGCCGCTGTGGTTCCCCCGCGTCGCGCAGCGCTTCCTCGACCGCGAGACACGCCAAGTTGATGACCGGGTCATCGGCCGATGTGCCGCCGGGTCGGGCGGGGGCCCCGATCCACGTCGGTTTGCGGCTGCCGACGACGGCGTCGAGATCCGGGGGATAGGGGAGAAACTCGCCGGCGGAGACGCCGCGTAAAACGTGATGCCAAGTGGTCGCGGTGTCGGGCCCAAGTGGGGTGACCATGCCGATGCCGGTCACCACCACAGGATCGTCGGACATCGCGGGCACCATCGGAACGGGGCTCATCACCGCATGGGTATCGGGCGGCGGATTCCCGAGGATTACGGCGTCAGACCCGACGGCTGCTTTTGCAGACGGCGATGAGCGCCCCCGCCGCCAGGAGGACGAAGAGCCCGAAATCGAGCCAGGGACCGCCGCCGCCCCCTTGGGCGAAGACGGGGCGACCGGCGAACGAGACGCACGCCGCCGCAACGAGAATTCGCAGGCCACGTTCGGAGATGGGGCGCATGGAGCACGTCTTCAGATGATGGGGACAGGTCCGCTTGTCGGGAGATGTTATCATCCAACGACCCGGGTCGTCGCAAGTCTGTCGCGTGGGGCCCAGGGTCTTCGCGCGTTTCAAATTCGTGACAACACATCGGGTCGAGTGTCGAGAGTCTCGTGTCCAGAGCCTGAGAAACCCCCATAAAATCCGAGTGTTTCGTACACCAGACTCTTGGCTCTCGGCACTCGACCGAACACAGAAATCCATCCAAAGTCAACACCGCGAACGCCCTGCGTGGGGCAGGCTGTCTGATCGCCGTGAAGGTTCCGCCATGTCCGCCGTTTGTCGTGTCTGCAGTTTTGAAAGTCGCCGCGCGGAGGAGATTCGGTCGCTGCTCGAGCGGCATGGGGCCCGGGCGACGGTCGCGCCGTCGATGCGCGAGCTGCCGTTGGAAGAGAACCCGGCGGCGTTCGCGTTCGCCGAGGAGCTGCGCGCGGGGCGAATCGACATCGTCGTTTTCATGACGGGGGTGGGGGCGCGGGCGCTGCGCGACGCCTTGGCGACCCGGGGTTGGGACGAGACGTTCCTGACCGATCTGGCGCGCTGCGTCGTGGTCGTCCGTGGTCCGAAGCCGGTGGTCGTATTGCGCGAATGGGGTGTGCGGATTGATCTCAAGGCTCCCGAACCCAACACCTGGCGGGAACTGCTGACGACGCTGGAGGCCGCCGTGTCCTTGTCAGGGAAGCGGATCGCGGTCCAAGAGTATGGCGTCCCGAATCGGGAGTTTTATGCGCGGTTGGAAGCGCTGGGCGCGTCGGTGTTGTCGGTCCCCGTCTACCGCTGGGCCTTTCCGGAGGACGTCGGCCCGTTGCAAGCCGCGATTCGCGGCACGATTGCGGGCGAGTTCGACGTGCTGATGTTCACCAGCGCGAATCAACTTCACAACGTCGTGCAATGCGCCCGCGACCTGGGGCTGGATGCGGAATGGCTCGCGGCGGCGGGGCGCTGCCGCATCGCCTCGATCGGCCCGACCGCGACCGAAACGATCCAAGCCTACGGATTGCCGGTGCATCTCGAACCGACGCATCCCAAGATGGGGACGCTGGTGAAGGAACTGATGGGACAGGCGGCGACCTAACCACAACGCCAATGGAGTCTCACGATGTGAAACGGTGTGGCCGGGCCGAGTCTCGGAATGCAAGGAATGACCAAGCGGCTCGTTCCACGCGCTTTGGGGGCGGATGAGCGTGGCCACCGTCGCAGTGGTAAGTCATCGGTTTGCCGGCGTAAGCGTGTCACTGGTCAAATGCCGCATGGCCGATTACCTTGCATACACTGTCGGGCCGCGAGTTGCTCCGTGAGCACCGAGATCAAGAGGATCAGCCTCAAGGGAAGGGGACCCCCCGTCCGCTTGTGATGATTCCTCGAAAAGACTCACGGGAGTGTTGCATGGGCCGCAATCTTCCTGGGGATTGGTTGGAATTCCATTGTCCCCATTGTGAAGCGACGACGCGCATCCAGGCGGCCGCCTCGCTCGACATTCAATCGTGCCGGGCCTGCGGCCAAGAGTACCTTCCCTCGACGGAGCAACGTCCCGTCGAGTCGGAACAAAGTTCGAAACCCTCGAAATCACCCACTCCCCCCGAGGTCCGCGAGAAGCCGCTGGGAAGCATACGACGCTATGTCGTGGTCAAGCTGCTCGGGAAAGGGGCGTATGGGGTCGTCTACAAGGCTTGGGATCCGCATCTTCACCGCTGGGTGGCGATCAAGGTGCCCCGGATTTCCGCCGCCGAACCGCGTGTCCTGGAATCCCTGTTGCGCGAGGCGCGGACCTCGGCGAAGCTGCGTCATCCGCGCATCGTTCAGGTTTATGACGTCGACGTCGAGCGCGGCCATCCGTACATCGTGTCGGAATTCGTGGATGGCGAAACGCTCGAGGTTCGGCTCGGGCGCGGCCCCCTTCCGCCACGATTGGCGTCGCGCGTGGTGGGAGAAGTCGCTTCCGCGCTCCATTATGCCCATGGGCAAGGGGTGATTCACCGCGACGTGAAGCCCGGCAACATCATGCTTGATCCGGAAGGACACGCCCGAGTCATGGACTTCGGGTTGGCGCTCCTGGTCGATGGCACTCAGAGTCTGGCCGAGGGGAGCATCACCGGAACGCCGTTGTACCTCTCGCCGGAGCAGGCGCGCGGCGAGATCAAGCGGCTCTCGGGAGCCAGCGACCAATACAGCCTGGGGATCGTCTTTTATGAAACTTTGACGGGTCAACGTCCATTTCAAGGGGGACTTCAGGAAGTTTTTGCGCAGATCTCCACGGGCCAACCGCGGGAACCCCGGGAACTCGACCCTTCCCTGCCGGAGACTTTGAACGCCATTTGCCGGCGGATGCTGGCCGGCAAGATCGAGGACCGGTTTCCGAGTCTGGAACTGGTCGCCAAAAGCCTGATGGAGTTTCTGCGCCCAGTGACTCCCGCGAGTGTCGCAGCAGTGCCGGAGACCGTGGGTTGGTGGCGTGACCGGCGGGCCATGGGACTGGCGGGGGGCGTGGCCCTCGCGGTGGCGGCCGCTGGTCTCGGATTACGGAGCAGACCTGAGCCGGTCGAGCACTCTCCGGCGTCCGTGCAGGGGAAAACTCCGGAGATACCTAAACAAACAGACTCCGCGCCGCCACCGGACGCGATGCAGCCAACCGAACGTGCCCCAGACCTCGCGGAGAACCCCTCTCCCACCGACACCATCGTGGCCCAAGAGAGTCCGCCGCCCGAGCCGAGGGAGATGGTTACCCCAGCCAATTCCCCGGTCACCGTAAGCCAAGGAGCCACAAGCGAAGGCACCCCGCCGACCGACAACGAGCCGCCGTTGGAACCATCTCCCCCGCCACCGGAGGTTTCGACGGATACGTACATCGTGGCGCACGCGACGAATCCGGAAGACGCGGAGCGGGTCCAGTCGGGGTTGGTGGAACTGCTGTCAGGCGAGCCGGGAAAGTCTCGGGAGAATGAGCTGCATGACAAGCTCCAGCAATGCCTCAAGCTTCAGGAACTGGCCCCGAACGAACCGCGGATCCCTTTGACGATCTATGTCCTGAAGCGAATGTATCGGGTTTCGCCCAAACCGGCGATCGATCTCCCGAACGAGCTGACCCTGTTGGAACAAGCTCGGGATCTGCCGGGTTATCGCTATCCACCGGCCTGCATGTCGTTGATCCACGAACTGTTGGGCAAATCGACCGTGGATCTTGCCGTGATCGAGGCGGAACTGCTGGCGCTGGCGGGTTGCATGGGGGAGGATCGTCTCTGGCCGGATCGGGCGGAAAAGCTACGCGTGGTCAGTTGGATGGGCTCGGTCTTCGGATTTTACCTCAGCGGCATCAGCGGCTATACG
>CAYRVS010000057.1:16077-26210 GCA_964427725.1 uncultured Planctomycetaceae bacterium | reverse complement strand
CTCCTGAACCGGCACCTGCTCCCGCTCCCGCCAAAGAAGAGGACGATCGTCCGGCTCCCGCCGCCGAGAACCCCGCTCCCGAAAGCGCGGCCACGTCCGACAACACGCCGTTCCGGCTCGTGAGCTTCCAGGATCCGGAAGCCACCGCGACACCCGCTGACACGACGACTCCCGACGCCCCCGCGACGGAACCGCCGGCCGCTGCCGAGACCACGCCTCCCCCGGCTCCGGCCGAGGCGACCCCCGCGCCAGATCTCCCCCTCCCGCCGGGACCGACCAGCGTCGACGGTCTGCCCCCCGCCCCGGGAACGCCGAAGGAACCGAAGTATCGCGAGCTGGACGATGATCTGAAGCTCGAGATCAAGGAGACGATGCTGAAGGATCGGACTTTCGAGGCGATGGGGAACGCCGTCGACCGGGCCTATCACGAAATGACGAAGCTTGCCGACGAGTACCTGGGGGTCCTCGAACCGGCCGAGCAGGCCAAAGCCGCGGAGGACATCACCAAACGGTTGAAGGCGTACGCGGAACTCAACCAGTTGCAGTACGTCGAAACGGGCCTGATGACCGGCCAGGACTTGATGGCCTCGGTCGATGAACCGATCGGCTCGGCGGTGGAACCGACCAGCAACCCCTTCCAGCGCGGCGCGTCGGTGGTTCAGCAGGTGTTCGCCAATGATGCCCTCTACTACCCGCGCCGCGCCGATTCAATGGTCGGCGGCAAGCGGTATGCCTATTGGAAAATCGCCGACGTGGAACCCCGCGTGCCGCAGTTGACCGAAGTCAAAGACAAGGTGGTGCAGGCGTGGAAGGAATTCCAAGCGCGGCCGCTGGCGGAGAAACGGGCCAAGGAATTGGCGGAACTGGTGACCAAGTCGGGCAAGCCGGTCGGCGAAGCCTTGTCCGGGCAGACGATCAACGGCGCGCCCGATGGTACGCCGATTTCGGTGCGTGAGACGCCGCGGTTCAGTTGGATGTCGATGCCCCGGAACCTGCCGTTCCAGTTCAACCCGATGTTCATGCCCCCGCCGACGATTTCGTTGGTCGACGGCGTGGACGGGGCGGGCGAAGACTTCATGAAGACCGTCTTCGAGGAACTCGCGCCGAATCAGACCGGCGTCGCCGCCAACCAAAGCCAGTCGGTCTATTACGTGGCCCACGTGAAGCAGCGCGACGCCACCCCCAGCGAGGGGAGCGACAACCTGGGCCTGAAGGCCTTGCAGCAACAGTTCCTGACCGAGGGGAAAGCCGGCTTCGAGAACGGCCCCTATATGTATCTCGGCCGCGATGGACTGATGAAGGTGATGGAAGGCTGGCGGAAGTCGTACGAGAAAACGTACGGCATTCTGAAGGAAGCCACCCTCGCGGAAGCCGCGCCTGAGAAGTGACCCGCCTGGCTCTTCGGATGCCCAGCCCTCGCCATGGCTGGGTGTTATGTGGTTGAATCTGCATCACGCCCGCGTCAGTAAGAGGGTCGACGCGAGGCATGCGCGACTGCGAGGACTTGGATCGTGTCCGATGTGACACGATAGATCACCAAGTATGGAAACCGTTTCAAAATCGCGAAGTGACGCTTGGCCCCGAGGCTTGGCAACCGCGTGGGATCGTGGGACAGGGATGTGGTTGCGTCCCGCACTTCCCGGAAAAACGTTCAAGATGCGGCGGGGTTTCGCTCGGCGTACCAGTCGAGGGCTTCTTGGAATTCCGCTTCCGCCGCAGGATGCCATTTAGCCGGACGCATGTTGTCGGAGCCGTTCCAGCATCCGCTGTTCGACGTCGGTCCAAGCGACCAACAGTGTCGGATCCCGCTCCAGCTCCCGGCAACGTTCCGTCAACTCCTGATTCCAGCCCGCGGGGAGCCAATCGGGCTGATCCTCGGCGAACGAGCCCGCCAGCTGGCGGAAGAGTTCCCACCGCTGAGGAACCGGGAGCGCCTGCGTGTGTGAGAGGAGCGTTTCCCAGGTGGTCGACATGACGCGGCTCGTCAAAGGCGGATGACCGTGGTTGTCGGCCCTGTACCAAGCCAACTGATCATTCGATTCTACAGCACGTCCATCGTTCGGCCGTCAATAGGCTCCGTCTCGGAATAGATGGGTCTCTTGCCGGACGCCCATCCATCTCCATGGCTGGGCATCATGTGCAGACGCTCATTTGCCCGAGCCGAGGAAGCTGAACAGGCTGCGGCGGGCTTTCTTGTCGTCGGTTTTCTCTTCCGGTTCGGGGGCTTTCACCTCGAACTGGGCCGCCAGGTGCTGCACCGCTTTGGTGAGTTTGGCGCGGGGGGCCTGCGTTAACAACGGGACGCCGTTGTTGCGGGCTTCGACCATCGTGCCGTAGTCGTTGGGAATCGTGGCGAAGACGTCGCGACCCAACGTTTCGAGCGCCTTGCCGACGCTGATCTGGCTGTCCTCCAACCCCTGCCGATTGATGACGATCTTGACCTTCGGCCCCAGCCCTTCGCGGCGGTCGAAGTACTGCATCAGCCGCACCGCGTTCCGCAGGCACGGCAGGTCGAGCTGCGTCACCAGCAGGACATGGTCCGAAGAGTCCATCGCGGCGACGTCGAGCGGATTGAAGCTCTTGCTGACGTCGATCACCAGATGGCTGAACGTCGCCTTGAGGAGTTGAATCACGCGGCGGAGTTCGTCGGGCGTGATCGGCGTCCGGTCGTCCATCTCGACCGGTCGCGGCAGCAAAAACGCCCCGCAATCGTGCTTCGTGAGGGACCGCTTGAGGAGCGAAAAGTCGAGCCGGGTGATGTTGTCGGCGACGTCCTGAATCGTGTAGTCGGGGATGATGTCGAGCCAGACGTCGGCGTCGCCGAGCGCGAGGTCGAGGTCGATGATCGCCACGCTGCGGCCGGGGCCCTGCGCGAGACAGCACCCCAGGTTGATCGCCAGCGAGGTGCAGCCGACGCCGCCCGACGCGCCGGCGATGGTGATCACCTGGCAGCTTCGCGCCTCGGTCGGTTCGCCCGTCCGCGTGCCGCCGGTTTGTCGGATTCGGTCGAGCGCCGCGAGGAAGTCCTCGAGTTGCAGGGGCTGGTTGAGGAATTCCCGCGCGCCGTTGCGGATCGCCTGCAGGATCAGTGTTCCTTCCTGCGACGAGCTGAGGACCAGGACGCGGCAGCCGGGTTGTTCCTGCGTGACCCGCGCGATGAGTTCGATCCCTTTTTGGGGATTGGCGTCGAGGGCGATCAGCGCGACATCGGGCTGCGATTGTTTCACGACGTCGACGAAAAACTCGTACCGCGAACATTCGGCCTCGAGCCACACCGTTTCAATCCCCAGCAGCAGGGTCTTCAGGGTGTTGCGCGAGCCGTCGTTCGGGTCGACCAAGGCCAAGCGTGTGACATTGCTCATATCGCGGGAACTCGTCCAGTACTTCGGCGAGGAAACCAACAAGCGTGTGAGACATCGGCTCCGCCGGCGGACATCATCGACGCACACACCAAATCAAGCACCGGCGAAGCCAGTGGCACACCAAAGACATACCCAGACAAAGGGCTCGCCGCGGGACGGGAACGCCGCGACTTGTGCGTCATCGCCGAGCATTCCGGTCGCCGCCGAGACGGACGAAGTTATGGTTCAAACAGGCCGCTGTCGGGATTGGTGCTCGACCCGCTGACGGGTTGGATCGGACTGACGGGGCGGTCTTTCGCGCTCGTCGAGGGTGGCGACGGCGGAATCGCGTTCAAGGTCGGAGTCAATCCCGGGTCGGTCCCCAAAGTGGTCGGGGCCATTGCGGGAGCGGAGTACCCTCCCCCCGAGACGAGCCCCGCACCGGGCTGGCAGCCTTCGCAGGGGTCGCCGTAGTTCGGGACTTCGATCACGCCATCCCAATAAAGTTCGCGATCGACCGGTGGCGCGGTGCCGCGACCCGGGCCGCCGGGCGGCACCTGATCGGGCGACAGCCCAGAGACATATTCGGGTGTGATCAAGACCAGCAGTTCGGTTTCGGCCATGTCGTAGCGGGTCCGCCGAAACGCCGCGCCGACGCCCGGCAGTTCGCCCAAGACGGGAATCTTGTCGGTCTCCGCTGTGGTTCGGGTGGTGATCAAGCCTCCGATGACCAACGTTTGGCCGAATTCCATCACGGCTTGCGTTTGCAGCGTCCGTTTCGTCAAGCCAGGGACGGTTGTGCCGTTGAGTGTCACGGCGGTGCTGAAGTCGCGTTCGGAGACCTCGGCGACGATGGTTTGCTTGAGCGTGGTCGGGCCCAAGACCATCGGCAGCGATTCGAGGACGACGCCGAACTCGCGCCATTCGATCGTCACCGTTCCCAGACTTTGCGGGACGGGAATCGGAAACTCCCCGCCGTTGACCAGCCGGGCCGCTTCCCCGCTACGGGTGACGATGACCGGTTCGGCCTGAATCTTTAGCAGACCTTCTTCTTTGAGGGCTTGAATCAGCCCCGCGAAGACGAAGTCGTTGGTCGCGATGCCGAGGGCCATTGAAGCGTTCGACAATTGGCTCCCGGCGAGCGAGATGTCGGGGGGGCCGCCGAACGGGACGGTGAGGGTCTGTAGTCCCGCGATGGGACCGGGGGTCGAGCCGAAGGCGGCGCTGTTCCCGCCAGCGGTGAAGTTGATGCCGAACCGCCGCACCAGGCTCCGTTGGACCTCCATCACCTTCACGCGCAGTTGGACTTCCTGCGGCCCGCCGACCTTCATCTGATTGATGACTTCGGGGTGATAGACCCGGGCGAACTCGACGATTTCCGTGATTTGATGGGGTTCGCTGACCCAGCCGCGCAACACCACGCTGTCGCGGACCTTGATGACGTTGACGGCGGTGTTCGGGAAATGCCGCTTGAGGACCGCCGACAGGAGTCGCGAATCGCCGGTGACGAAGACCTCGACCTGATAGGCCTTCTCGTCCTTCGCGGTGAAGACGATCGTCGTCACCCCCTGCTCGACCGCCTGGACCCGGATCTCGGTCGGCGACAGCGGGGTCACCTTCACCACGGTCTCGTCGAAGCCGTCGATCCGTTTGATCGCGGCCGGCAGCCGGACGACCTTCGCGAACCGCTCGGCGATCTCGATGTTCGTTCGCGTCGACGTGACGACGACCGAATCATCACCGATGGCGGGAGCCGGACTGGCGGGGGGGGGCAGAGGCTGATCCTGCGCGTCGATCCGGGACATCGCGCCCCAGCTCGCGCACGCGGCCAGACACCATCGCAGGCCCCAACTCCGGGCGATCATTGACTTCTGCATCCCTGCACCTCGACTGGAAAACGGTCCCTCGGTTCCGGTCGGTCCCCCCGTGGCCTTGGGCTGTCGGCGCTACTGCGCCAGTGTGTTGTTGGCCGCCGGTTTCGCCGACGGACGTCCCGTCCCCGTCAGCCATTTGGTGAGCGGCGAACCCCACAGGCTGGGGACCGCGGTCACGGCGGCGGGCTGGGCGGCGGGGGTCACGGCGGGCGGCGTCACCGCGTTCGGGTCATCCACCTCGTAGACTTTGCGTTCGTCTCCCTGAAAGACTTCCACTTTCCACTTCGGCGTTTCGACCACCGGCGGCGGCGCCGGCGTCGCTTCCGGTTCCGCCTGCACAAATTCCGCGAACGACGGCTTCACGGGTTCGACGGGCTCGGTCGCCGCGGGCTTGCTCCCCTCGTCACGGTCGTCGGTCGCCAGTTTCTCGTCGGCCAGTTCTCCCCGGAGGTATTCGAGCTGCGCCTCATCGGTCCCCTTCGAGGCGACAAGCTGCTTATCCAAGACGCTCCGCAGCGTCAGGTGAAGCTCTCCCTTGTTCTTGGCAAGTTGGACGATTTCGGCCTGAATCGGCGTCACGATCAACGACACGTTCTTGGCGTCTTTCGCGGTCCCCTTCACCTCGTTCTCTTCGTTCCCCATCCGCTGGTTGCCGATCGCGTAGACCTGGATGTATTCCAGAATCGTCTTCGTCAGCGTCACGGTTTCGGACCCCGCTTTGGTCCGTTTGTTTTGCTTGTAGGTCAGGACCACGTCGACCCGGTCGCCCGGCTTCATGATGCCGCTATGCGTCATCGTGTCGGACGCGGGAATCGAGGCCAGCCGCATCCCCGAGGGAATGTCGAGCGACGTCCCGAACTGACCTTTCTCCCCCAACTGCGCGACTTGAATCACCTGACCCGGAAAGGCCCGAACCCTGAGCGCCCGGTCGGTATATTGCTCTTCCTGGGTGACCGCCCCTTCGGGCACGGCGTCCTGCGGCAATTCGCGGAAGCCGACCAGATCGGCGTTCAGCTTCACTCCCGGTTCGACCTCGGCCCGCGCGATCAGCACGCGGATCTTCGGGGCCCCCTGCCCCCGCGATGACAGCAGCTGTTGCGCCCCCACCATCGCCACCAAGCCGCAACCGGCGGCCACGGCGAACAACATCAGTGATTTCGGCTTCATCGCAACGGCCTTCCCGCGAACGACGCGTGATTCGGTTCGAGACGCAGTCTTGGGGTCTCGATCGATGGCGTCCTCCGCGCGGCCGGGCGTTTCGCCCACCACGTCAGACTCTTCATCGACCGAGCCATGTCAAACTCTTCAGCCTATGACGGTTTTGGCGATTGTTCCGGTCGTACCGGCGGTCTCACTGTCAAGAGAATCCGCGGACCACCGTCGCCGTAACTGGTCACTTTGGGGGGCGATCCCGGCCACCGCGATGTGGTCGGCACCACAAGCGGCATGATTCGCCGGAGGCCGGGACCCCATCATGCAACTTAGCTCACATTCCCGACGGTGCGCGACGATGGAGCGATTTTCCAGAACGCGCACGAAAGAAGCCCGGGGAAAGCATTCCCCGGGCTTCTTGAATCATGTGACTCACAACGCCGATCAGATCATGCCGGCGTAGACGAAGTACGCGATCGAACCGATGCAGATCGGGATGCCGTACGGCAGCAGCAGCATCGTCGGCTTCCGTTCGGCGGCGATCGCGGCGAGTTTGCGCGGGTCTTTCACCGCCATCCATTCATTCGCGATCATGAAGAAGTTCGTCGTGTGATGGGCCAGCTTCTTGCGGTAGGTCGCCATGCAGATCGCCATGATCGCCCCGACCACCACCGAGACGCAGAACGCATGCCACGTCGCGGCGGCACCCACCCAGGCTCCCATACCGGCCATCAGCTTGACGTCGCCGGCCCCCATTCCCCCCACCGCATACAGCGGCAGCAGGCAGGCGAGCCCCACGCACATCCCGATGGCGCTATGCCCCAACCCATCCCACCCGCCCGACACTCCGCCGTAGATCAACCCGGCGAAGACCATCGGATAGGTCAACCAGTTCGGCACGCGGAGCTGACGGCCGTCGATCCACGCCGCCCAAATCAGCAGTCCGCTGACGAGCTTCACTTCCCAATGCTGGGTCAACAACGTGGTCCAGTCCATTCGAGATCGGCCTTTCGTGATCGGGTAAGGGGACCGCCGGATGGAGTCTCCGACTCCGGCGACCAGAGACACGGTTGCCGATGCGCGAAGTCCCGAACCGCTCGGGTCAGGCATCGGACTCGTCAAATCAACATAGGTCACGTTCGCGAACCGGGACGGCTCGGCGGCGTACGGGATCGAACTTCGATCCGGAGCGCCGCGGTTCCGCGCGAGATTCACAGGCGCTCACCGCGCCGACAGGAAGGTCTGCACCAGACAGACGAGCCCGGTCACTCCGCCCAAGACCAACTGCCACAGCACGTCGGCGGAGACTTCGATCCAAAAGGGAAACATCACGAACTTCCTGGGACGCCGCGGGGCGTGAACGAACCGCAAGCCGTCCGGTCGAACGATTCGACCGGACGGCCTGGGTGAACTCGGAACACTCGAACCGGGCCGCTTAGGCCAAGGCGGTGCCGACGGCGCCGAACTTGGTGTTGGCGTTGGTCCCGATCGTGCCGATCGCCGTGAGGCAGACGATCACGATCAGGGCGAGCATGACGGCGTATTCGACCGCGGTCGGGCCATCTTCCGAAACCAGGAACTTCTTGACGCTGTTGACGAATTGCATGGGAATCCCCTCTTCGCACCTGCTTGCCGACGGGTGACATGCCACGCCGCCGACAAAAACCTTTGAGAGCGCAGGCCCACCACCCGCACCTTGCAGGGTGGTGCCGGCTCTCGACACCCCTCGGTTGAGAGTCGCCTCGCGAGCCGCGACCGTGACCGGCCGTGCGCTCGCTCATCCGACTCACTCGAAACCTAGGTCATGGTGCGGTGGGGTCAAATCGCAGGCGAAGAATTTTGGAAAATTTCCGGATGGATGCGTTTTCGCCTCAAGCCGAACGGGGGGGGGCCGCGCAAGAAAGAAGCCCAGGGAACGCGTTCCCTGGGCTTCGATGGTGACCTCGGCGCTCAATCGCAATCCGCGCTATTTCAACCGCTTGATCGCGACGTTCCGGAACTCAACCGGGTCGCTGTGACCGGCGAACCCGAAGTAGCCGGTGGTCCGATCTTTCCCCGGGTGCGGCGAGTTCGCCATGTACTCGGTGATTCCCGCGAGGTCGGTCGACAAGATCTTGCAGCCGTTCAGCACGACCTCGATCTTGCTCCCCTGGACCGTCACTTCCTGATAGTTCCATTCCCCAACCGGCAGGTGATAACCCCGATGCGCGGCGGCCATCCCATACGCCGACCCGTGGGCTTGCCGCGGATCGAGGCTGGCGTACTTCGGATGTTCGGTGTCGAGCACCTGCAGTTCGCACATCCCGACATACGCGGTGTCTCCTTCGCCCGGATAGCGAATCGCGAGCCCGTTGTTCCCCCCGGGAGGCAACTTGAACTCGACCCGCGCGACGAAGTCGTCGTACATCTCCTTGGTGTGCAGCACCCCCCCCTTCCCCGGCAGGCAGCGAATCGCGCCGTTCTCGACCGTATAGCTGTCGACCGCGCCGGCCCAGCCCGTCAGATCCTTGCCGTTGAACAGGGACGTGAATCCTTCGTCCGAACCGCGCAGGAAGCTGACCGCTTCATCGCTCGACAGCTCGCGGATGTAGATGTTCTTCCAGCGGACTTCGTTGCCGTGGGTCTGCAACTGAATGGGACCGCGGGCCACGATCGGCAGCTTGCGGTCGAAGTAGTTCTCGAGGACCGCGTGATCGACCACCAGCACGCCATTCAGAAAGACCGTGGTGATCGCGCCCACCTGAATGATGCGGAACTTGTTCCACTCCCCGATCGGTTTATCGCCAAAGGCGACCGGATCCTTCCCGGCGGCCCCGGGCGAGTTGTTCCACAGGCCCCCCGACCCGAGATTGGCCCCCAGCTTGTGATAGCCGGCTTCCTCGGTGGTGTCCCAAATCTGCACCTGGGGCGTCCCCTTGAGATAGACGCCGCTGTCCCCCTTCGGGATCAACTTCCATTCGACGTGCAGTTCATAGTTCCCGTAGTTCTCGGCGGTGGTCATGTAGAGACCTTTGCCGTCGTTGACGAGTTCGCCGTGGTCGACCTTCCAGTGCGCCTGCAGGTCCGCCAAGCTGTCGGCGTACTTCTTGGTCCGCTCTTCCTCCGAGAGGGCCTGAATCTTTCGCGGGTCTTCCGTGCCGACTCCGACCCAGCCTGAGAAATCGGTGCCGTTGAACAGGGCCTTGAAGCCTTCGGGGGGCGTATTGTCCGCCGCGAGCAACCCGCTCGCCGCCATCAGGAACCAGACGCCCGAACCAGCCAACCATCGAGTCATCGCCATCACCTCATGAAGTCGACACATCATCGCCAGTCGATGGGTGCACGATACCTGCGCTGTGGTTCCGCCGCCACCGCCCCGCCGGTTGAGGGCTACGCTTGGGGGCAACTCTTCAGCAGTCGTCGCGTCAAGCTTTTCCAGCGACCGAATTTCCGCGCGATCGCCGGGGGGCTGCCGTTGACGTCGCGCAAGAGCGCCAGCGCCTGCTCGCGCGCCGCGGCGGGATCGCCGGCGGCCAGATAATGCTTGGCCAGCAGGTAGACCCCTTCCGGATGTCGCCAACGACGGACATGCCCTTCCAGATGGGTCTGCAATTCCGCTCTGTCGCCCAGCTCATCCAACGCGCGGGCATACGCCAACGAGACATCGCCGAACTTGTACTGCGGATCGAGTTCGAGAATCTGCCGACAGAGCTCCTTCACGACCCGCGGTTCTTTCCGCTGGATGGCGACCTGCGCCGCCCCCCACAACGCCGGCAGCGACTTGGGG
>CAYRVS010000057.1:6048-16067 GCA_964427725.1 uncultured Planctomycetaceae bacterium | reverse complement strand
TTCCCGATCTGCTGGGCGGCGGTCTCGCGACGGGCCAGTTCTTTTCCTTGGGTCCAAGCGCGCAGCCAGGTCGGGGCGACCACATCACTTTGCGGGAAGAACCGCGTCACGGCGTAGATGATCGCCCCGGGAAACGGGACGACGATCAGCAGCCAGACCCAGAAGTAGCGATCGGGCTCGCGCTGAATGCAGTCGATCAGCATCCACAGCCAGAGCAGGAAGTAAAGGAGCGACCCCAGTCCGACCAGGATCGCCACCCCGAGCAGCAGGTACTCCATGATGCCGTGGGCCCTATCGATCCTCGGTCCGGGAGCGTGGCCGAACACGCGTGCCGACCACGGCGAGGAGCTTACCCTTCCGAGACCCCCACGACCACCAGTTTGAGGGGCGTGGTTTTCCCGCCGGCGGTCCCCGCCGAAAGCAGCAGAATCCAGAACTCCTTCGCCTCGTCATGGATCAGCGCGGGGGTCTTGTCTTCCGTTGTCGGGGGCAGCAGCGACAAGATCGCGGGATGATTCGAGCCGGTCGCTTGCGCGCTCTTCATCATCAGGCTCTCCAGCGACTTGATCGGCGCGGGATCGTCATCGGCCGCCACGGGAATCGCGAGGAGGAAATCGTGGAGTTCGCTGGTCCCGACATGATTGCCGTCCACGGGTTGCCGTCCGTATCGCAATGTGTAGACCCCCGGAGCGACATCCTGCCCGCGGAAGTCGACGTAGCCTTCCTTGTCGATCTGCAACACTCCCACCAGATGGCCCGGCGACAACGGATACTTCACGTTGAGGGACGATTTGAAATCGGCCTGCGTCGCCAATTCCTTCACCAGCCAGATGCGGCCGACCGGACCTTCGTCGGTGGCGAAAGCCTGACCCGGCAACGCGAGCGCCGCCGTCACTTTGGGCGGCACCTCCGCCGGGGCCTCGTCGACCGGCGTCAATTCCCCGGCGGCCCATAACGCGGTCCACGGGGCGAGCCACATCAGCCCCGCCGACCAGCCAGTTCGGTGTCGCACAAGTCCAGATCGCATCCGATTACCCCTTGAGGGAAACATCGTCAGGCCCGCGTCAAGTCGGCAAGACAACGTTACCGGCGTGGTCTCGACCACGATCACATGCCGATCACCGCTTGAACCGACCCATGAACGCCGAGCGTTGATGGTGCATCGTCCACGTGGTGTCGAGCCCTTCGCCGGTGTAGCTGTGAGTCAGGGCATAGCCGGGGACGAAACCGCGGATTTTCGTCAACGGTTGGTAGAAGATCATTTCGTTGGTGCACACGCAGTCCCCCTTCGCCAGGGCGCGGCTCTCGATGGTCGCGATCTCCCCCGCCTGGAACCGCCCCGTCCCGGCGGCGTGATCATTCTCCAGGGACATTGATACCGGGATCACGGTGGCGACATCGCCGGTGAAGTCCCGCGCCTGCTCTTTCACGAAGTCGACCAGCGCGTGCCGCTGCGCGTCATTCGCCCGGTCATCGACCAGCACGACCGACCGAATCGCCCCCGCCCGCATCGGGAAGACGCC
Source organism: uncultured Planctomycetaceae bacterium (assembly GCA_964427725.1). Classification (GTDB taxonomy): domain Bacteria; phylum Planctomycetota; class Planctomycetia; order Planctomycetales; family Planctomycetaceae; genus DSVQ01. The sequence continues at coordinate 14,544 of CAYRVS010000057.1, read as the reverse complement.
GGTGTTCCCCATCGTCCGCTGCGAATGGGCGACGACCGCGACCGCCAGCCCGCCGAGATCGACACCGTTCCAGGTCCCCTGCCCGACCTTCCACGCCATCAGCGCCTCTTGGCCGGCGAGATCCATCTCGGCGTTCGCGAAGCACGGCCCGGTGTAGACGTCACACGACCGGGCCTCGAGGTACTCGCCCTGAATCGTCGCCGCATCCAGCGCGGCATGAAGGGCCACGAACAGACACCCTGCCAACCAGCATGGAACTCGCATGACAACCCCTCCTCGAGAGCGGATGTTTCTTACCTCGTGCATTCTGTTCCGGACCCACCATGGGGTCAATCGCCATCAGACTGGTCAGGAAGGCATCGGACCACTTGGATCGACTTTTCCGCCCATTTGCATGGAGACGCGGGGTCTATTAACATTGCGTCAGCGTCCTATGACGCTCGCAGGTTCGGTTTGCGCCTGCCCCCTGGATACGACTCCTGAAGGATGAGCTGACATGCAACGGATGGAACAGTGGTGGCTGCGCCTCGTCACGGCCGGCCTCTTGACCTGCGGTGTGACGGGACTGCCCGTGTTCGCTCAAGACGCCGCCGAAAAGCCTGCCGCCGAAGAGAAGCCTGCGGAGGAAAAGCCCGCCGCCGACAAACCTGCGGAGGACAAACCGGCGGAAGAGAAGCCCGCGGAAAAGCCCGCCGAGCCCGCGCCCGCCGCGGAAGCGCCTCCCGCGCCGAAGTTTTCCGAAGAGATTGTCCATCTCGACAATCCTTCGGGCGTGACGGTCCATGGCGAAACCGGCCATGTCTTCGTCGTCTCCAAGCAAGGGGTCTTCCGTTACGGGCCCGGCAAGCCGAAGAAGATCTGGTTGGAGGTCGATTCCTTCCCGACCGACAAATACGGCAAAGGCCCCATCTATGACATTGGGCCCCTCGGCGTCACGCTGTGGGGGACCGATCGGCTGGTGGTCGGCGACGGCAGCCGGGTCGATGGCGAAGAGCTCGTGCGGGTCTACAAGATCGACGCCGCCCCGCCGACCGGCCCCGCGAAGAAGGAGGGTGAGGCGGAGTTTACCCTCGGCCCCATCGCCGCCGGCGACCTCAGTCAGAAGGGCGAAGGGAACTACTACGGCGTCGTCGTCTGGAAGGACGCGATCTACGTCACCGCGAACGGCGACGATACCAAAGGATGGATTGCGAAGTCGGTGATCGCCGACGGCAAGCCGGGTCCGCTGACCCCGTCGATCGCGACGAAGGAAGCGACCGAAGTCGACGCGCCAATCGCCATCACCACCACGCCCGATGGCGCCATGCTGGTTGTCGGTCAAGGGGGCGAAGTCAACACCCCCGGCGATTCCCTCTTGACGATGTACGACGCCGAAGGGAAGCTCGCCAAGAAGTTGCCGACCGGCCTGCACGACATCACCGGCCTCGCCTACAGCCCGAAGACCCAGAAGCTGTACGCGGTCGATTTCGCCTGGGCCGACACCACGCAAGGGGGCCTGTTTGAACTGGTCGTCGAAGGGGACGCGGTGAAGGCGAACAAGCTGTTGTCGCTCGACCGCCCGACCGCCCTCGCCTTCGACAAAGAGGGGGGCCTGTTCATCACCGTCTTCGGCACCGGGAAAGACACCGGCGACAAGCCGAAGGGGGGGCTGATCCGCGTCGAACCAGGGCTGTAACCCCCGCCCACGCGAGCAACACCGGAAATGAAGCCCAAGGAACGCGTTCCTTGGGCTTCTTCCATTCCGCTCACGTCGTTCCGACCGGCTGCAAGGGTGACTTCGCCGCGACGAACGACTCGGTCCGGCCGTCGGCTTCGAACGCGACCGTCACCGTCCGATGACGCGAGAGCGCCGACGAAACTTCGACCACGCGCCCCAAGCCGTACCGCGGATGGCGGACGAGCATTCCCTCGACGAAGCCGCAGGGGAGCTCGACCCGCTCATGACTCCCCGCGGCAAGGGCCGCCCCCGTCGTCAGATACGGGCTGCCACGGAGCGCCTCCAGGCGGCTGATCTTAGGGGCCAGCACGGGTTGCACGGCGGCGACCTCCCCGAACGCGAAACCGTCGGCACGATCGTCGGTGCAGTCCCGTTCCTCGAGCGGCATTTCTCCAAGAAAGTCGCTGCGGATCGTGCTCAACTCGCGGCCGTGCATTTCCCGCCGCAGCGTATGCGTCAAGATGAGCGCGCCTTCCGCCCGCGTGATGCCGACGAACAGCAGTCGCCGTTCTTCCTCGAGTTCCGCCGGATCGTTGGTCCGCAGCGACCGTTCATGCGGCAGCAGATTCTGTTCGACGCCGATGAGGTAGACGCAGGGGAATTCAAGCCCCTTGGCGGCGTGCAATGTCATCAGCGTCACCGCCCCCAAGTCGGTGTTCAGGGCGTCGACATCCTGCGCCAAGCTCGCCGATTCGAGGAACCCGCCGAGCGAACCGCCCACCCCCGCCTGCTCATCATACTGACGGGCGGCGCTGACCAATTCATCGACGTTCGCGCGGCGCTGGAGTTCCTGCTCGTTCGCCAGCGTCGACTCATCGACCCGCGCATAACCGGTGCGGGCCAGAATCTCCGCGAGCAGTTCCGCGACGGGCCCGTGTGATCGCCGCGACAGCTCCTCGATCAAGGTCGCATACTGCACGAGCGCGCCGGTGGCTCGTTTGGGGAGCCCGGCCCGCGGCGCGCCGCGGGCCGCGTCAAGCAACGGCAGGCCGCGTTCGTCGGCCCAGCGGACGAACTTGTCGAGCGAGGTCTTGCCGATGCCGCGGACGGGGGTGTTGACCGTCCGCAGAAACGCGATCCGGTCACGCGGGTTTTCGATCACCCGCAGGTACCCGATCAAATCCTTCACTTCGCTCCGCTCGTAGAACGCCACGCCCCCGGCGACCTGATAAGGGACCCGATGCCGGCCGAGCGCCGTCTCCAACGTCCGCGACAAGGCGTTCACGCGGTAGAAGATCGCGAAGTCGGACCATTTCCGCGTCCCTTCGCGGACCAGCTCCTCGATCTCCACCGCGATCCGATCGGCCTCCTGTCGCCCATCCAAGTACAGCCGCAGCTCGACCGGCGGACCGGCGGGGTTCCCGGTCCGCAGCGTTTTGGCCTTCCGCCGCCGATTGTGCGCGATGAGCGCGTCGGCGACCCGCAGAATCTCGGGCGTGCTGCGGAAATTGTCCTCCAGCCGGATCACGCTCGTCGTGGGGAACTCCCGTTCGAACCGCAGGATGTTTTCGATCTGCGCGCCGCGCCAGCCATAGATCGATTGATCGGGATCGCCCGTCGCGCAGAGATTCGGTTCGCGTTGGGAGAGCGCCGCGATGATCTGATACTGCGCCCGATTCGTGTCCTGATACTCGTCGACCAGGATGAAGCGAAAGCGATGATCGAGCTCCTCGCGCAGTTCTTCATGCTCCTGCAGTAGCGTGGCGACATGGATCAGCAGGTCATCGAAGTCGACCGCGTTCGCCGCGAGCAGCCGGGCCTGATAGGCCGGAAAGACCCGCGCCACGACCGCCTGCTGATGATTGCCCACCCGTTCCTCGAACCCGGCGGCATAGGCGGCGGGGGTCACCAGCTCATTCTTGAGCTGACTGATCCGCCAACCGATTTTCGCCGGGGGAAAATGGGTCGCGTCGATGTCGCAATCATGCAGCACCTGTTTGAGGAGCTGCTGCTGATCGCCGGTGTCGAAGATCGTGAAATTCGGTTCGAGCCCGACCACGCGGCCATGTTCCCGCAGCAGCCGGGCGCAGAACTTGTGAAACGTCGAGACCCACACCCGTTGTCCGGGGAGCAATCGCTCGACCCGCTCCGCCATCTCGCGGGCGGCCTTGTTGGTGAAGGTGATCGCGAGGATTTCGCGCGGCCGGATACCCCGCTCGACCAGCCGGGCGATCCGCCGAGTGATCACGCGGGTTTTGCCCGACCCCGGCCCCGCGAGGACCAACAGGGGCCCCTCGAAGTGCTCGACCGCCGCGCGCTGGCTCGGCGTCAGATCATCCTGCCCGACCACGTCGTCCGAACTCCTTTTCCCGCCGCGACCGCGCCGGTGCTCGACGCCTGCTCCCGACTCCTGAGATCAGCATACCGGGATGCGTCGACGCTCGCGAGATGCCGTCCCCGAGATGCGCGGCATCGGGCCGGAGATCTCAATACCGATGCCGAGGCACAATCAGGCGGAGTGGCCGGGGGCAAGCGTCTTCGCCTCCTCCGATGAACGTGGTCTCCATGGCACGCGCGCGATCCGCGGTGAGCCCGCGGTCAACTACGGCGACCCTTGGTGATGGAGTCTCCTCGCTGCAATCAGCGGCGCGGAGACTGCTCGGGTGTTACCAGCGGAACCAGCTCGGGCTGGGCATGATGCTCGTGCCCGCTGCAATGCACGACCGGTTGCGCCGGGTACTTGCTGAAGCGGGCGTCGAGATGCGAACGCTGACACAGCCAGAATCGCGAGCCCTTCGGGGTCGTCACGACTCGCACATGGCGGCATTGCGGGCAGAGGCTCATGGTAAAGTGTAGACCAGCCGCCGCCGTCGACAATCAGGTTTCTCGCACCAATCGTTTTGTCGGAGACTCCGCGGAGATTGGAGGTATGCGGCGAGTTGAACGAATTTGATTCGGCTTCCTCCGCGGAATCCGTGGGTGGCTTTGGGCTCGGGATGGCGTCCGGGGTTGTGAAGTCGAGCCGTCCAGCCACCGAGGACTTACGGATCCATCGCCTGGTCCGAGCACCAGTTTCGCGTGGTCGTCAAGCCCCTCTTCCGCGCGTGGGAATCGGCCCCCTCGCGCGGAACCAGTTCAAGATCAGCTCGGGAGGGTTTCGCAACGACCGGGCCGGCATCTTGAGAGCTCCCGCCGTGATTGCAGCGCCCGACTCCTCGATTCATCCTGAAACCGACCCACCCACGTCGCGCCGGCGTACGTCCCGAGCCGCTGATCGTCTTTCCCCGACAGATAGTCCGGCATGCTTCCCAGGTTGTATCGCAATCGCTCCCGCGGCTTCACCGTTGGGTTGGTCGTCAGATTCTCGAGACGCTTCAACAGGTATCTCCGCGACGGCTTCAGGACCAGTTCTGAACCACCCCTCCGCGACCGACGGTGCTGGGCTTGGAGCGGTTCATCCAGCGTCTGGCCCAACCCCTGCATCACGCGAAACCGGTCCAATAGCCGCCACGCCTCCGGCAACCGCTCGGCGATCACATTTCAGGGCGCCTGTCGCATCTCGCCGCACACACACACACACACACATACAGACACACACACACACTGCACCTGACTGGGGACCGCGGTCCCCAGTGACGACAGACACCCCTCCGGGCTGTCAGCGATCCGCTGTTCCCCCACGGCCAACAGTCGAGTCGCCCGCCCCGGCCCGCAGCGGATCGCCGCGTCGGTATGCGTCCGCCACGCGCCACACCGGCGGCCACGAAACCGCATCCGTTCATGGGTCACTTGGCCCGAACCGCTCGTCACCGTCAGCGGACCCACCCGTGGTTCCCCCTGGACCGACCGCGGCAACACGGTCGGCGACACGCTGCTCCTGGGCACTCAACCCCGGCTTCAAGACCGCCCGACCGGACCGTGACTTGAGCTGTTCCACCCGCGGCTCCAAGTCCGACGGGTCCAAGGTCGCCACCTCCTTGACTCTGTCCGAGATCCTTCGACCATCCACGTCCACCACGATGCGCACGTGCATGATGACCCTCTTGGGGGGCCCGAAATTTCACGGGCCCTCCCATCGCCCCCCCGCCCCCTTGCGGACATCGAAATCCATCTGGGATCGCCGTAAGCCGGCGCCTGATAGCATTTGACGAACGCACCCGAGTCGGCTCCACCAGCGACCGTTTCCCCCTACCCTTCACGCCGACCGGCATGGGGGTCTACAATTGTCGACTTAGTCATGGTCGATCGTGGTCCGGGATGTTCACGCGGCGATTTTTTCCAAGGCGTCATCATGGGGACTCTGGTGTTGTTGCAGGATGGTCAGGCGATGCCCTGTCCGCTTGCGACCGATGAAACGGTGCTGGGCCGGCACCCGGAATGTCAGATTCAACTCAACTCGAACATGGTCTCCCGCAAGCACGCGCGCGTGCTTAAGCAGGGGGCCAAGTTCATTCTCGAAGATCTGGGCAGCGGCAACGGCACCTTCCTCAACGGCAAAAAGATCGAGGGGCCGACCGAACTGCAGCACGAGGACCGCATCAAGCTCGGCCCGATTCTGCTGCGGTTCGAGGCCGCCAACGGCGCGGCGAAAGCCCAACAGGCCGCCGCCACCGAACCGATGCCGATCCCCGCCTCGGCGTCGCGCGGCGATGATGCGGCGACGACCATCGGCTTCGACATCACCAGCGACGACAACGACGCCGCCACCATCATGGGCCGCGCGGCGCAATCGACCGGGTTCGGCCGGCTCGATGTCCGCCCCGAAGCGAAGCTGCAGGCGGTCCTCGAGATCAGCCGCAGTCTCGCGGGGACCGGCGATCTCGACGGATTGCTGCCGAAAATTCTCGACACGCTGTTCAACGTCTTCCCGCACGCCGACCGCGGCAGCATCCTGTTCCAGCAGGAGGGGACGGGGAAGATGATCCCCAAGGCGATGAAGCATCGCCGGGCGGGGGTCGACGACACGGTGAAGCTCAGCCGGACGATCCTGAAGACCGTCATCGAGCAAAAGACGGGGATCCTCTCGGCCGACGCCGCCAGCGACGCCCGGTTCGAGGCGAGCGAGTCGATCTCGAACCTGACGATCCGGTCGATGATGTGCGTCCCCATGCTCAGCCTCGCGGGCGAGGTGATGGGAATCATCAACATCGACACGCAGAACCCCTTCAAGCAGTTCAAGGAGGAGGATCTCGACCTGCTGGTCGCGGTCGCCGGTCAGGCCGCCCTGTCGTACGAATCGGCCAAGCTCCTCGTCACCGCGCTGGAGAAGCAGAAGCAGGATCGCGAGATGGGGATCGCGATGAACGTCCAACGGGCGCTCCTCCCCGAAACGCTCCCCAACCCGCCCGGCTGGGAGTTCTACGCCTCCTACGATTCCGCGCAGGCCGTCGGCGGGGACTACTACGACTGCATCATGCTGCCCGACGACAAGCGGATTTGCTTCGCGTTCGGCGACGTCGCCGGCAAGGGGGTCCCCGCGTCGCTGGTGATGTCGCGGATCAACAGCGTCGTCACCAACGTCATGGCCTTCGTCGATGACGTCGGCGAAGCGGCCATGCGGATCAACAACCAGATGTGCGCCAAAGCCGTCGAAGGTCGCTTCATGACCTTCGTCCTCGGCGTCGTCGACCCCGAGTCCGGCCACATGAACGTCGTCAACTGCGGGCATATGCCGATCATGATCCGCAAGGCGGACGGCACGATCGAAGAGTTCGGCGAAGAGGCGATCGGCGTCCCGCTCGGCGTCGTGGAGGACTACCCGTACGACGTGACCAGCCGCACCATCGCCCCCGGGGAAACCTGCGTCATCTACACCGACGGGGTCAGCGAGGCGATGAACCCCGACAGCGATCTCTACGGCATGGACCGTCTGCGCTCGATCGTGCTCGCCCATCCCAAGGAAAACGCCGAAGTCCTCGGCAAGGCGATCTTCGCCGACGTCCGCAAGTTCGCCAGCGGCCGCCCGCAAAACGACGACATCACCATCATGGTCTTTGGCCGCAAGGCGTGATGCGTGTTTTGGATGCCCAGGGAAGGCGTTCTCTGGGCATCATGGATCAAATTCAATACCCCGCCCCGGCCGCCATTGGCACCCGCGTCGCCCCCCCGCCGAGCACCTGCCGCAGTTCGCCGGCCGCGTGATCCAGGTCGGCGGCGGTGACGTCGAGATGCGTGCAGACCCGAATCCGTTGCGGCCCCATCGCCAAGGCGAGGATGCCGCGCTCCCGCCACCGCGTCACGATCTCGGCTCCCGTGCCGCGGTCGCGGGCGACCTCGAAAAAGACGAGGTTCGATTCCACGCTCGCCAGGTCCAACGTCACGCCGGGAAGTTCGGCGATCCGTTCCGCGAATCGTCTGGCGTTTGTATGGTCCTCGGCCAGCCGCGTGACGTGATGCTCCAACGCATAGATGGCGGCGGCGGCCATCAGGCCGGCTTGACGCAGCCCGCCCCCGAACAACTTCCGCGCCCGCCGCGCCCGCTGGATGAACTGCGGTTCCCCCAGCAGCATCGAGCCCATCGGGCACCCGAGCCCTTTCGAGAAACAGATCGAGACCGAATCGGCCAGCGCCGCGAACTGGTCGATCCGATACCGGCCGGCGACGCAGGCGTTGAAGAGCCGCGCCCCGTCGACATGCAGCTTCAACTGATGCTGGTGCGCCCAATCACTGATCCGCGCCCCTTGCGCCAGGGGGTAGACGCGGCCCCCGCCGTGGTTGGTGGTGTTTTCGAGGCAGACGAGTTTCGTGATCGGATAATGGGTGTTGCTCGGCCGAATCTGCCCTTCGAGATCGCCGACGTCGATCATCCCCCCTCGCCCACGCAGCAGTCGCGCGGAAAC
>CAYRVS010000057.1:0-6038 GCA_964427725.1 uncultured Planctomycetaceae bacterium | reverse complement strand
CGGAAACCCCTGACAGCGCAGCCGGCCCGCCGGCTTCGTAATTGACGATGTGACCCGTCTCGTCGATCAGCAGTTCATCGCCCGGCTGACAATGGGCCCAGACCCCCATCTGGTTCGACTGCGACCCCGAACACGCGAAGACCGCGGCGGGTTTCCCCAGCAGTTCGCACATCCGCGCCTCCAACCGGTTCACGGTCGGATCTTCGCCGTAGACGTCGTCTCCCACCTCCGCTTCCGCGATCGCGCGGCGCATGCCGGGCGTCGGGCGGGTGACGGTGTCGCTTCGCAGGTCGATCAGGCGACCAGACATCCGGCGGTCCTTATTCGGCGGTCAGGGGGTCGGCGGTCATGCGGTGGGCAAGCGCGGCGGGGGAAACTACACTCTATCCTAACGTGACGGGACGCATCGATCGTGCCCGCCCGGCGTGCAAGAATTTTGATGGCGCTCGCCGACGAATTCGGTGGGTCATCGCCGCACCCAACCCACGGATCCGTCCCCCTTTCAGTCGATGAAGGTTCCATGTCACTGTCTCCGGCGATGCCGACCCTGGATGCTTCCCGCGAAGATCCCGCCACGCTCCTTGCCGACTTGCGGCGGAAGTTGAGTCTCCAAGGAGATATCGTCTCCGCCGCCGGTCGCGAGCGGACCATCGCCTTGTTCGGGGAACCTCTTTCCCCCAGGCAAGTCGTCCAACGGATTCTCGGCGATGTTCGCGGCCAGGGACTTCCGGCGGTCCTCGACTACACCGCCAAGCTTGATCGCCGGCCGATCACCGCCGAATCACTGCGGGTCTCCGCCGAGGAATTGGCCGCCGCCCATGCCGCCGTCGATCCGAAATTTCTGAAAACCATCCGCCGCATTCGCGAAAACATCGGCGAGTTCCAACGCAAGATTTTGCACGAAGACGTCCGGCTCGTCCGGCAGGATGGCCTCTCGCGGGTCGACCTGCGGCAGCGCTATCTCCCGCTGCGGCGGATCGGCATCTGTGTTCCGGGCGGCGCGGCGGCGTATCCGTCGACCGTCCTGATGACCGCCGTCCCCGCGAAGACCGCCGGCGTCGCCGAAATCGCGGTCGTCGTCCCTCCGACGGACTTCGGGGCCTACAACACCCATCTGCTCGCGACCTGCGCCGAAGTCGGCATCCGCGAGGTCTATCGGATTGGTGGCGCGCAGGCCGTTGGGGCGCTGGCTTATGGCGTTGAAGGGCTGCCCCGGGTCGACAAGATCGTCGGTCCCGGCAATCTGTTTGTCGCGCTCGCCAAGCAGCAGGTCTACGGCGAAGTCGACATCGACAGCATCGCGGGCCCGAGTGAAGTCGTCGTCCTCGCCGATGAGTCGGCGAACCCGGTCTATGTCGCGAGCGATCTGATTTCGCAAGCCGAGCACAGCCCCGGCTCGGGCGTCCTCATCACCTGGCATCCGCCGCTGATCGAACGGGTCCGCGCCGAGTTGCCGCGTCAATTGGCGCAACTGCCGCGCGGCGATCTGGCGCTCGCGAGTCTCAACGAGTACGGGGCGCTAATCATCGCGAAGGATCGCGCGCAGGCCTGCGAATTGACCGATTCGTTGGCTCCCGAGCATCTGCATATCTCGACGGCCGATCCGGAAGTCGAACTCGCGTTGATCCAGAATGCGGGGGCGATCTTCCTGGGGCACCACACCCCCGTCGCGGTGGGAGATTACTACGCCGGTCCCTCGCATGTCCTGCCGACCGGCGGCACGGCGCGGTTCGCGAACGGCCTTTGTGCGAACGATTTCCTCAAGCGCAGCAGCGTGATCGGATTCAACCGCGCGGCCTTGGAGGACGCCGCCGACGACATCCGGCTGATCGCGGGCACGGAAGGCCTCACCGCCCACAGCGCCAGCGTCGAGCTGCGCGTGGCGGACGAGTGACGAACGCCATGGTCGTGCATCAGTTGGGGAATCCGTCGCGCTCCTGACCGAATGAGACCATGCATCGCATCTTCGTGCCGCTGTCGCTCGTCAGTCTGCTCCTGCTCAGCGGGGCGTTTCTGTTGGGGCTGAATATCGACGACCCCAAGGTGCCCGAACCCGCCGTCCAGCAAGGCGTGCAATGGCACTTCCTGCTCGCCTTAAGCGCGCTCTGCTTCACGACGTTGGTGCACGCGATCGTCCTCACCTACTTCATGGGGACCGGCCGCTGGATCGAAGAGACCTCCGCCGCGTATCACCTCGAAGCGACGCACCACCGCGAGAACCAGTCGATCAAGTACCGCGTGGTCCCGCTGATGGTCGGGGCGTTTTTGCTCCTGCTGGCGACGGGGGCGTTCGGGGCCGCGGCCGATCCGGCGTCTCCCATGCAATTTCGCGGTTGGGGGGGCTGGAGCCCGGCGACCATCCATCAACTGATGGCCGCCATCGCAATGCTGGCGAACATGGCGACCCATTGGGTCGAGTACAATGCGTTGCTCCGCAACAGCGAGATCATCGCCGCGATTCTCGCGAACGTCCGCGAAATCCGCCTCGCCAAAGGCCTCGCGGTGTAGCGCTTTCCCCCGATGCACACTCATGGCCATGGGGGGGCGTCCCCCGCGAGGGCTCAAAACGGCGGCGGCGGAAACCCCCCGGGGGGAGGTCCCGGCGGCCGGCCACCGGGACCGCGTGGTCGACCCGGGCCGCCGCGAAACCCCTGTGGACCATGGAAGTTCGACGGCTCGACGTCCCCGCGATACGCCCCCAGGATGTAGGGGAACTTCGTCGTGACGTGGTAGTGGTACCCCCGCGTGTCGTCTTCGTGCCCGTTGCAGTCATCCAGACCGGTCGCCGGTTGACCGTCCGCGTCGTTGGGGCCGTAGACCGCGTAGCCGTCGAACGCGAATCCGATCAGCGGGGAATGCTCTCCCTTGGGATCCTTGAACGGCGATTTCACGCAGACCGGATACTTGTGATAGTGATACCGGCCCATCGGATCGGGATGGCCGCAGCACGAATCGAAGACTTCGGCATGCGGGCCGCTCACCGCATCATCCCGTCGGGCGTTGTACGGGTTGTAGAATGGGATTCCGTTGATCGCGACGCCGATCGGTCCCATCGGCAGGTCGGTCGGTTTCTCGGCGCGACGTGGCCGCAGCGGCAACTTGAAATGGTAGTCCTGCTTGAGGATCCGGTTCGGATTGTTGCGATTCGGATAAACGGCCGTCTTGTGCGTCGGCAACCCGTCACTCTCGACCAGCATCAACGTCTCGCTGAACGTCACCTTGACGTTGTCGTCGAACGGGTGATTGTCGGGACCGTAAATCGTCGGAGCGGCGTCGGTTCCTCGAAGAAGGCAGGCCGATCCCGCCGTCATGAGTCCGACCTGCAAGATCCCGCGGCGCGACAGCAATGTCCGTACGTCCATGGCCCGACTTTCGCTCGAGTGACTTTCTGAACGGATAAAGCAGACAACGCCGACGGATCCCGGGAATCCACCGCCCGGGACGCCTCGTCTCCGGCGGTGGTACTACACCCTGAGTCGCCCGGCCATTACCATGCCGCGATGCCCCGCCGTCCGCCCCCTGCCGATCGTCGTGCTCCCCCGCCCCGCGTCCCGAAGCGGCCGCTCGCGGAATTGATCCGTCAGCGCCCGCTCGACGAGGAGGCCTCTGGTGCGCCGCCGGTCGTCGAGGTCCGGGCGCCGACCTTCCACCCGTTTCTGTTTCGTCGCAGATTGGGGGACTTTCCCCATCAGGCCGCGCCGGGTGACCTGGTCCGACTCGAATCCTCGGGACGGGAACATCTCGGCTGGGGGCTCTTCAACCCGCATGCCGAGATCGCCGTCCGCCAACTCACCGGGCAGACCGAACGCCCGGGGACGACATGGTGGGATGCCCGGCTGGGGCATGCGGTGCGGTTGCGCCGGGAGTTGCTCAAACTCGACGACGTCACCGACGCCTACCGCGTGATCCACGCCGAGGGGGACGGCCTCTCGGGCTTGATCGTCGACAAATTCGGCGACGTCCTCGTCGTCGAGGCCTTCTCGCTCGGCATGTACCAGCGGGCCGAGGCCTTGCTCGATCTGTTGAGTCCGTTATGCGGCACCGTGCACGGCGTCTTGCGGTGCGCCCCGTTGTCGGAAGAGCACGAAGGCTTCGCGACCGACGCGATCGGCTCGGAGGACGTCCCGCCGAAAGTGACGGTCACCGAATTCGGGACGCGGTTCAAAATCGACTTCACCGAAGGCCACAAAACGGGCTTCTACTGCGATCAGCGCGAGAACCGTCAACGGCTCGCGGGCATGGTCGCGGGGAAGTCGGTCCTCGACGTCTGCAGCTACACCGGAGGCTTCGCGCTGCAGGCGAAGGTCTTGGGACAAGCCGCCGAAGTGACCGGCGTCGAACTCGATGAGGCGGCGTGCGAGTTGGCCCGGGAGAACGCCCGCCTCAACAAGGCGAAGGTCCAGTTCGTCCAGGGTGACGGCTTCCCTTACCTCCGCGACATGCATCGCAACGGCCGCCGCTACGACGTGGTGGTCCTCGATCCGCCGAAGCTCATTCGGCACCGCGACGAACTGGAGGAGGGGAAGACGAAGTACTTCGACTTCAACCGTCTGGCGCTGAAGCTGGTCGCGCCGGGGGGCCTCTATCTGACGTGCAGTTGTTCGGGCCTGCTCGACGCCGCGACCTTCACGCAGTTGGTGACGGCGGCGGCCAACGCCGAACAGCGCCGCATCCAGATCTTCTCCCGCGCGGGAGCCGCCGGCGACCACCCCATCGGCGGCAACTGCCCCGAGTCGGAGTATCTCAAGACGCTGTGGATCCGGGTGGAGTGAGCTAATCAACCCGAGAGGCGAGGTGTGTCAAGCCGTGACTATTTGACATAAATCCGGGTTGATTTCGGATTACCCTCTTCGTGCTTGCTGCACTCGCAGTTATTGTCAATCTGGTGTCTGACGGGCTTAACTCTAAGCCGCAAGCTCCACAACGAAGGAGTTTCTCTGCGACCAGGGTATGACAATCGCACCATACTCGCCAAGAGCTGCGACGGAATCCGGATTAACGACCTTATCATGATCGTTCACAATGACATAGATCACGGAGCCTTGCTCGCGAACTTCCTGAGTGTCAGTCCATGCAAAAAGGATTTGGCTCGTGTGACTGCGGTCGGCGTCGTTGACGGCTCGAATCAGCCGTTCGGGGCGTTTTCGAGACTTGGGAATCACGAAATCATACAAATGTGTGAATCCTGACTTACCTGTAAACTCGACTTTCTTAGTGTACCGGACGTCGGACTCGTCCAAATAACCCGACACATCTTCCAGGAACGTTGTCGTAATGCGATGTTTCGCGGTCATGAACATGTCGCCAACTGACAGCATGGCTTGTATCAGTCGGTGCTTTTTATGCGAGAAGTTGGTTGTTGTTGCATCGACATACAGTTCTCCATCGAATTCGTGAACGCCGAATCCGTTCAAGATGGACTGCAGCATCGACCGTCGATTCGGGGTGTCGACGGGACAACCACTTGATTCTAGGTCACCGAGGATATACCCATCGTCGCTGATCCTCACGCCATGATCCGTGCTGTGAACATAAATCTGGAGTCGATCGTTGTGGCGATCCAGAAATGGGGTCGTAATCCGGCATGCGCCGTCGACATTCTCGACGCTGACCCTTTCTCGCAACCAATTGAGGTAGTCGTCTACCAATCGCTGGCAGCCGTCCGTCATTATTCAATCCCCCGTTGTATCGGCGGCACGGATTCGACCTTGGCGTAATGAAGAAATTCCTGGAGCGTCTTAACCAGGTCTTTGGTGTCTGGGAAGATGGCTGCCGCTGCGACCGCGATGCGTGTGCCTAATCCTTCGTGATAGATGTGTAAATGCGGGCATGGAATCAATTCACCATCTGGATTCTCGTGTGGTGGTCCGTCGACATCCAGTCTGAGAAGGATCACTGTTGCGGCATATCGGGTCTGGTACGTACACCTGGTCAGGGATAATTTGCCTTTACGATTGATGTCGAATAAAAATGCATCCCTTCCATCTGCGATAGCCCAGGAGTTTCGGATACCGGCGGGTGTGTTGGTTTACGCCGCT
>CAYRVS010000056.1:0-26214 GCA_964427725.1 uncultured Planctomycetaceae bacterium | reverse complement strand
TTCCCGGGTCGGTCGGGGCCGCTTCGTCCCCCGCCCAGGGGTTCGCGAACTGCGCCTTCAGCGACGCGGTCATCGTCGACCAGAAGTCGGAGAAACTGAACCCGCTGACGTTGTCGAGTTTCACTTCCCGCTTCAGCTTGACGCTGTAACGATCGAGCGCGGTGTCGATCGGCTGCCGGATGACGCCGATGATCCACTCGCCCGCCGCCATCGTCACGACGACGCCGACGGCCAAGCCCAACAGCGCGCGAATGAGGTGAATGCGAAGCGCTTCGAGATGTTCCCCGAAGGTCATCACCGAATCGTCGAACAGGTCTTTCTTGCCGGCCATGGTGCGGTCCCCAACCCGGACGGGTGGCAGCGAAATCTCTCGCCAACGGGAGGTCTGGCGCGGGGGGAAACCCCGTCGCCCGACGCTGCAACCAGGCGAGAGCGTTCAGCCGCCGCGACGGACACGGGTCGCGGTCGGTCTCCACTTCCGGACGCAAGCCAAGGGGCCGAAACGTCTCAGCGGATTTTGATAGGGTAAACACGCCCCGCGAGGCCGTCAATTCGGGTGGCTGCGGTGCGCGGACACCCACGAACATCCGCGACACTCGCCCGGGGCTCGCGGCTATCCGGTCATGGCATCGTGTTCGAGGAACATCCGCAGGTACGAGCGCGGCTCGGTGCGGTCGAGGGCGAGTTCCGCGGCGAGATCCAAAATCGTCTGCTGGGCGGCGGGGCGACCGGCCTCGTCCGTCACGATCTCGAGCTCCAGAAACGTTCCCAGCGGCGGGGCTTCGTCCCAGCCACACTGAATCGCGACGCCGCGCCAACGTATCACGGCCGACCGCCGTGTCTTGGGGACGTCGCGGACCGGCCGAAACCCCAGGACGACCAGAATCGCCCGCATCGTCACGGCCGATGGTTGGCCCGGTTCCAAGGCGACCTCCCATTCATGGCGCGTCTTGGTCTGGCGATCGAGCAAGGGCCCCTTGTAGGTGAGCTGGGTCGTGTCGCCGATGTGTCTGAGTCGCAACGCCTCGTCAGTCTCGACGAAGTTCCGCGCGGGATGGGCGAAGTAGGTGTCGACGTGGGCTTCGGGCGGGCTCCAGACCGCGCCCAGCTTGGCGAGTCGCGTCCAGACGTCGGACTCGGCGGCGATCGGGAACTTGAGTTCGACCTCGACGGGCGGGGCACCGGTCACGCGCCGCCCCCGAGTTCGCGCAGTCGATCCCAGGTGTAGATCCCGGTCGAATGGCCGTCGCTCCAATCGACCCGCAGCGCGTAATTGCCGACGAACGCGACCCCTTGGGCATGCACGTCGGCGGGGATCGATTCGCGGCGTAAGAGCGCTTTTCCGGTGATCTCGTCGACGCACACCGCACACGGGCAGCCGCAGCGCAGGTCGTAATAACTCAGCCGATCGACGCGCTGATCGGGCCAGACGATTTCGAGGAGCCGCTCGTCGCGATGCGCCCGCAAGGTTTGGGGAGTGAGAGTCGCCATGGTCGCCGCTGGGGAAAGTTGGTCTGTCCGTACTGTAGACCTCGTCGCGGAGACATCCAAGCGTGGCGATTGAGTCGAGGGGAGGGGAACCACGAAACACACGAAAGGGCACGAAAAGGGACGCCGCAGGTTGGGGTTCCTCACTGACTGGATGGCACGGCGATACCACTAAGGGGGTCGGCTGAAAGCGGAACGCCTCGAGCCCAGGAAGACCCGAAAACGGCAGGTTGCTTATTCCCTTGCTCCGCCGTCCAAGGATCAGGCTTGATTTCGTGTCTTTTCGTGTCTTTCGTGGTTCCCTCCCAACACAGCCATGGTCACGTCTCGCGGACGTCGTACCAGTGGCGGAGGATCGCGCCGGTGACGCCGCCGATCGCGCCGAACATCACCACGCTGAGGAGCGTCGAAGCGAGGACCGCCGCGAACAGCTCCGCCATTCGTAATTGATCGGTCGTGAAGAGAATCAGATAACCGAGGCCGAAGCGCGCCCCCCCGTAGCCCGCGAAGAACTCCCCCACCACGGCCCCGACGACGGCGAGTCCGCACGAGGTCTTCAGCCCCGTGCACAACGCAGGCACGGAATTCGGCAGCCGCAACTTCGTGAGCAATTGCCAGCGGGTCGCGTTGTTCAAACGGAAGAGATCGAGCAGGTCGGGATCGACGTTGAGCAGTCCCGCCGTCCCGTTGGCGATGATCGGAAAGAGACTGAGGATGAACGACGTGAGGATCACGCTGGCATACCCGCGGCCGCACCAATGCACGATCAGCGGCGCGATCGCCACGATGGGGACCGTTTGCAGGAACAAGGCGTACGGAAAGCTGCTGCGCCGAATCCACGCCGCCTGCGAGAAGACGAGCGCAATAGATGTCCCGATGAGCAGGCTCCCCGTCAGCCCAAGGAGCGCCGCGGTCCCCGTGTAGAGGGTCGCCTGCGCAAGTTTGGGGAGTGACGACCCAATCGCCGAGAAGACCAGCAGCGGCCCCGGCAAGAGGTACGGCTTCAGGTCGTACCGCCAGACGACCCAGTGCCAGACAACCGCCACCACGGCGAACAGCGCGACGGGGGGCAACCACGCCTCGCGCACCCAACGCATCGCCCGCCGCCATGTCACGCGAAACCTCCCGACCGTTCTTTCGATTGGATGCCGGCATCATCCAGGAAGTCATGCCAGCACGAACGATTCGTCATGATCGACCATCCCCCAACAAGCCATCACCCATCCCAAGACCACCAGTCGGGATGATGCCTGACGGAAGCCCCGATCCACACCACTCCTTCGTCGGAGGTGTTGTCATCTTGCCTCGCCTTCCGTGTGTGTCGGTAGCCAAAGTCTTCCGCCTGTCTCATCCCATCTTCCCATTGTCGACCTCACGCGGCCGGGGCGGGTGCCCCGGCCTATGGCGGAATATGGGTGCCCAGTCTATGGCGGAATTTGGGTGCCCCGGCCTATGGCTTGATTGGGATTCTCTGATTACGGGGTTCTGGTGGCCTCGCGCAGGTGTCGCGACAGCTCCACCGTCAGCCGGCCGAACTCCGGTTCGCCGCGCAGTTCGTTGGTTCGCGGATAAGCGAACGGGATCGGCACGTCCGCGACGATCCGTCCCGGCCGCGCCGACATCACCAGCACCCGTTGGCTCAAAAAGACCGCCTCGGCGACGTTGTGCGTCACGAACAGCCCCGTCCATTGCTGCCGCTGCCAAATCCGCGTCAGTTCCTCGTTGAGCTGTTGCCGCAGCACGTCATCGAGCGCCGCAAAGGGTTCATCGAGCAGCAGGATTCGCGGCTCGGTCACCAGCGCCCGGGCGAGGGAGACCCGCATCCGCATCCCCCCCGACAATTTTCGTGGGCGTTTCTGCCCATCCGCGGGGGTCAGCCCGATCAGGCGTAAGACGTCGTCGATCTTCGCCGCGTGATCATTTCCGGTTCGGCCTTGCAGCTCCAACGGCAGGCGGATGTTCTCGACCACCGTCCGCCAGGGGAGTAAAGTCGGGTCTTGAAAGACAAAGGCCACGGGATGCCCCGCCGCCCGCGATTCGGTCGGCGGCGTCCCGGCAATCCGTAGTTCCCCCGCCGTCGGCGTCAATAACCCGGCGATCAGCCGGAGTAAGGTCGATTTCCCGCAGCCCGACGGCCCCAACAGCGACACAAATTGCCCGGCGGGAACCTGAAAATCGATCCCCGTCAATGTCGGGGGCCCCGCCGCAAAACTCATCTCCAGCCGCAGCGCGGCGATGAGGGCGTCCGGCGGTGTCATCTCAGGCGACAGGGGTCGGAACCTGCTGGTGGGAGCGTGATCGGGACGGAAACGAACCGGATTGTGGGCGAAAGCGTCTTCGGGAATTACGATAGCGTCAGTGATTGTCGACGGACGGTCACCCGCCGTGCAACTCGCTCGCTTACTTGGATGCTAGGAACCTCGTCATCCTGCCTCCCGCGCTCCTCGCGATCGATGTCGGCAACAGCCGGATCAAGTACGGCTGGTTCGAGCCCGCCGACCATCCCACCGGGATGAACGCCGGACCCTGGCCGGTTTGTCGTCACTTCGCGGCGGGCCCCCTCACCTGTCCCGCGCCGTGGGATCAAATTCGCACTTGGACCGATCCACTCCGTTGCGAAGTGGTTCTCGCGGGCTCGAATCCCGCCGTCGTCGAGCAGATGGCGACCCACTGGCAAGGCACGACGGGCCGGGCCCCGTTCGTCATCCGCGATCGGCGCGCCCTGCCGCTGAATGTCGCGGTGACGCATCCCGACAAAGTCGGGCTCGATCGGCTGCTCAACGCCGTCGCCGCCGGACGACTCAAAGCCGCCGCCGAGGGGGCGCTCGTGATCGATTCGGGGACCGCGACGACGGTCGACGCGATCCTGCCTGATGGGAGCTTCGCAGGCGGGGCGATCCTGCCGGGCTTGGCGTTATCCTCCAAGGCGCTCCATCACTACACCGCGCTCTTGCCGGAGTTGACGCTCGCGGAGCTCGGCCCTGAGACCCCGCCCCCGCTGGGAACCGAGACGCGTGGCGCGCTCCGCAGCGGCATCTACTGGGGTCAGGTCGGCGCGATCCGCGAACTCGTGCGACAGCTCGGTCGCGAACTCCGCTGGCGTCTCCCGCCGGCGGAAGTGGGTGACCTCACGGATGGCGTGCCCTGCCGCGCCTTCTTGACCGGCGGCGGGGCCCCTTGGCTCGCAGCGCAATTCCCGGAGTGGACGACGATTCCATCACTCGCCATGCATGGCCTGGTGTTGACGGCGTGGTCGCAGCCCCAACACACCGGATGCCCGTAGCCGTGTGTCACATGGCAGGTGATGTGCCACCGATTCTGTCGGTGGGATCGAGCTACCCCATCATCGGAAAAACCACCGCCGAAGCCAGCGGCACACGCCTCACGGATCACGCATTCGTCGCGATGATCTCGCGTTGGGCGAAGGCGGCGGCCAACTCCCGCCAACGCGCGGGCGCGGAGTGAAAATCGACGGTAACACCGCGCGCTCGGGTCGCCGCACATTCCGCGCGATGCGCCGGACCCCAGTGCTCCAGCGCCCTCGCCTCGTAATCGGCGATCCACCGCAAGAGCGCCGGGATAAGCCGACATAGGCGGGTTTCTTCTTCCGGTGACTGCGGCGGTCGACAGGGGAGCGACCGTTCGATCGACCATGTCAAGCCGGGATGACCATCCCCCGGCGTCAGACATGGGGCGAACCGCTGTCGTCGGAGGAGCAACCCTTCGCCGACCCCTTCGCTGAAATAGAGCCCATATCCCCACAACGCGATCCACCGGGGCGTCCCATCCGGCAGATGCTCCAACCGTCGGTAACACGTCGAGACGCGAATCCCCTCGGGAGGTCGGCACTGCTCGAAGCCGCACGCGAGCAGTCCGTTGCCGGGCACCAGCATGATGTCGCGCCCCCAGCACCAGAATTGCCAGTCGAGCCACGTCGCGACCCGCGTCAAATCGGCGGGGTCGGCCCAAGACTTCAACCACCGCTGGGCCCGATCCTGCGCCTGCTCCGCCGCGCGGCTGGAGATCGTCGCCACCCCGGCCTCCGGGAGCTGTCGGCGGGAGGGACCGAGCCGAAAACGTGGCCCCGCGGGGACGGATGGCGGAGTGCTTAACCGGCGCATAAGGCGCGTCCTGCGGAGACATGTTCGGAACCTCGTCAGCCAGGGGACGAAATCCGCAGTGCGGACTTGCCAGCCGGCGAGTACGACTTCACAATAAGGACTATCGCAATCGTTTTGCAAGAGAACTTTCCTCACTGATGCCGTCAACGTACGATCCGAGTTTCCCGGCCCACCCCGAGCCCCCCGCATGGAACCGTCCCCGCTCGATTCCCGCCTCCCTGTCACGGTCCTTTCGGGGTTTCTCGGCGCGGGGAAGACGACACTCCTTAACCGGGTTCTCTCCGAACCCCACGGCCTCCGCGTCGCGGTGATCGTCAACGACATGAGCGAACTCAATATCGACGCCCGCCTGATCGCGGAAGGGGCCGCGCGCTTCCAGCGCACGGAGGAAACACTGGTCGAATTCAGCAACGGCTGTATCTGCTGCACCTTGCGGGAGGACCTTTTGAAGGAGGTCGCCCGACTCGCCCGCGCGGGGAAGTTCGACTACCTGCTGATCGAGTCGACCGGGATCTCGGAGCCACTCCCCGTCGCCGAGACCTTTGCCTTCGTCGATGACGCCGGCGTCGCGCTCGGCGACTTGGCCCGACTCGACACCCTCGTCACCGTGGTCGACGCAGTCCACTTCCCGCGCGATCTCCGGTCGGAAGCCAACCTGCTCGAGCGCGGCGTCGCCTTGAATGATGACGACTCCCGCGATCTCGCCCATCTGCTGGTCGATCAGGTCGAGTTCGCCAACGTCCTGGTCCTCTCGAAAGTCGATCTGGTGACCGAATCGGAGCGGCGAGAACTGACAGCGCTCCTCAAACGACTCAATCCCACCGCGCGGATCATCCCGGCGGTCCGCGGTGCGATTGACCCCGGCCACCTGATCGGCACCGGGCACTACGATCCCGTCGCCTCAACGGCCCATCCGGGTTGGCTCGCCGTTCCTCGCGGCACGGACATGAGCGAAACCGCCGAATACGGCATCAGCAGCTTTGTCTATCGGGCCATGCGACCGTTTCATCCGTCGCGGTTGATGTCGCTCCTCACCGGTCCGGTCTTTACCTCGATCTTGCGTTCCAAAGGCCTCTGCTGGTTGGCGACCCGCCCGGAGGAGATCGGCGAATGGTCGCAGGCGGGTGGGATCTTCGGGTTGGAGCCCGCCGGCCGCTGGTCCGGGACCGAACCGTGTACCGAGCATGACGGCCCGTGTGAGCACGAAGCCCCCGGCGAGGTCGGTCCGCCTCGTCAAGAACTGGTCGTGATCGGTCAACGGCTTGATCACGCCAAGGTCATCGCCGCGTTGGATGCCTGCCTGGTGACCGCTCAAGAATTGGCATGGGGCGCCGCCATTTGGCGGACGTGGGATGACCCGTTTCCCCCCTGGGA
Organism: uncultured Planctomycetaceae bacterium; assembly: GCA_964427725.1. Classification (GTDB taxonomy): domain Bacteria; phylum Planctomycetota; class Planctomycetia; order Planctomycetales; family Planctomycetaceae; genus DSVQ01. Next base: position 19,231 of record CAYRVS010000056.1, on the reverse strand, counting down.
TGTCGCGGAAACGCCAGCGGAAGAGTTGGACGACTTGGCGGACGTCACGATGGCTGACACGTCGCCTCTCGGTCCGTCGACTCGATAGCCCCCCTGCTCTCGCAGCCTTGGCAGTTCGTTGGTCCGACACGTCGTCTTTGTTTCATCGCCCGGAAAGTTTCGACTCATGCCGAAACCCCCGAAACCCTTGGATGTCGTCATCGTCGGCGCGGGCCCCGCCGGAATCGGCATGGCGTGCGTCCTGCAGGCGATCGGCATCACCCGCTACGCCATCTTGGAACGGCACGAGGTCGGCGCAAGTTTCCGCCGCTGGCCCGCCGAGATGCGACTCATCACCCCCTCCTTCACCGGCAACGCCTTCGGGCTGATCGACCTCAACGCCATCACTCTCGATACGTCCCCCGCCTATACTCTCGACACCGAACACCCCTCCGGCCCGCAATACGCCGACTACTTGCAGGCGATCGTCGACGAGTTCCAACTCCCCGTCCAAACCGAGGTCGAGGTCCGCGGCATCACTCCCCGCGCCGACGGCACCGAAGGCTTTGAGGTCTTAACCAGCCGCGGCCGTCTGCCGACCCGCTTCGTCATCTGGGCCGCCGGCGAATTTCAGTATCCCCGGCTCGATCCGTTCCCCGGGGCCGAGCATTGCCGACACACCAGCCAGGTCAAATCGTGGAAGCGACTGACCGGAGACGACTTCGTGATCATCGGCGGGTATGAAAGCGGGATCGACGCCGCGTACGGGTTATGCACTCAAGGCAAACGGGTCACCGTCCTCGATCGCGGCGACCGCTGGGGCGGGACCGGGTCCGACCCCAGCCAAACGTTATCCCCCTACACCTTTCAACGGCTGCGGGCGATCCGTCGCGGCGACCGCCTCACGCTCGTCGAAAAAGTCACGGTCAAATCGGTCGTCAAGGAGGGCGCTCAGTACGTGGTGCACGGTCGTCGCGGCCGACAAGGGGCCCAGTGGATCACCACCCAGCCGCCGCTGCTCGCCACCGGCTTTCAGGGAAGTTTGTCCCTCGTCGAAGACCTCTTCGACTGGGACGACGACGGCGTGCTGCTCAGCGAACGTGATGAATCGACGCGAACCCCCGGGCTCTTTCTGTCGGGACCGCTGGTCCGCCATGGCAAGGTCCTGTTGTGCTTCATCTACAAGTTCCGCCAACGGTTCGCCGTCATTGCGTCGGCGATCGGCGCGGCGCTCGACCGAGATCTCGCGCCGCTGGAACGCTATCGCGCCAAGCAGATGTTCCTCGAAGACCTCTCGTGCTGTCTCGATGAATGTGCCTGCTGACCCGCTCCGACGACTCTCCTTCGAAGACCGCCATGACGACAACCCCGCTGGTCACAACCCGGTCGCTGCTGCTGGTCGGTCGCGAAAGTGTCGGCAAGACGCAACTCGCCGCCGCCCTCACCGGTTCGATCAGCAGTTCGGTCAACTACCGCGGGTCGACGGTCGGCATCGACCACTACGCGGGCCGCAACTGGGCGCTGCGCGATACCCCCGGCATTTTGCGGCAGTCCGACACCGAGACGACCCGCACCGCCCTCGCGCAACTCGCCGAGCACGATGACGTGCTCTTGGTCGTTCAGGCCACCTGCCTGGATGATGATCTCCGCGAAATGCTGCCGCTGGTCGTCGGCAAACGAGGCTTTGTCGTCGTCACCTTCTGGGACAAGGTCCAACCCGGCGAGGCGGCGCAAGAGGCGCTCGAACGCCTTGAACGGGAAGCGGGAATCCCCTTCGTCGCCGTCGACGCGCTCCGACTGGGTCCGACGCAAATCGCGCGGATCGAAGCGGCCCACGATCGCGCGGCGACGTTCACGCGCGAGACCTTGGTCGGCCGCGCGGGCTGGCGGATCGAGCCGAAGCCCGGCTGGTTCGAGCACCCCGTCGTCGGGCCCTGCTTGAGCCTCATGCTCTTGCTGGCCCCCGCCTTGGCGACGATCTTCGGGGCCAATCGGCTCGCCGAACTGGCACACCCCCTCGTCGCCGGAGTGGTCGATCCCCTCATCACCCGCATCGATCAGACCTGGCCGCGTTGGCTCAGTCTCTGGCTGACCGGGCGATCGGGCGAATTCGGCTACGGCCTGATCAACATGGGACCGTTTCTATTCGTCTGGGCCTTGCCGACGGTCGTCCTCTTCGCCGCCGTCAGCGCCCTCTACAAGACCACCGGTCTTATCGAGCGGATCAACGCCGCCCTTCACCCCTATGTCCGACCGATCGGCCTCGGCGGCCGTGATCTGGTTCGCGTCATGATGGGCTTCGGCTGCAATGTCCCGGCCGTCATCGGCACCCGCGCCTGCTCTTCGTGCTCGCGGACCACCGCCATCGCCGCGATCTCCTTCGGGGCCGCCTGTTCCTACCAACTCCCCGCCACCCTCGCGGTCCTCTCCGCCACCGCGACCGCCACACAGACTTCCCCCGCGCTGCTGATCTTCGGCTTTCTCGGCTATCTGCTCATCACCACCTGGATCTACCTCTGGTGCACCGCCCCGCGCGTCGCCCGCAGCCGACTCAACCATCTGGTCCACCTCCAGCGGCCGTTCTTCCAACGCCCCACCTGGCGCGGAATCGGACTCGAGGTCGCCGCGACCCTCAAACAGTTCTTCACGCAAGCCCTCCCCGTGTTTGTGGTGATCTGCCTGATCGCTTCGCTCCTTGCGGAGTTGGGCTGGCTCGACCGCGCCTCGCACGTGTTGGCCCCCGTCATGGCGTGGTTCCAACTCCCCCCAGCCGCCGCAATCCCGGTGGTGATGGCCTCCATCCGCAAAGATGGGATCTTTCTACTCCTCGCCGACGAAGGGCTGGCGGTCCCCATGACTCCCATGCAAGTCCTGACGGCGGTCTACCTCGCCGGGGTCCTGCTCCCCTGCCTGGTCACGGCGCTGCAGATTCGGCGCGAAATCGGCACGCGCCAGACGATCCGGATCGTCGGTCGCCAGGTCCTGTTCGCCGCCACGTTCGCCGCGATCCTCGGCTGGGTCGGGGTCTGGTGCTCGGCATGACCGATTCCATTCCGCCCGTCAAACAGGATGCTCCGATCCACGTCCGTGAGGTGTTTTTCCCGGCGGCGCCCTCGTCGGGACGCCGGTCCTCGCTAAAATCCCGGTCGAATCAGCGTTCCCGTGACTGGGGGATTCCTGGATGACAGTTCTGTCGCAACTTATTGCGGTGAACGGGCCTGCGACATGACGATCGACAGCGAACCTCCGTTTCTTGACCAACTCATGACCCTCTACCGGGCTGGAGACCGCGCCGCGACCGCGGCATCACCCGGAACCCTCATGGTTCAACTGGTGCAGCGGATCTATGGGCACATGATCCGTCAGGATTACGCCGCCGCCGGTGAACTGATGACCGACGATTTCGAGATGGAGATCCTCGGTCCGCCGGACATTCCCTTCACCGGCAGTTGGTCGGGTCGCGAGGAGGCCATCGCAACCTTGAAACGCAATTTCGCGATGGTGGAAGATCAACGGCCGGAACTGTTGGGGGTCTCGGCCTATCGGGACGCCGTCCTGGTGATGGCCCGCGAATCGGGTGTCGTCACCGCGACCCGCCAACCTTACGATGTCCATTGGGTCCAATGGTTTACGTTTCGCGGCGACCGCTTGTGCCGCGTTCTGGAAATCTTCGACCGCGACGAATTGGGGGCCGTCTTCCAGGCCCCCGCATGACGGAGGCCCGCTTGTCCCAGTCTGCCCCCCCACCCAACGAACCCGCCGGCCCTTTCGACAAACCGACGCAGTATGACGCTCGGCTCCTGGCAAGCGCGATTCGCGAGCTGTCTGACGCCCCCGCCAAGTTACGGCAAGCCGTTGCGGGACTCTCTTCGGCACAGCTCGACACGCCCTATCGGAATTGGACGCTGCGGCAGATCGTCCATCACCTGGGGGACAGTCATCAACACGCCTACTGCCGACTGAAATTCGCCCTCACCGAAGCGACGCCGACGATCAAACCCTACGACGAAAGTCGGTGGTCGGAGCTCCTCGACGCCAAGACCGGCGACATCGAACCTTCGCTGCGGCTCCTGGAGGGACTGCATGCCCGTTGGGCCGCCATTGCCGCGTCACTCACGGAAGCCGACTGGCAGCGCGGGTTCTTTCACCCCGAGGCGAACGAAACCATCCCGCTGTGGCGGTCGTTCCCCTACTACGCCTGGCACGCCCGGCACCACACCGCCCAAATCGTGTGGCGGCGCGAGAACTTCGGGTGATGTGATCCCACAGGATCCCCGGGGAAGGCCTTCCCTGGGCGTCTGGAAGACACAATCACCCCAACCGGGTGATCCGATACCCCGGGTGCGCCGGGTCAAACAACTCCGGCAATAGCCGCGTCCCCAACCCGGGCGCTTCGGGGAGACTCGCCTGCCCATCGACGATCGTCACGTTGGTGTCGATCAATTGCGGATACAACGTCCGAATATGGGCCCGCACCGTCTCCTGCCACATGACGTTCGGGACCGCCGCCGCGACCTGCAGACCCGCGAACAACGTCAGCGGGCCCGTGCAATCGTGCATCAAGGTCGGCACGTTGTCGATCTGCGCCAGCTCCGCGATCCGCTTCGTTTCGCTGATCCCCCCCACCCAGGTTGGATCGGCCATCACATAGTCGGCGGCATGACGATTCAGCAATCGCCGATACGACTCGCGCGTCACCAGCATCTCGCTGATCGCGAGCGGCACGCCCCCCCGCTCCCGCAAAATCTCCAGCGATTCCAGGCAATCCGGCCGGAGGACATCCTCGAGCCACAACGGCCGGACGTCGCGGAGCGCTTCGCAAATCCGAGTCGCCGCCGGCAACGAGAAAAAGCCGTGCCCATCGAACATCAGCTCAATGCGATCGCCGACCCGTTGCCGAATCTCGTGAAGCTGGCGAAACGCCTGCTTCAAATCACCCTGCCGCACGTAGAGACCACCCGACTGCTGGTAGACCCCGTCGAGACTCCAGACCTTCATCGCCGAGTAACCCTCGGCGAGCAGTTCCTCCGCGAGATCGGCGGCGGCGTGCCGGCTTTTCCAGTTGTCTTCCAGCGGTCCCGGCTGCCCCGGATCGCCATGCCCCGGCCAGCCCTGGCTGTCGGCCGCGGTTTTCGGTCGCCGGCCATACGAGGGACCGCCGCAACTGTTGTAAACCGGAATCCGATCGCGGACCGGCCCTCCAAGGAGTCGCCAAATCGGTTCGCCGTGGAGTTGCCCGGCGATGTCCCACAACGCCAGATCGATCGCGGACAGGGCCCGCAACTCGGCTCCGACCCCGCCGAAACTCGCGCAGCGGTCATAAAAGAACCGCCAATGACTCTCGATGGCGCGGGCGTCGGCTCCCAGGAGACGTCGGGCCATCCAATCATGCAGCGTCGCCGCGACCGCGTGCGGCAAATAGTACGACTCGCCATGTCCAATGACGGGGGTCCCACCAACGGTGCCGGCGTCGGTATGCAGCCGCAACAGAACCAGTCCCGCCATGATGTCGTGCGGGATCAGCGTCTCGACGGCGGTGATCTTGGGCCCCCGCCGAAACGCATGCTCCTGATGCGCGCTGGAAGCACCGGTGAAGGAAAGCGTCGTATCCCGAGAAGTCATGGCCGCGGAATTCCTGAAAGCTCTACGGATCAGCGTGCGACGCTCATGGTCTGACCGGAACTCGCAGGTCCGTCATCTCATAGGGCTGCGGAGAGACCCGGCAACGATACCGCGAGAAAAAGGTCGATGGAACACGGTCGGCGAGTAGACGTCAAGTTGTACGTCGTGGAAAAACAAAAACGCCCGTCAGGGGTGACCTGACGGGCGTTTTTGTAAGGATCCGGCGATGACCTACTTTCGCGCTTGTGGGCACTATCATCGGCCGCGTGAGCTTAACGGTCGTGTTCGGAATGGGAACGTGTGTTTCCTCACGCGTAAAGTCACCGGAAAGGACATGGAGCGGAGTTCAATCGCTCCATGCTTTGCCCGAACCGGAGTTCGGACTGTATCAAATGGCGGCAATAGTCGTGTCACTCTCGATCTTGGTGATTCGGCGGGTTCTTGCGAACCGCCGCGCTTCCTCGGGTTCCCTTCGACGTGCCGATAGGCCCGTGAAGCGAACGTCAAGGCTGAAATCAAAGTGGTCAAACTTTCGTCCGTTAGTACCGGTCCACTGAGACGCTTGCACGCCTTACATTTCCGGCCTATCACCTGGTGGTCTACCAGGGGACTTCAGGTCTTGCGACCAACGAAACCTGATCTTGGGAAAGGCTTCGCGCTTATATGCTTTCAGCGCTTATCCCGACCGTACATAGCTACCCTGCGCTGCCTCGAGCGAGACAACAGGAACACCAGAGGTACGTCCCTCCAAATCCTCTCGTACTAAAGAGAAACTCCCTCAAGTTTCGTACGCCCACAGCAGATAGGGACCAACCTGTCTCACGACGGTTTAAACCCAGCTCACGTACCGCTTTAATCGGCGAACAGCCGAACCCTTGGGAGCTTCTCCACCCCCAGGATGCGATGAGCCGACATCGAGGTGCCAAACCCCGCCGCCGCTATGGACGCTCGGGCGGGATCAGCCTGTTATCCCCAGAGTACCTTTTATCTGTTGAGCGACGGCCCTTCCATTCGGAACCGCCGGATCACTAAGTCCGACTTTCGTCTCTGCTCGACCCATCAGTCTCGCAGTCAAGCACCCTTCTACCTTTACGCTCTACGGCTGATTGCCAACCAGCCTGAGGGTACCTTTGAGCTCCTCCGTTACACTTTGGGAGGAGACCGCCCCAGTCAAACTGCCCAACTGACACTGTCCACCGGCGTGATTCAACGCGCGGGGTTAGACTCCTAGTAGGCCCAGGGTGGTATTTCAACGACGGCTCCATCAGTACTAGCGTACCGACTTCATCGCCTCCCACCTATCCTACACAAGAACTACCAAGAGCCAATATCAGCCTGCAGTAAAGGTTCATGGGGTCTTTCCGTCTAGCTGCGGGAACGTGGTATCCTCACCACAACTGCAATTTCACCGGGTTGGTGGTGGAGACAGTGCTCCAGTCGTTACGCCATTCATGCAGGTCGGAACTTACCCGACAAGGAATTTCGCTACCTTAGGACCGTCATAGTTACGGCCGCTGTTTACCGGGGCTTCGGTTGCGAGCTTCGCCTTGCGGCTGACCCTCTCCCTTAACCTACCGGCACCGAGCAGGCGTCAGACTCTATACATCCTCTTACGAGTTCGCAGAGTCCTGTGTTTTTAGTAAACAGTCGCTAGAGCCGCTTTGCTGAGACCTCCTCGCGGAGGCACCCCTTCTCCCGAAGTTACGGGGCCAATTTGCAGAGTTCCTTCACCACCATTCTCCCGAGCGCCTGAGGCTACTCGCCTCGCCTACCTGTGTCAGTTTTAGTACGGTCTCTCCATCTGGCTTTTCTAGGCTCGGTTGCACACAGCTTCGTCAACCAGGGACTCGGCCTTGCGGCACGGGCTAATCTGACAGCCCGACTGTGATTCACCAAGCGTCCCCATTGTCGATAGAGAGGGGCCGGAATATTAACCGGCTTTCCATCGGCTACGCCTTTCGGCCTGACCTAAGGGACCGCCTAACCCTGGGCGGAATTACCTTCCCCAGGAAACCTTAGGCTTACGGCGAACAGGATTCTCACCTGTTTTATCGTTACTCATGCCAGCATAAACACTTCTTCGACCCGTCACACGCTCCTTCCGGTGCGGCTTGTATCTGTCGAAGAACGCTCTCCTACCAATCCCAGTAAACGAATACTGGGATTCCGCCGCTTCGGCATTCTGCTTACTCCCGCACATTGTCGGCACTCGAATACTCGACCGGTAAGCTATTACGCACTTTTTAAATGGTGGCTGCTTCTAAGCCAACATCCCGGCTGTCTCAGTACTCGAATGTCCTTTATGACTGAGCAGAATTTTGGGGCCTTAGCGGGCGATCTGGGTTGTTTCCCTCTCGACCGTGAAGCTTCTCCCTCACGGACTCACTCCTGAGATAAACACCGCGGTATTCGGAGTTTGGTTAGGCTGGGTAGGCGGGTAGCCCCCCATGCCAGATCAGTCTCTCTACCCCCGCGATGGAGTGGCTCAAGGCTGCCCCTAAAGGCATTTCGGAGAGAACGAGATATCCCCACGTTTGATGAGACTTTTACTCCTCCACACAGGTCATCCCCCAATTTTTCAACATTGGTGGGTTCGGTCCTCCACGCAGTCTTACCCGCGCTTCAACCTGCCCATGCGTAGTTCACGTGGATTCGCGTCTGCCGCCATCGATCATACGCCCTATTCAGACTCGGTTTCCCTGAGGCTGCGGTCCTGAGGACCTTAACCAACCGACGACAGCAACTCGCTGGCTCATTATTCAATAGGCACGCCGTCACCCATGTAAAGGGCTCCGACAGCTTGTAAGCATGTGGTTTCAGGTTCACTATCCTCCCCTAGCAGGGGTTCTTCCCATCTTTCGCTCGCGCTACTTGTCAACTATCGGTCACCAGCGAGTACTTAGCCTTGGGAGATGGGCCTCCCGGATTCAGTCCAGGTTCCACGTGACTGGACCTACTCGGGGACAGGACTAGCTCAAGCGGGGCTTTCGAGTACGGGGCTGTCACCCTGTATCGCGTCGCTTTCCAACGACTTCCTCTAGCCTGCCTGATACATGTTGTCCGCCCCACAACCCCGCCGGCCGAAGCCGACGGTTTGGGCTGATCCCTGTTCGCTCGCCGCTACTAAGGGAGTCGAGGTTTCTTTCTCTTCCTCCAGGTACTTAGATGTTTCAGTTCCCTGGGTTTGCTCAGGAATTCCGGGATCAATGCTTGTTTGGCAACTCCCCCGGACTTATCGCAGTCTTCCACGCCTATCATCGCCTTCTGGTGCCGAGACATCCCCCACATGCTCTTAGTAGCTTGACCACAATGATTTCAGCCTCCCCCACGACTTTCCGACACCGATCGGTCTCCCAATCGGAGCCAGCCTGTCGCCTAAGAAGCCACACACTTCGACGCCTCACGGCGGCGAACCGGGTCGCTACGCAACATCCTTCGTTGACCGCAGGCTCCTCGCGGAACCAACGACCAACCGGATCGCCGAACTACCAAGATACTGACACGGGTGAAAGCTTGCGCATTCACACGTGTTGAGATATGCCACGAACTATTGCACACCAAATTGCCAAAGAACAATGCCGACGAACCGCGATCCCGAGATCGCTTTTCGCCGGCTGACCCGATTGTGGGCTTCAGCCAAACCAGCATCGCAATTGGCGAGGCTGGGTGGGCTGGAGACCGCGACTGAGTCAGCCGCTGGCGACGACGACGTTGCGTGCGTCAGTGAGAAGAATGTTATGGAGGGCGGAGCGGATCGTCAAGCAACCGGCGAAGGAATTTTCTTTTTTCTCCCCAACCCAGCTCACTGACCCTCCCAACCCATTTGCCAGACGCTGGTTACGGCTACGGGCCGTGGCGTCATTCCCCGTAAACCTCACCCAGGCCACCCGCGGGTGACCATCCGACTGGAGACGATCGGGATCGAACCGACGACCCCCTGCTTGCAAAGCAGGTGCTCTCCCAATTGAGCTACGTCCCCGGGCTGAGAACGACGAAATCCTTCCGTTGACGCCCCGATCAAGTCGAAAGACTGAATCGAAGCCACCGGATTTCGGCATTCGCCATTCCCGGAATTGGGCGTACGTGGACTCGAACCACGGACCTCAGCTTTATCAGAGCTGCGCTCTAGCCAACTGAGCTATACGCCCGAACGCCTTGCGATTCCTGTCTCGGCCCCTTGGCTACAGGGCGGAATCGAAGGTCATTGATCGTCACGCGGGGGCTCAGAACAGCAAGAAAACCACTCTCAGACAGCCGCATGAGCCTAGATTTTGGCAGTTTGGGGCGGCGATGTCCAGTCTCACGGGCTCGAGCCTTGACTTACAAGCCGTCCCCGGCGAAGCGCGTCAACTTGGTCGAGCCGCCCGGCTCTGTTCGGCCGCCTCGACCCATTCCAAGACTCGGCAAACATCCTGCAGGTTCGCCACGGGGACCAAGCCCCCCAAGACCCGTCGCAGAAACTGGTCGAGCATCACTTCCGCGTCGGAACGCTCGGTGATCAACGATTCGGTCGCCAAAGGCTGCGGCGCGCCGTTCCGCCAACGGATCTCGCCGGGATCGCAGATCACCGCGCGACCATGCTCACACAAGACTTCGTGCAATGGGCTCGGCCACGCATCGCGGGTCATGTTCCAAGAAAGCCCGCCATCCTGGGCCGTTGGCCCTTCCGGCTGGACGACGGGTTGTATCCGCAGCCGGGCGGTGGTTGCGGGTTTCCCGTAGGCGTCGGGCCGAAACCCGAGATCGATCTGCCAGGGATGATCCACCGCCGGGGCGGGTCGCGTCGGCAGGGTCTGGGCGCTGATCGAAGCCGGGATTCGACCGGTCACGTACTGGCACCAGTCGAGCAACCCCGCGAGGTAGTCACGCTCACTCGCCTGTCCGGGCAGCGTGGCGGGGCCTTGAACCAACGGCACCAACGCATCGATGGTGAGTTGTCGCGGTTCGCCCAACCGGGTGGCGATCAACTCGCGCAGCCGATTGGTCGCGGGGGTATAGCGCCGGGAAAACTCGGTCATGAACCACGTCTGACACTTCTCCGCTCGGGCATGGAGCCGCAACAAGGCGGCACGGTCGTCCCCCAGGCTGCCGGTGAGAAAGGCGGGTTTTCGCGCTTCACAGGCCAGCTCGGCGGGGAAGAGGTCGTACCACGCCGGGTCGAGGATCAGCCACGCCTGGATGTCGGTCCGCTCGAAGAGGGTCCGCAGCCCCGGGACCGCTTCCGCGCCCAGTTCCGCGGCGGCGACCTGGGCGCGGGCGAAGACGGCGTCGTACACGGCGCGAATGACGAGCCGTTCGCCGAGGGATTGCGCGGCCTGTCGATAACGGCGGTCCCACATCGGCCCCAAACCGATCACGCCGAGCGCCACCTGGCCTCGCGTGGGTTTGCGGCGGAGAGGGGGACGAACCCGTTGAGCCAACGCGACGATCCGCTGCCACGGGAGGGAATGACGAGCCGCTGACGAACAGCGTCATCGGCCTTGGCGAAAGGCTCAAACCATGATCCCGAAGGGCATGGTTCGAGGCCGGTATGATAGACCGGACGTAACTCGATTCGCAATCAGGATTTGGGAGTGCACCCTAAGTTTATGAACCGCGTGGATTCCGCGCGGGCTCCGCTACAGCAGGACCGGCGCGCCGGAGTTTGCGGGGGGATCCGGGGGCGCGGAGGGTCGCTGATGAGCCGTGGCGATCAACGCGGCGTATTCCGCGGCGGTGAGGAGTCCTTTGCCGATCAGGAGCCGCACCAGCAGTCCCTGACGGAGTTGGCATTCCGCGACCCGTTCGGCGAGGTCGTGCAGGGGTTCGAGGGCCGCATCGGTCCGCTCGCGTTCGGCCTTGAGTCGCGCGAGTTCCTCCCGCAGCTCATGAAGTTCCGCGTCTTGGCGAAGGTCGCAAAAGTCGAGGAGGTTCGGCAAAGACATCAGCAAGCCCCCCGGTCTGGTCGCGCGCCTTGTGGCGGCAGGGATGCGTCAAATGAGCCGCAAGGTGAAGGGATAACGATAGTCGATCCCATCGTACGATTTGATCGCCGCGATCATGGAAAATACGAGGTGAATGATCGGCAGGACGATGATCATCAGGATGGCCAGCGGGATCAACACCACCGTGAACGCCACGGCGAGCGCCACCAGGTAGCCGAGCATCATCGTGATCTGGAAGTTCAGCGATTCCTTCGCCTGCCCGCCGATGAAGCCGCTTTCGTCCCGCTTGGCGAACCAGACCACCAACGGGACCACGATGTTGGCGAAGGGAATGAACCCGGCGAGCGTCCCCAAATGGGCGATCACCGCCCACCAACGCTCCTCTTTGGAGGGATCACCACCGGACGCGGGAAGGTCGAGCGACATGTCAGCAGCCCCTACGAGTGGTCGATGGAGAACGCCCGCCTGATCACCAAAGCCCGGGGGAATCCCCCGGCTCACCCGAGCGCCTTGGCGACCGCGGCGCGGGTCTTTTCCAGCCCGGTTCGCAGCACCAACTCGGCGTCTTGGGCCCAATAGGTCGGATTGAAGAGCTCCAAGGAGAGCGCGCCGCGGTAGCCGACGTCGCGGAGCGTCCGCAGAATCTGATCAAGCGGGGCGACGCCGTCGCCGGGATAGACGCGATCCTTGTCGGCGATCGTCTCCCACGGGGGATTGGCGGGGTAGTCGTTGATGTGGAAATTGAACATTCGCGCGCCGCGAAACATCGCGAGCCCTTCAAAGTTCGAGCCCCCCTTGTAAATGTGGTAGACATCCAGCAGGTAGCAGGCCCAAGGATGAGCCGCTTCCGTCCCGGTAAAGGCGACTTCACCCAGGCGATGCAACGTCTGGGAAAAGCCCCACAGTTCCAACTGCGGCAAGACCCCCATCCGCTGACCGAGCTCGCACAAAGCACGATAACGCTCGGCAAGGGCCACCGGATCAAGCCCGGTTTGATTCGTCACGCCGACGGGGGGGGCGGCGATCCGTTCTCCTCCTATCTGCCGGACCAGATCCATGCAGCGCTTCGCCTCCTCGAGTCCCTTGGCCCGCTCGGCCGGGTCTTCGTGCATGAAGGCGGCGAAGCCGATCGCCGACTCGACGGTGAGGCCGTGATCGGCGATCCGCTTCCTCAAGTCGGAGAGCTTCCCCCCCTCCTTGACGTAGAGGTCGAGCTGATTGATCCAGGGTTCGATGCCGTCGTAACCGACCTTCGCGGCGAGTTCGACCTCGGCGACGATACCGAGCTTCTGTTCGCGAATGGTGCTGGTGTTGAGGCAGTAGCGGAACGGGCCGCCATGTCGACTGGGGGCGGGCACGGCAAAGGGATCGGCGGAGACAGGCATGGTGTCACCCAGGGTTAGTGTGGCGGCGGCGGCGGCCGAGGCGAGACAAAACTCACGACGCGAAACGGAATACGACATGGACGGCGGGCTTTCGTAGAGGCATGAGGCTTCGTCACTTTAGCCAGACACGGTGGGCGTGAAAACCGGGCGTTGGTTGCCCTCGCCCCGCGACCGGCCTTAACATTGCGGGATGAAACTCGATTGGTCCCCTCTGCTGACATTTCTGTCCGACAAACCCCGGCTGGTGGTGACCAGCCACGTCCGTCCCGACGCCGACGCCATCGGCTCCGAAATCGGCATGGCGGCGGTGCTGCGCGGACTCGGGAAAGAGGTGACGATCGTCAACGTCTCGCCGACGCCCCCGCATCTCAAATTTCTTGATCCGCAGGGGGAAATTCGGCAGTTGGGGGTGACGATCGCCCCCGCCGAGGTCGCCGCCGTCGATGGACATCTCATCGTCGACACCAGCGCTTGGCCGCAGCTTAACGACATCGGCAAGGTCTTCCGCGACTCGGGCAAGCCGCGGGCGGTGATCGATCATCACGTCAGTTCCGATGAGCTCGGCGCGCTCGAGCTGAAAGACACCACCCGCGAAGCGACGGGCTCATTGATTCACGAGTTCGCGGGAGCGGCGGGAGTCCCCCTTGATGCCGCCGCCGCGACCGCTTTGTACGCGGCGATCGCCACCGATACGGGGTGGTTCCGGTTCGCGGCGACCTCCGCCGACACGATGCGGGTGGTGGGGGATTTGATCACCCGCGGGGCCCGGCCCGACACGATTTATCGCGAGCTTTACGAACAGGCGACGCTCGCGCGGATGCGGCTCGCCGGCCGGGTGCTCAGTCGGATCACGGTGGAGTGCGAAGGCCGACTGGCCTACACGTCGGTCGCGTGGTCCGACTTTGAAGAGTTCGGCGCGGTGGCGTCCGACACGGAGGATCTGGTCAACGAGTGCCTGCGGATCGCGGGGACGAAGGGGGCCTTCATCGCGATCGAGCAGCAGAACCGGCAGGTGAAGGTCAGCTTCCGCAGCCGGACCGACGTGAACGTGGCGGCGATCGCGGAACAATTCGGCGGGGGCGGCCACAAACAAGCGGCGGGCGCAACCCTCGCGGGCCCCCTGCCCCAGGCGCTTGAACGGGCGCGGATCGCGATGCATGCGGCGCTGGGGACATGAAATTGAAGTGACAAAACATCGGAGGGGGCCAGGTGGACCGTCGGTCTAGCCGGGCGGCGCAGCCGCAGGCTCATGGGCTGGACCAGCTGAGCTCCGACGTCATCGACCACATGGGTCTTGTCGTTGACGCGACCCCGGTAGCCCGAGGACGGGCCACGGCCCCCCTGCCCCCTCGCGAATCACTCGGGTGGCCCCGTGGCGCTCTCTGCCAGACACCATGCCGACGATCACCGTCAACCGTCGAGTCATGGGCAGCATCAGGCCTCCGCCACGGCGGCTCATGTCGCGTGTCGTATCCGTCCGAAGTCACCTGCCGTATCCGCGAAGAACTCGACCGGCAGCGTCCGGTAGTCGGCGAGACGTTCTTCGACATGCCGCCAGCCGACTTCGGCGGCCCAATCGAACGCCCGCAGTCCCTTCTCGATCCGCTCCGCCTGCGCGGAAAAATCGCGGAACAGGAACGACCGGAATCGCGGGAAGTAGGCGAACCGAATCCACGGGCGGAGCGCGATCCGCCGGACCAGCGGCCAATCAAACGCCGCGACCGCCCGCGTGATCGCCGGACCGACGACATGCTCTTGCTCGTGCAGAAAATGCGCCGTGAACACGGCCCGTTTCTCGGCATCGGTCAGCGTTCGCCCTTCCGCCATCGCGGCAAGCATCCGCCGCAGCGCGGCGAGCAACTCGCCGGGGACGAACTCCGTCACCCCCGGTTCCTGACCGAACCGCGCGGTGAAATGCCAGTTCATGTAGGTGTCGACACAGACGCGGCGATTGATGTCGCGGAAGGCGTTCGCGAAGACTTGCAGCGCGGCCAGCCGCTCAAGTCGCCTGCGTCGATTGAGAGGTGTCTCCCATGCCAAGACTCGCCCCAACCCCAACGCGAACCGAAAGTACCGGCCGGCCCATAACGCCCCATGTGCCGCGATCAACGGAAAGACGTGATTGCCTCGTGAGGTCTGATCGAGATGATGATAGACCGTCGCGCGTTGCGGCAGGTCGGTCAGCCCCCCCGCCAGCACCGTCGCTTCGGATTGAATCGCCTGATACGCCGCCGCCAACGCAGGGCGCGCCATGATGTGGTTCCGTCGAGGAAGAGGTGACTGGGGAACGGCACATCAACCGGTGAGCGGCCTGCGGGGTTAACCCGAGAATTCCGACGTTCGCCGACCGATGACTGGGTCGCGCCCGCGCAATCGGGACCAAACTGTTCCCTCGGGAATTCCCCCCGTGTTACGATGAGATCATGGGAAGCGTTTACGGCGCATCGTGCGAAAGTCGAGAAACATGCCGATCTTCAAGTTTCTGCCATCGGTTCATCTGGGAATGTGGCTTGGGCTGTGGCTGACGGTCTCGGTCGGCCCGGCTTGGGGCTGTCCCTTTTGCTCGGCTCCTTCGCTGACCCTGACCGAACAGGTCACGCAGTCCGACGCCGCGGCTCTCGCCCAGTGGATCGGCGGCAAGTCCCCCAAAGAGGGCGAGGGGGGGACCACCGATTGCGAGATCGTCGAAGTCTTGCATCAACCCGAAGGGGGCAAGCTGGCCGTCAAAGGGAAAGTGACGCTGGTCCGCTATCGCCCCGCGAAAGTCGGCGATCAATTCCTGCTCCTGGGGACCAAGGGGAACGCCACCATCGATTGGGGTGCGCCGATGGAGATGACCACCGCCACCTACGACTACATCAAGCATGCCCCGAAGCCCGAGCTCCCCGCCGCGACCCGCATGGAGTATTTCCTGAAGTTCCTCGAACACCCCGATCAGCTCATCTCGACCGACGCCTACGGCGAGTTCGCGAACACCGCGTACGGCGAAATCGTCAAAGTCGCGAAGTTCATGCCCCGCGACAACCTGCGGAAATGGGTCGTCGATCCGCAGGTCAGTCCCAGTCGGCTGGGACTCTACGGTTTGATGCTGGGCTTGTGCGGCACCAGCGACGACATCGCCGTCCTCGAAAAGAAGATCTTTGAATCGACCGAAGAGTTTCGTCTGGGGATCGACGGCGTGATGGGGGGCTACCTGCTGCTCTCGAAGACCGACGGACTCACCAAGCTCGATGAAGCCAAGCTCGCCAACAAGTCAGCCCCGTTCAGCGAGACCTATGCGGCGATGCAGGCCTTACGATTCATGTGGCAATATGGCGACGGGCTGATCCCTGCCGATCGACTCAAGGCCTCGATGCGGATTCTCCTCGATCGTCCGGAACTCGCCGACTTGGTGATCGCCGACCTCGCCCGCTGGAAAGACTGGTCGATTCAATCGCGGTTGATGGCGCTCTACGACGCCGAGGAATACGACGTCCCGTCCATCAAGCGGGCGGTCGTGCGATTCATGCTCGCGGCGACGAAGGATCTCCCGGCCGATCAGGCCGGGTCCGCCACCCCGCCGGAACACGTCACCGCCGCGAAGGGCCATCTCGCCGAACTGGAACAGAAAGACCCCAAGACCGTCTCGGAAGCCAAGCGGTTCTTCCTCATCAAGTGATCGACCCCGCGGCATGGGCCTGATGTGAACAGCGCGATCCCGCGTGTGCCACGGGCTCCGCCAGTGGTCTTGAATCGAACCAGGGGTGTTGCATCGAAGCCATCCCCCGCGGCTCGCGAACGACCAACCCATAAGCACCGAACCACCAGCCTTGACCGTCTCCCGCGAAGGGCCATCGCATGATCAGCCTCACGAGCCGCTACCGTGCGATTGGAGTGCTCTTCACCTCGGCGGTCCTCGGCTTGACCTCGGCCGACTGTGACGCGCAGGTCCGCCCCAACGCCGCGGGATTGTTTCAGGCGATGCAGGCGACGGGCAAGCCGGCGTTCATCATCGCGGGGAGCGTCAACTGCCCCTACTGCGTCGAACTGGCCGAGGAGCTCCAGGCGAACCCCGCCGTGCGACCGCTCGTGGCGAAGCTGTTCGTCCTCAAGATCGACGTCGCGACCCCCGATTGGCCGGCGTTGCGCCGCACCTTCGAGTTTGAGGAAAACGGGATTCCCGCGTGCTTCTTCGTGCGGGCCGACGGCGTGCTGATCGACAGCGTCGCCGGCAAGCCGAACGATGTCCCGGGTTATCTGCAAAGGCAGCTCGACAAGGCCGGGACGCTGCTGGACGACGCGAAACTCAAGCAGATGGCCCGCGACGCCAAACCCCTCGATCTGGCCCTCAAACGCGGCGACTTTGCCAAGGCCGCGGAGCTGGTCGCCCGTCATACGGCGAGCGGCAGTTACGCCGCCCTCGCCATGCAGTACGACCGTGCGGGCGAGCGGTTGGTCGAGGAAGCCAAGTCCCGTACCGTCGCGGCCACCGCGCAGCTCGATGAAGAGCGCGAGCCCTTTGCGGGAGCGTTGTCGCTCGTCGAGACCAAGACGCGGTTCGCCGCCTATCCGCCGGCGGGTGATCTCCCGCGTTTGGCGGCGGAAGGGCTGCAAGCCGATCCGACTCGCGGACCGCTACTCCAAGACGCCGAGGCGCTGCAGAAGGCCCGCGCCGCCGAACAGGCGAAGCAGTGGAAAGCCGCGGTCGAACATTACACGGTCGTGCAAGGGATGCTTGAAACCGAGCCCGCGCGGAACTATGTCACGGACCGCCTCGCGGAATTGACGAAGCGCGTCAAGCCGGCGGCGACGCGCTGAATCGACCAGCCGTCGGTGGCTGAGATGAACGAGCCGCCGCGAGTGTGAAACGCCGGCATTCACGGTTCACCGGGCTCAGAACATCCAGGCCATCCCCGCGGCGATCGCACCAGACAGCAGCATCGGGCCCGTCGTCCGTTTAAGGATGGCGCCTTCTTGATTCCCCAGACCGAGCATGGAGCAGACGGCCACGAGGTTGTGAATGGCGACCATATTGCCCATCGCCCCGCCGACCGACGGCAGCGCCAGGATCAGAGTCCGGTCCAATCCCATCTTGGTGGCGATGGCGTCCTGAATCGGGCCGAAGGTCAGATTCGAGACGGTGCAAGACCCCGCGAAAAACGCGCCGACGGTGAGTAGCCGCACAAAGACCAGCGCGCCAAACATCGCATAAATGGAACGATACATCATTCCGGCGGACTCCCGCCACACGCTGCGGGCGGTTACTCGAGACGTGATTGAGCCAGTGACGAATCGTGTTCATCGCTCCGGAAAGTTCCATCGCGCGGAACAAGAAGATGGCGCCCCACACGATCAGAATCGGAGTCAGCGCCACCAGTAACCCCGCCAACACCGCGGCGTTCACGACGTTCGCATCCGTGCCAAATCAGACGAGCCTGACCAAATAGGCCGCCACCGCCGCCAGCGGCAGCGCCTGGGCGGACGGCATGGGCGAGCGCTTCGTCATCCAATCGACGAGCAGGAGTATCGGCCCGGCGGCAAAGCAGAGGTCGGCGGCAGTCATGGGCCCCTCAGCGCGGGATGCGGATCCCACAGGTCAATCAACCAAGACGATGTCCGAGGATCGCCCCCGCCGACACCCCCGTCAGACGGAAATCGTGCCCGACAGCCAACCGCCAAGGAAGTCTTCGAGTGACGGGGCGAGTGCGGTCACCGTGTCCCGCAGGGGATGCCAGACCATCACATCGGGCCGGCAGACGCCCGCCGTCACCGGGAAGGCGAACTGGATGCCGTCGGTCCCCGCGTCGGCGAAGCAGACCAGCGTGCTGAAATCTCGTCCGGAAGACCGCTTGGCGTGTCCCGCACGCAGCGCGCGGTTCCGCGTGAGGAGCTCCGCGATGGGCCAGATCAGCCACATCGACTCGAACCAGTCCCCCCCGTCGATGGTGAGCATGTCCATCACGCCGTCGGTTTCCTGAAGCAACGAAGACCACGACAAGGGGAGCGTCGCCTGGAGGGCGTCCTGTGCGGCGGCGATGTCGGCCACACAGGCGGCGGGATAGAACTCCGGTCGACCCGCCATGCCCGGGGGATACGGGCGCTGGGCCAGCGCGGCGGTGATCCGATCGCGCCAACTCATCGGGGGCCTGCGGTCATGGGGTGTGGGCGTGGTGTGGTGTTGTTGATGGGGCACGGTGAAGGTACTTCGTTCGGGGAATGTGTTTCAAGATGTGGGGGTTGTGTTGTGGTGGGCCGAGGGGACGTCGCCCCTCGGCTTCTGGGGGTGTGCGGGTGGGGCGTTTGGAACGGGAGCCGGAACGACAATCGTGCCTGGTGTGGCAT
>CAYRVS010000055.1:12978-26226 GCA_964427725.1 uncultured Planctomycetaceae bacterium | reverse complement strand
CGGTTGAAGGTTTTGTCGACCGTCGCCTGCAATCCGGCGGCGACCGAGAACAATCCGACCATCCCCATGATGGCGACCGTCAGTCCCATCAACGCGAGGAACGAGCGGATCGGCCGGCTCAACAGGTTTCGACTGGCAAAGCCCCACACGCCGGACGGTCTCGCTAATAGGCCATGCCGAACACGAGGAACCAACGGTCGGCGGGATGCGGAAGTCGCGTCGCGGAATTGTAACGTCACCCGCGTCGTTGTCGCGGTCTCAGCCGAGAATTTCATCCGCCGGGCTGTGGTTGATTCGCCCTAACGGGTTGGTCTATAACCCGCCGTTCGGGCCGAGGGGATCGAAGCGCAACGGGGGCCCGCCCCCGCGTGGGAAGGGTGCGACTGTTGGATCTGGGCGAGCTCGTCAACGCGATCCGCATCGTCGAATTGTCGGCGAAATCGCGCCCGGCGGCGATCCGCGCCCTGGTTCAAGCGGCGAACCTCGAAGACGACAACGTCTCCGCCGACAAAATCCTCGAAGCGATCGAAGAACGCGAGGCGGCGGCGCAAACGTTGGTCGCGCCCGATTTCGCCCTGCCGCACGCCTTCGTCGATTGGGAGGGGGATCTGCGGATCGTCCTCGGCCGGAGCAAAACCGGCGTCGAGTATGGACTTCCCGCCGGACAGCAAGTCCGACTGATCTGCCTGCTGGTCATCGGGCGGAAGCTGCAGCAGACACATGTCGACGTGTTGGCGGCATTGGCGGAACTCCTCAAGACGACCGAGTTCCGCCAAAGCCTGATCGAGGCGAAAGACACCAAGGCGATCGACGCCTTACTACTGCAGAAGGCGGGGGTCAACGCCGATCATCGACCGCAGCGCGCGCCGGCCCTCCCGAAGCTGACGACGACGTTGATTCGCCAGTCGATCGATCTCGTCGACGAGGTCCACGCGCAGGCCTTGTTGGTCGCCATCGATCGCGTCGAAAACTTTCCCTGGGAGCTGATGCAGGGCTGGCAGGGGAAGCTGCTGGTGGTGACGACCAGCCATACCGAAGACTATGTCGTCCCGCGGCAGAATACGTATGTCTTTGATGTCGTGCACGCTTCGCTGTCGCGGATGGATCGCGCCAATCTGGGGCTGCTGCTCGCGGCGTCGGAAGGGCTCCTCAACGACAAGATGAGCGTCGTCTGCGTGACCGGCCCCGACGGTCGCAAGCTCGACAGCCTGTCGGTCACCAAGCCTGAAGCCCACTTCCGGGCGATGCTGTCGGAGAAGACTCGTCGCGGCCGCGGGATCACCCGGCCGGCCGTGTTGTTGCGGGTCCTCAGCCTCGCGCTGGAAATCGCCACCGAAGGGCGCGAGGCCCATCCCGTCGGGGCGATGTTCGTCTTGGGGGACACCCGCAGCGTCCTGCGACAGGCGCAGCAACTCGTCCTCAATCCGTTCCATGGGTATTCCCGGCAGCTACGCAACGTTCTTGACCCCAGCCTCGCCGAGACGATCAAGGAATTCGCGCTGATCGACGGCGCGTTCATCATCCAAGGGGACGGAACGGTCTTGTCGGCGGGGACGTATCTGATGCCGAAGACCGCGCCGACCGCGCACCTGCCGGCGGGCCTCGGCGCGCGGCATCAAACGGCGGCGGCGATCACCGCGCACACCCTCGCGACCACCATCACCGTCAGCCAATCGACGGGGACCGTCACCGTCTTCCGCAACGGGTCGATCGTCTTCAGCCTCGAACGGGGCGGAGCGACGCGCTGGTGAGCCATGAAGCCCAGGGAAAGCGTTCCCTGGGCTTCTTCCCTCAAGATCAACATCTCAGATCACTCACCGGTCCGCGGCGCGATGGCGTTGCGTGCGAGCGCGGGATTGAGGAGATCCTGCCGGGCCGTTTCCGAGATCGCCAAGACGGCGGGATGCTTCAACCGCCGCTCGATGCTGATGGCATAGAACCGCTCGCGCAGCTCTTCGATCCGGCCGATGATCTGCACGTTGTATTGCCGCTGGACCTCGGGCTCGATCGCGCTGGGGGTCGGAAACAGGCCCAACCCCGCGTGGCCGAACTCCTTGAGGAGCGCCGAGTCGTCGAACTCGGCGACGATCTTGGGCCGAATCCGCTGGGCGTCGAACCACAAATCGAGCGACCGCCGCATCGCGGTGTTGGTCGAGGGGAGCAACAGCGGCGCTTCGTTCAAGGTTTTGGGAAAGCCGCGTTTGAACCGCTGGACGAGATCCTCGGTCCCATAAAACGTGACGCCGCATTCTCCGAGGAGGTGACTGAAGGCGCGGACGTTGGTGGTCGGCCCCAGCGGGACATCCGACAGCACCACATCGAGCCGATGGACCGCAAGGTCGGCGAGGAGCTGGTTCAGCTTGCCTTCGTGACAGACGAGCTGAATCTTTTCCGGCAGATGAAACGCGGGCTTGAGGAGCCGATAGACCACCAGCTTGGGGAGATTGTCGGGGACCCCGGCAGCGAGCCGCATCGGCCGCCCGGTGGGCCGGCCCTTCACGACGTCGACCAGTTCCCGACCGATCGAGAAGATTTCGTCGGCATAGCGGAAGACGCGGTGGCCGACTTCGGTCAGTTCGAGCCGGCGGCCCACCTTGCGGAAGAGCTTCTCGCCCAGCGCTTTTTCGAGCTTCTTGAGCTGCGTGCTGATCGTGGGTTGGGCGAGTTGCAGGCGTTCGCAGGCTTGGGCGATCGTCCCTTCCTTGGCGACCACCCAGAAGTAAAGCAGATGATGATAGTTGAGCCAGTCCATGACGATTCGACGATAGCGGAACCCGTCCAACGCGGCAATCGGTGCCCCCGCGATCGCCCCGCTGTGGCATGGTCCGACCAATCGGAACGACCCAGCAGCGGAACCCTTCGGCAAGCCGAAAGAACGAGGATTTCGCCTTTACGCCCGTCACGCTACCCGTCACGATAACGACCCGTTTCGTGGATTTCGGGGAACCGTCCTCCCTTCTCGTCGCGTCCAAATCAACGTCCCTTCGATTGAGTGTCTTCACGAAGGATTCCGTGTGCCCCCTCGCGTCTCCTCCATCGTCCGCCGCCTGGATCCATCGGCCTTAAGCCGGCGCGATGCGCTCCGCGTGTTGCTGGCGGGAGGGCTCACGCTCGGCGTTGCCGAACGACTCCTTGCGCTAAACGCCGTCTACGTACGCCCCTTCGGTCCCCGCGCGCCGTGGAACCTGAAAGTCGCCGACCTGCCGGTCGATCCCGATTCGGCGAGTCTGGCCCAGCGGCTCTTCCTTGAAGAGATCGGCCCGCACAACTCCCGGTTTCAATTGACCATCGATGGGCATACCCCGGCGATCTACGATGCCGCCGACGCCAAGGCCCCCAACGTCGTCAAGACGTTTTGGCCCGGCAATCTGACCGGCAAGATCCCGTGGAATGACAAGTGGCGGCCCGGTGTCGGTCACGAAGCCCAACTGGTGATTCTGGACGCCGCCAATGGCCTCGAATGGGACCTCTTCGGGGTCGACTATCGCCTGTACGTCGTCAACGCGCAAACGGCGAACCTCGTTCCCGGGGACTATCGGACGAACGAGGAAGGCTTCCCGGGCTCGCGCGGTTCGGGGATTCCCTTGCTGGCGATGATCACGCGTCCGCAAGAGATCGCCGCGGGAGTCATCGAGCATGCCCTGTCGATGTCGCTGACGCATATCCACGACAAGGAGTTCATCCCGCCGGCGACGAAGCTCGATTACCCGCGCGGGGCGCGCGCCGGGACCCCCGTGGGCACACGCTTCTCGCTGCGCGTCTCCGACGCCGAAATCGACGCCTGGCTCACGCAGCTTCCCAAAGAGCTGTCGGAGCGCACCCGGGAGACGGCGCGGATCATCGCCGTCGCACTGCGGGACTATGGCTGGTTCATCACCGACGCGTCTCCGGGCAATCTGATCCATCTGGAATCGCGCGTGACGGCGAAAGACGCCTGGGCCGAACTCGGCCTGCAGGACCAGAAAGCCCGCCGCCGCGAATACCCCCGCGACCTGATCGACGGCCTCTTCACGAAGGACCGGATCCTCGCCTACCTCCCCAGCGACCAATACCCCGAACCGCTGAAGGCCCGCCCCCGCCCACCGGCGTAGTTCCAGCCGAGGACGATCGGGGAATTCTCGAACGGCCGGGGCGGGGGCCCCGGCCTATGGGAAGCTGTGAACGAGTCAAACTTCCCCAGTGTTCGCGGAATATCACAGGGTGTTCGCGGATTATCACCAAGTGTTCATAGCGAGGGGCACCCGCCCCTCGCGCACCACCGATGCATGCCAGTCAAACATGGTGATCCATCGGAAAACCAATCACGAATCCCCACTCCGACCCTCAACCCTCAACCCTCAACCCTCAACCCTCAACCCTCAACCAGCTTCAGCCCCCGCTCGTCGATCTCGTACGGAATGATCGCATCGTCGCACGCGCTGCCGCGGTGCTTGGCGATGTAGAGCGCCCGCCGCAGCTTCAAACCGTCCCGAACTTTTCCCATCAGAATGATCGTGTTGGCGTTGGCGAGCTCGTCGCCGCTTTCGATCGGCCGGCTGATCAGTTCATCGAGCAGCACCTCATGCGAGGTGTACAGCAGCATGGCGGTCAATGACCGATGGTCGTACGCGTGCCGCATCACCGCCGGTTCGTGCTCGCGGTAATGGATGCGAAAAAGATCCCGCGCGACCCAGTCGTGGTCCTTGTGCAGGATCTGATGATAGAGGTAGTCGAACACATGGAACTGAAACGATTCGCTCGCCTTGTCGGTCGGTTCGACGCCGTCGATGACGCAGCGGCGGACGCCATGCACGAAATTCGCGTAGAAGAAGGCGATCGCCTGCTCGAGTTTGTGATTGAGTTCGACCTTCCATTCCTGCCATTGGTCGTGGTCGATGTCGTGGATGGTGACCCGCCGACCGCTCCGCTCGAAGATATGGAAGTAGTCGAAACACGCCCGGGCGGCGTCCCACAGTTCGTCGGGAGTGAGCCGTAGATCGACGGGGCGTTCGCGCAGGGGCCAGCCGAACATCCGCTCGGCGTAGGGGATGTGATTCTGCGCGTCGCCGCGGGTCGTCATGTCGAACAGACACCCCGGTCGTCCGTCTTGCGTCCGTCCGGCGTGAGCGAATTGCAGCCCCAGTTGCGTCTTGCCGATGCCGGTGGTCCCCATGACGACGGTCATGGTTCCGGGGAGGAGTCCCCCGCCAAGCCGTTCATCGAGCGCGGGGAGTCCGGTACTGACGCGTGCGGCCATGAGTGTTCCATCAGCGGAGTATCAAGTGATGGGATGGTCGATGGTGGCGGTCGAAGATGCAAGGGACCGGGCGAGGTTCGCTCCCGGCGCGACCTCGGAGCCGCCGCGTGTCGCGGCGGTTTTCCCTGATGATGTGGTTCCGCCGCGACACGCGGCGGCTCTGAAAACAAGCCCGTGATGCGGGGGTCAGCGTTCCAGCACGAACAGGGCGCTGTCGGCGCGCCAGTTCGCCCCCCAGGCGTTCGGCACGGGCTGGCCGCGGATGATCGGGATTTCCCGGATGATTTTCAGGTCCATCCGTCGGATCAGGTCGCGGAAATCGAGGATCGACAACAGGTGCAGGTTCGGCGTGTTGTACCAGTCATAAGGCAACGCCGTCGTGATCGGGGCGCGGCCCTGAATGAGGAGTTGCCAACGGACGCGCCACTGGCCGAAGTTCGGCACCACCACGAGCGCGCGGGTCGCCACGCGCAGCATCTGCGACAACAACTCCTTCGGCTTGAGGACCTGTTGCAGCGTCTGGCTGAGGACGGCGACATCGAACGCGTGATCGGGAATTTCGCCCAGCCCTTCATCCAGGTCGCCGCGGAGCACCGGGACCCCTTTGGTGATCGCCTCGACGACGTGGTGATGATCCAGCTCGATGCCCTGGATCGAACATTGCAACTCGGCGCGCAAGCGGCCCAATAAGCGACCATCGCCGCAGCCCAAATCGAGCACCCGCGCGGAGGGGGCGACTTGATCCATGATCAGCCGATCGATGAGCGCGGCTTCGGGATCGGCGAGCGTGTAACGCTGGGGCATCGGCGGAATCCGGGCTACGACGCAAGCCGCGCCGTGAGGCTGGGTGATGTCTACAAGTGGAGCGCCGCGACTTCCGGCTTCTCGCGCAGTCGACTCACACGGTAGGTCTCGGCGAGAAAGGGCCGGATCAGTTCGGTGAGCTGTTCGATCTCGATGAGAAACGAATCATGACCATAGACGCTTTGGAGTTCGAGGTAGGTGACATGCCGCCGCTGCTGGATCAGCGCGGTGACGATTTCCCGGCTTTGTGACGCGGGAAAGAGCCAGTCGGTGTCGTACGAGGTCACCAGGAAGCGGGCGTCGGTCTGGCCGAGCGCGGCGGCGATCGAACCATACTTCGCGGCGAGATCGAAGTAGTCCATCGCGCGGGTCAGGTAAAGATAGCTGTTGGCGTCGAACCGCTCGATGAACCGCTTCCCCTGGTAATGAAGATAGCTTTCGATCTGGAATTCGGTGTCGCGCTGCAGTTCGTAGGCGAACTGCTCGCTGTGTTGCAGTCGGCGGCCGAACTTCGATTCGATCGAAAGTTCGGACAGATACGTGATGTGCGCGACCATGCGGGCCAGAGCGAGCCCGGTACGGGGGCCCGCTTCGCCGAACTTGTGTGGTCCCTCGCCGTTGGACGCTTCACCGTGGTAGTAGTCCCCGCCGTGGAACTCGGGATCGACGGTGATGGCGCGGCGTCCGACGGCGTTGAAGGCGATCCCCTGGGCGGAGAGTTTCGCCGCCGCCGCGAGACAGATCACCGCGCGGACTTCCTGCGGATACGCGGCGGCCCATTCGAGGACTTGCATCCCCCCCAGGCTGCCGCCGATCACCGCGAGGAGTGACTCGATCCCCAGCGAGCGGACGAGTTCGTGATGGACGGCGACCATGTCCCCCACGGTGAGGAACGGGAAGCTGATGCCGTAGGGCCGCTGGGTCGCGGGGTTGAGCGACAGCGGCCCCGTCGTCCCTTGGCACCCGCCGAGGACATTCGCGCAAATGACGAAGTATTTGTCGGTATCAAGCCCGCGACCGGGACCGACGAGGGCATCCCACCAACCGGGTTTACGATCGTCGACGCCATGACGACCGGCAAGATGAGCGTCTCCCGTGAGGGCATGACAGACGAAGATGGCGTTGTCGCGCGCGGGAGTTAAGGTGCCGTAGGTCTCGTAAGCCACGGTGATCGGCCCCAAGGTCTGACCACTCTCGAGGACCAATGGGCGTTCGACGGAGAAGAGCTGCGCGAACCGGGTTGCGACGAGGCCGACCCCCGGCGAGGGATCGCGCGCTTCGGCGGCTTGAATCTCGGAGGACATACGTGGCCCACCCTGGGGACGCCCGCGCAAGCTCGCCGCCGCGCATCGGCACCGCGAACATCACGGGGATCGACATCCAAGATAGTGGAAACCTCCGCCACTAGGCGAGTGTGCGCGGCCCCAATTCTAAGTAGAACTACTGATAGACAGCGGGCGCCGATGTTTGTCCTTTGACCTGTCGGCCGGTCGCACCGATCAGTTAAACTGGATAAACCGATCCCGCATCGCCAGGGGGGATCGTCATGGGAACCCGGTAGGGCCGAAGTGCGGGTTTCCGATTGGGAGGCGGACCTCCCGGGGAGCGAACGAGTCAACTGGGGACTGGTTCGCTCGCCAGACATCACCCGGCGCTGCGGCGGTTGTCGACTGTCGGGGCGCGCGAGGTCGCGGTGGGTCTTCATGCCATCGGCCGGTTGATGAACCGGTCGTCTGGACAAAGCCGTGGACATGCGACACCTACCGGGCACGAATCCATCTCCGGTTCGTCACACTGGGTAGATTCCATGCAATTTTCCGGCTGACGCGGCCGATCCCGATTTGACGATGGTCACGGATGGAGAATCCGGGGCGGTGTCACCGTCACGGACGACCCTCGAAAGTCATCCCCAGCATCGCATCTTACCTAATTATCCAAACATCGATTGTCCGATGCAAAACTCCTGAAATACCATGGTGGGTTGCCACTCACCGTGCGCCGTGACCCAAGACGGAGTCCGGCACACACGATCATGCCGGGCCGCCACAACCTGATTGACTTGCCGCGTTCGCCGAGGTGTGTTTGACCATGAGCGATTTGCCGCCAAACGAAATCCCCATCGCGGTGGTCGGCCTGGGTTGCCGATTTCCTGGTGCGGATTCGTTGGACGACTACTGGCAATTGATTCGCCAAGGGCGGAGCGGGATTGTCGAGCTGCCACCCGACAAGATCGATCTTGATCTGTACTACGACCCGGAACCCGGCAAGCTCGGGCGGAGTTACACCAAGCTCGGCGGGGTCGTCGCGGAACGGCCGCTCGATCCCGCGATCTGTCGTCTCCCCGAAAAGCTCCTACATAACGCCGACCCCGCCCACCTCATCATGTGCGAAGTGGCGGCGATGGCGTTCCGCCACGCCGGCTACGATCCGGACAACATCCCCACGCCGCATGCCGGGGTTTACATCGGCCACTCCGGAGGGAGCGTCCTCGCCGGAGAGATGGCCTGCCACAACTATGCCGAAACCGTCGTTCCGTATCTGCTTGAAGACCCGACGTTTCGCGCCTTGCCTGCCGCGACGCAGCAAACGGTGCTGCGCGGCGTGATCGACCGCGTCCATCGGTCGACGCGCGGCCGGCGGGCCGATGGCGGCCCCGAGATCGGCGCGAGCAATGTCTCCACCTTGATCTCCCAGGCCTTCGGGCTGAGTGGTCCCGCGTTGGCGACCGATGCGGCCTGCGCCTCGTCGCTGATCGCGATGGCGATGGGGATCCACGCCCTGCGACATGGGCAGATCGACATGGCCGTGGTCGGCGGCGCGTCGTGCAGCAAGTGGTACGCGCTGGTCCTCTTCTCGCAGGCGAAATCGATCAGCGGGACCGGTTCCCGCCCCTTCGACGCGAGCGCCGACGGGCTGATCAGCTCCGATGGGTACGCCGCGGTGGTCCTGAAGACCCTGCCGCGGGCGCTGAAGGACGGGGACCCGATTCAAGCTATCATTCGCGGCATCGGCGTATCGTCGGACGGGCGCGGCAAAAGCCTGTGGGCGCCGCGTAAGGAAGGCCAGATTCTCGCGGTCCATCGCGCGTATGGCCGCGGGATCGATCCGTCGTGGTTGCAGTACATCGAGTGTCACGCCACCTCGACCCAAGTCGGCGATTCCACGGAACTCGGGGCGCTCAATCTGGCGCTTAAGGACAAGTTGCCGCGCGATCGCAAGTTGCCGATCGGCAGCGTGAAGGCGAACATCGGCCATACGCTCGAATCGGCGGGGATCGCGGGCTTCTGCAAGGCGGTGCTGAGCATGCGGCACCGGACAATTCCCGGCCAGATTCATTTCCAAACGCCGAATCCGGACGTCCCCTGGAACGACATCCCGTTCTATGTGCCGACCGAAGCGCAACCCTGGCCCGAACCCTTACCGGGTCGGCCGCGACGGACGGCGGTGAACGCCTTCGGCATCGGCGGGCTGAACGTCCACGTGGTCCTTGATGACCAGCCGACCGAAGCGACCAAAACTCAGGTGGTCGTTCCCGCCCAGCCCGCGACGGATGCCGACGAACAGGCGATCGCGATCATCGGCGCCTCGGCGATCTTCCCGGGGGCGTTAACCCTGGAGGCCTTTTGGGACTTGCTCGCGTCGGGCCGCGATCCGAAGCGTGAGGTCCCCGCCGACCGCTGGTCGAAGGAACTGTATTACTCGCCGCAGGCGGAAGGTCCGCGCCGCGTCGCGAACGCCTTGGGGGGCTTCATCACCGACTTTGTGTACGACTGGAAGAAGCACAAAGTTCCGCCGAAGCAGATGGCGAACGCCAATCCGTTGCAGTTCATGCTGCTCGACGCCGCCGACCAGGCGCTGCGCGACTCGGGCTACGACCGCAAAGCCTTCGACAAACAGCGCGCGGCGGTGATCGTCGGGTCGGTCTACGGCGGCGACTTCGCCTGCGAAATGCAGATGGGCCTGCGGATCCCCGAGTTCCAGAAACATATCCGCGACGAACTCCGCGCGCGAGGCGTCTCCGCCGATCAGGTCGAAGCGGTCGCGACCGCCTACCAAGACCTGCTTCTCAAGCATATGCCCGCCTTGCAGGACGAAACCGGCAGCTTCACCGCCAGCACGCTTGCGTCACGACTCACGAAGACGTTCGACCTGATGGGGGGGGCGTTTTCGATCGACGCGCATGACGTCTCGTCGCTGGCGTCGATCGGCGCGGCGGTCGGGATGCTCTTGGATCGCGCGGTCGACATGGTGCTGTGCGCCGCCGGGCAGCGCAGCATGGACATCAACGTCTATGAAGGCTTCCAACTGCGGAAAGTCTTGGCGAAAGGGCGCCCGCATCCCGCCTTCACGGACGAGGCCGACGGCGTCGTTCCCGGCGAAGGGGTCGGCGTTCTGATCCTCAAACGGCTCCGTGACGCGCAACGCGACGGCGACACCATTCGCGCGGTAATTCGCGGCGTCGGCGCGGCGGTCCGGCTCGATGCGCAGGAGACCGGCTACGCCGAAGCGGTGACCCGCGCGCTCGAGCATGCCAACGTTCCCGCGACGGCGATCAGCGTCGTGGAGTCGGCGTCGATCGGACTCAGCGCGGTCGATCAGGCGGAAGCGACCGCCTTGGCGAAGGTGCTCCCGGGTGAGGCGCGTGCGGTCCCGGCGATCCTGTCCTCGGTGACGCCACAAATCGGCCATACGCTCGGCGTGTCCGGCATGGCGGCGGTTTTGAAAGCGACCGTCGAACTCGAACATGGCCAAGTCCCGGCGACCCCAGGCATGACACGGCCCCTGTCGGAAGTGACGACGCAACCCGACTTATTCCGGGTTGCCGCGGCGCCCCAACCCCTCAGGGGGACGTTGCCCCAGGGAAAAACCGCCGCGGTGGTGACGAACAGCGCCGCCAACGGCGCGGTCTATGCCTTGGTGCTGGAAGGGGGCGCGGGGTTGCCGAGCGCTGCCGTCCCGGCCACGAAGCCGCGCGTCGGCGTCGCGTCTCCCGATGTCCGGAGCGAACACAAGGCGATTCGTCTCGCCGCGGCGCGACGGGCCGACTTGAGCGGGCTCTGCCGACAACAGGCGGCTCACGCCGCGGCGTTGTTCGCCTCGGGCGGCGCGCCGTTCACCGCAGGCGAAGGGGTCCGGTTGACGATCCTCGCCGACTCGGCCGAAGGGCTCGAGCGGCAACTGCAGTTCACCGCCGATCATCTGCAGCGGTCGTCCAATACCTTCCTGCTCGACGACAAAGCGATCTTCGTCCAGGACGGCCGACTCCCGGGTAAAACGGCGTTCCTCTTTCCGGGTCAAGGCTCGCAATACGCCGGCATGCTGCGGCCGCTGATCGACGAAGTCCCGGCCGCCAAGTCGATTCTCGCCGAGATCGACGCGACCCTTCGTCAAACCGGTTGCCCGACGTTCGCGGAGATGGCGTGGGACCAACCCGAGCGGTTGGGAAGCGATGTCTTCCTGACGCAGCTGGCGATGCTCGTATCGAGCGTCTTGTCTTACCGCGTCCTGGAATCGCAAGGCCTGCGGCCCGATGTCGTCTCGTGCCACAGCTACGGCGAATTCTCGGCGCTCGTCGCGATCGGCGTCTTGACGCTGCGCGACGCGATCCTCGCGACGCGGGAACGGACCCGCAGCGTCGAAACGCGCGAGTCGACCAAAGGGGTGCTGCTGTCGACGACCGCTCCGCTGGAGCTGGTCGAGCAGATCCTCGGTTCGTCGCCCGGCGGGGCGTATCTGGCCAGTCACAACGCCCCCGATCAATGCGTCATCGGCGGGACCGCCGACGCCGTGCAGGGGGTTAAGCGGCTGTTGGAGGCGGCAGGCTTCGCCACCCGCATGTTGGCCGTGCCGCGGCCGTATCACACGCCGCTGCTGGCCGAAGCGCAAGGGCCCTTCGCCGAGGCGCTTGCGGGCATCACGTTCGCGGACCCGAAGTGCCCCCTCATCAGCAGCGTGTCGCTGAAGCCCGTAACGACGGGGGCCGAAGCGCGGCGGAATCTTGTCGATCAGTTGGTCACCCCGGTGCGGTATGTCCAACTCGTCGAACAACTGGTCACAGCGGGCGTGACGACGTTGATCGAAGTCGGCCCGAATCGCGTCCTCACCCGCTTGAATCAGCGGATCCTCCCCGGTAAGCCCGTAACGATTCTCCCCATGGATGTCCCGCAACATCCGGGGCGCGAGGGCTTGATCCGCATTCAAACGGTCCTCGCGTCGGCCCCGGCGGCGGCGAAGGGGACCACGCAGGAGTCTCCTTTGGCCTCCCGCCCGCGTCCCGAAATTCTCTTCTTCGACGCCACGCAGCACCGCCGCACCAGTCGGCCGGCAACAACCATGTCGACGGTTTCGGCCTCCGCGCCGGTCGTCGCGTCAGTGGTCGAGTCCCCGCCGCCGGTGGTGGTCGGGCCGACGCTAGATCGCGCCGCCGTCACGCGGTTCATGATCCGCTACGTCGTCGACCAGACGGGCTATCCCGAAGAGATGGTCGAATTGACCGCCGATCTCGAGGCCGACCTCGGCATCGACAGCATCAAGAAGGCGCAGCTCATCGGGGAACTCGCCGAGAATTTCGAGCTCACCCACCTCGCGGGCTCCTTGAGTGAGCTTTCGCTCGATGACTTCCGCACGTTGGAGGCGATCCTCGAATTCGTCACCAAGCCCGCCGGGGCCACGACCCCGGCGATCGTTCCAGTGAGCGAGACCCCCGCAACGCCGCTTACGGTCGCGGCCGCCCCCGCGGAGTCCGCGCCGGTCCTCGCGGCCACCACTCCCGCCACGTCCGCGCTCGATCGCGCCGCCGTCACGCGGTTCATGATCCGTTACGTCGTCGACCAGACCGGCTACCCCGAAGAGATGGTCGAACTGACCGCCGATCTCGAAGCCGATCTCGGGATCGACAGCATCAAGAAGGCCCAGCTCATCGGCGAACTCGCCGAAAACTTCGAGCTGACCCACCTCGCGGGTTCTTTGAGCGAACTGTCGCTCGATGACTTCCGGACGCTCGAGGCGATCCTAGAGTTCGTCACCAAGCCCGCCGGGCACGGGGGGGTGATGACCGCGCCCGCCGTCGTGGCGACGTTGACCGAGGTCGCGCCGGCTCCGACGACGACAGTGACGCCCCCCCCCCCCGCGACGTCGATCGTGGCCGCGTCGTCGCTCGATCGCGCCGCCGTCACGCGGTTCATGATCCGTTACGTCGTCGACCAGAC
>CAYRVS010000055.1:0-12878 GCA_964427725.1 uncultured Planctomycetaceae bacterium | reverse complement strand
CGGCTACCCCGAGGAGATGGTCGAACTGACCGCCGATCTCGAAGCCGACCTCGGCATCGACAGCATCAAGAAGGCCCAGCTCATCGGGGAGCTTGCCGAGAACTTCGAGCTGGCCCACCTCGCGGGCTCCTTGAGCGAGCTCTCGCTCGACGACTTCCGCACGTTGGAGGCGATCCTCGAATTCGTCACCAAGCCCGCGACGTCGGCGGTCGCGCCCACCGCCATCCCGGTACCCGCCGCGATGACCGCGCCGCCGGAGCCCGTCAGCCTGCCGCCTGTGGAGGCCGCCACGGCCCCAGCGACCGTCAGCGCTCTCGATCGCGCCGCCGTCACGCAATTCATGGTCCGCTATGTCGTCGACCAGACGGGCTATCCGGAGGAGATGGTCGAACTAACCGCCGATCTCGAAGCCGATCTCGGGATCGACAGCATCAAGAAAGCGCAGCTCATCGGGGAACTCGCCGAGAACTTCGAGCTGACCCACCTCGCGGGTTCCTTAAGCGAACTTTCGCTCGATGACTTCCGCACGTTGGACGCGATCCTGACCTTCGTCATGGCGGGTCCGCAGACGATGACGATCTCCACACCCAGCGCGGAGCCCGTCGCGGTCTCCGCGGTCGCGACGTCCCCGGTCCCCAGCGTGACGACGCCGCTTGCTCCGACCGCCGAATCGCCCGCCATCCCCCCCGCCGAGGGGCCCTGGGATCATCTCCCCGAAGCCTTCAGCGTCGTGACCCTCGCGGGAAGCGATTACGAGATCGGCCGGCAGCACGGCCAATCGCAGGCTCCGCAGATCCGCGCGATCATGGAACGTTACGCGGCGATGCTCGGCCCCCGGTTGCAGAATATCCCGGAGCTCGACGCGGCCCTCGCCAACCCGACAATGTACTTCGGCGAGGCGGAGATCGAAGAGCTGAAGGGGATCGCCGATGGCGCGGGGCTGCCGCACGGAGCGGTCCTGGCGCATAACCTGGGGATGTATCCCGACTATGTGCCGGGCTGCACGCAGTTCGCCTTCACCAAGCAGGTCAATCCACGGTACGGACTGGTCCATGCGGTGAACGAAGATTCGCCGCTGTCGTTGACGCTGCCCGATTGCCTGTCGCGGATCGTGCAGATTCGCCGGCCGACGCATGGCTTGGCCCACGTCACGTTCAGCGTCTCGGGTCAGTCGGGCGGGCTGAACGGCATCAACGAAGCCGGGCTGGCGATCACCAGCACGCTGCTCCTCGATTGCCCCCGCCGGAAGGAAACGGCGATCGGCAAGGTCCACCCGGTCCTCGTCAAACGGCTGCTCGAACGGGCCGAATCGATCGAGGCGGCGGTGAAGCTGCTGCGGACCCTCGATCGGGCGGGGGCGTGGAGCCTCTGTCTCAGCGAGTTCCGCACCGATCGCCTCTGCTACCTCGAATATGACGGCGACCATCTCGAAGTTCAGGAGCAGCCCAAGCGCGTTCTCACCACAAACCATTGCCTGCTGCAAACCCCCGTCGCCGATGTTCCCGAGCATTCGCGGCATCGGCTCGCGCGGCTGCAACAACTCCTCGCCGTGGCCGATCGGGAGGGTGTCCCGCTCGAACTCGCGCAGCAGACGTTGCGTGATCGCTACGACCTGGGCCGCGGCCGGGAAACCCCCCACGCGACGATGAACACCATCCGCCGGGTCGACAATCAGATCAGCATCGTGATGCGGCCCGAACATGGGGAGATCTACGTCACCCCCGGTCCGCGCTCCGGCGAGATCATCGACACCTATTACAAGCTGGAGATCGGCGACCTGTTCCGAAGCCGGTCGACCGCATCGACCGAGCAACAGGCCGACGCCCAGGCGACGTCGATTCGTGCGACGACGCACGCCTCGTCGACGGCGGTCCAAGTCGCCGGGAACAACGGCAAACATCACTCGCCCGCGTCGACCGCGACCGAAAAGTCGGGGAGCGTCAAATTCACGACGAAGCCCTTCATCGGTGACCCGCGGACCGGGCTCCCCCCCGAAGGAAAACGGGTGGTCCAGCGGCATGTGTTGCGGATGGAAGCCGCGCCCCTGCCCGCCGGCACGCCGGACCGGCCCCTGTTCCAGGGACCGGTCCTGTTGTTGGGTCGCAACAAGCTGACCGAGGCGCTGCGTGAACGACTGCAAGGCTGGGGCCAGACCTGCCACGTCTTGCCGGCCGACGATGCCGCCGTCGCGGCGCTGGACCTCCTCTGGACGAAAGACCCCGCGCTGCAGTTGATCGTGACGACCGCGCGGGACGGCGACGCGGCGACGATCGATCGCGGGGATTGGGCCGCCCGGTCCACGACCGGTGTCCTGGTGCCGTTCCTCGTCTGTCAGAAATGGGCGCAACTCGTTCAAACCGCGGGCCGGACCGCTGACGCCACGCTCATCGCCGTGACCGCGTTGGGCGGAGACTTCGGGATTGGCGGTCGCGTCCACAGCTTCGAGGGGGGTGGTCTGACCGGGCTTCTGAAGGGACTCCGTCGCGAACTCGCCGACATGACCGTCAAGGTCATCGACGCCCCGCTCGAAGAGGCCCCCGAAGGGCTTGCGAAGGTCGTCCTGCAGGAAGCGGCCCATCGCGAAGGGCCGCTCGAAGTCGGCTCGATTCGCGGCCGCCGGTTCGTGGTCCGCGCCGTCCCGCAACCCGCGTCGGCGCAGCGTCCGGGGACCAAGACGCCCCATGGCGTGTGGGTGGTGACCGGCGGCGCGCGCGGCGTGACGGCGGTGGTCGCCCGCGAACTCGGGCGGCGGTTCGGACTCAAAATGCATCTGCTCGGTTCGACGGCGGAACCGGCCATCGACCCCAGCTGGCGAAACCTCACCGAGGAAGGTCTAAAAACGCTGAAGCGTTCGATCATGGACCAGGCGCGCGCCGCCGGAAAACATCCGGCCGGCACCTGGAAAGAGGTCGAACGGGCCATCGAAATCGATCGGACGTTGCAGGCATTCCGGGCGGACGGCATCGCCGTCACGTACCATGCCTGCGACGTTTCCGATCGGGCTCCACTCGCCGCGACCCTCGACCGCATCCGCAAGCAGGACGGTCCGATTTCCGGCGTGATCCATGGCGCGGGGCTCGAGGCGGCCTGCCGTTTCGACAAGAAGAAACGCGACCTCGTCGCCGCGACGCTGGGGGTCAAAGTCGACGCCGCGGTCCATCTCGCCGCCCTCACCACCGACGATCCCCTCGAGTACTTCCTCGGGTTCGGTTCGACCAGCGGACGGTTCGGCGGGATGGGTCAATGCGACTACTCGATGGCCTCCGACATGCTGTGCAAACTGTGCGCGGCGTGGCGGCAAGCCCGGCCGAACGTCGCCGCGATCGGGCTGCATTGGCCTCCCTGGGCCGACGTCGGCATGGCGGCCCGGCCGGAAAGCAAGCTCGCGCTCCAATCGAGCAACCTCGCCTTCATGCCGCCGCTGGAAGGGGCGGCCCATGTCATCGACGAGCTGCTCGGCCGGGCGATCGAAGGGGAGCTGCTGTTCCTGGATAAGCCCGATCTGATCGACATCGACGGCACGATGCCCGACGCGGCGCTCAAGGCCGAGTACCTCAGGCGTGATCCGCAAGTGCAGCGCGCTTCGTTGGTCGAAACGATTCACGGTCTGAAGCCGGGTTCCGGCCTGATCGCGACGTTGGAGCTCGACCCGACCGGCGACCCGTTCCTGCTGGAACATCGCCATCAGGGGCAGCCCATTCTCCCCGCCGTGGTGGGGATGGAATCATTCGCGGAAACCGCATCGATTCTCGCCGCCGATGGCCGCAAGCTGGTCGGGTTGCGCGACATGACGGTCCATCAAGGCTTGCGGTTTCTGAACGAACGGACGCAGCGGGCCAAAGTCGTGCTCGAGCACGGTGCCGCGGGGCTGCATGCCCGGTTGGTCGCCGACTTCCAGGATCGTCAAGGGCGATTGGTCGAGGCTGATCGGTTGCAGATGGAGGCGACGCTCGAACTCGCCGCCGACTATGCGCCGCTGCCGGATGCGGAACTGGGGCCTGTTCCGACGAGCTGGACGACGCACCGCTATGTCGTCGACTGGCGGACGATGAAGTTTCCGGAAGAGGCCCGCGTCTATCACGGCGTCCCCTTCCAGGCGCTGCGGGACTATGCCTTGGTCGACGGCGGCTTGTGGGCCCGCCTGATTGTCCCGCCGCCGGCCCTCATCGCGGGCGATCGCTCGGCGGCCGGTTGGCAACTTCCGTCGGCGACGATCGACGCCGGGCTCCTCGGGGCCGACCTCCTCGTCTGGCACACGCTCCATGTCGCCGATCTGCCGCAGTCGTTCGATCGGATTCGGCTCGCCCGACCGCTCGTTCCCGGCGAAGCCCTCACGCTCCGCGTCTGGCTGCGGGGACGCTCCGACCGCCGCATCGACGCCGATTTCGTGATGGTCGATGCCGCGGGCCGCGTCGTCATCCAAGTCGACGGCTATCACATGGTCGAAGTGAAGACGGGGACGACCGGCGGCGCTCCGGTTGCTCCGCCGACATCATCCGCCGGACCCGCGATCATCGCACCCGCCACCACCCGTGGCCCCGCGCCCGCGCCGATTCCGGGGGCGATCAAACCGAAAACGCCGAGCCTCGTCTTGCCGACAAGCGGCCCCACCCCCGCCCCGGCGCCCCTGCCCGGCACGCAGCCCGTCAACAGCGCGGCGCCTCCCGTGACGCCGCCGCAAGCGAACATCACCCCCGGCAACACGCTCCCCGTCATCGCTGCGGAACGGATTGCGGACCTCCCGTTGATTGATCACGCGAGCTATGAGTCACCCGACAAGCTGGTGACGTCGTCGCGGTTCGACCCGACGAACGATCCGTTCCTCGACGAACATCGCTTCAGCGGCAAGCCGTTGTTGCCGGCGGTCATCGGTCTCGAAACGATGATCGAGGCGGTCTCGCTGACCGCTCCCGCCGGTCGCGACTTCGTCGTGCGGTCGTTCCGAATCCTCGCCCCCTGCAAGTTTGTCGATCACACGCCCCAGACGTTACAGGTCGTCGCCGAGCGGCAAGGAGATGGGTGGGCCTGCCAACTGGTCGGCACCACGGGGAAGTCGACCGTCTACCAGACCGCCGTCATCGCTTTTCCGGAACAGCTCGCCGCCGCCGAAGCCCCCGCGTTCGTCAAGCCGAGTTTCCCCTTCAGCCCGATGCAGTACGCCAACGGCAAGCAGGCGCAGCTCATCCACGGACCGCGATTCCAATGCCTCAAGGGCTTGTCGCTGCAACGAGAATGGGGCTGGGGCCGGGTGATCGCGGCGGCCGCCGATAACCTGGCGGGGTCGCGGCCGGGACGCCAGTGGTTCCTCCCCGTGGCCACGCTCGATTCGTGTCTGGTGGCGTGTGGCGTCGATCTGTTCATCCTGATGAATATGCGGGTCGAAGTCCCCCACGGCATCGAGGAACTTCGCATCGTCCGCCTGCCGAATGCCGATGAAACCTGCACCGTCCGGCTCAAGTTCGGCGGCAGCGATGATCGGCACACGAGGTACGACCTGTTCCTATATGGGGCGCAGGGCGACCTGCTGCTGGCGGCCCGGGGCTACCAGGGGATTCGCACCTCGAAAGGGGCCGACTCCGCCTTGTGGGACGGGGATTTCAGCAACCTGACTTGATGGCGACTTCGCGAGCGGGGGGAGGTCACTCCCCCCGGTGATTTTCCGTGTGCCACCGGCTCCGCCAGTACGATGGTTCCAAGTTCTTTCAAGGGAAGACCACTGGCGAAGCCCATGGCACACGTTCAAGCCACTCCCCCCGGTGATGCGCGGCACGATCGAGGAAGGATCGCGACGATGATCGAACTGCATGGCCAAGTCGTCCTGGTGACCGCCGGTTCGCGCGGCGTGGGTCGGGCCATCGCCTTGCGGCTCGCGGAGGCGGGGGCCGATCTCGTCGTCAACTTCGCCCATGCGCGTCCCGACGCCGACGCCACCGCCGGCCGCATCGCCGATCTCGGTCGTCGCGTCGCCGAAGTCCAGGCCGACCTAACCGAACCCGACGACCTCGTTACCATGCTCGATTGGATCGGGACGACGTTTGGTCGGCTCGATCTGGTCGTCTGCAACGTCCCCGCCGGCCCCGCCACGCCGTTGCTGGCCACCACCCCCGCCGACTTTGATGTCGCGATGCAGCGCGGCGTTCGCCCGCTCATCCTGTTGGCCCAGCATGCGAGCGACTTGCTCGCCCGCAGTCCCGGCGGTGGTCAAATCGTCGCCGTCGGCCGCGCGACCGGCTCGAAGGGACTCAATCCTACGCAGTCCGCCGCCCTGTCACGCGCGGTCGAGCATCTGGCCGAGGAACTCGCTCCGCGCGGCGTCCGGGTCAACGCGCTCCTCGGTGGCGAAACCGAGCCGGAGACGATCGCCGACACGGTCCTGCTGCTCGCGAGCCCCTTGAGTCGCGGTTTGCGCGGTCAAACCCTGCACATCGGCCCGGCGACCGTCCCCCTCACGGCGTGATCCAGCACGCGGTCACGCGACCGTCCATGCATCCTCGTCGATGTCGCGCTGAATGACGATTTCGGCGGGGGCTTCGCTGACGTG
Source organism: uncultured Planctomycetaceae bacterium (assembly GCA_964427725.1). Taxonomy (GTDB): domain Bacteria; phylum Planctomycetota; class Planctomycetia; order Planctomycetales; family Planctomycetaceae; genus DSVQ01. The sequence continues at coordinate 6,337 of CAYRVS010000055.1, read as the reverse complement.
CTTGCGCGGCTTGCGGGGACGATGGGTCTCGACCCCGCGAATCTCGTACTGCTCGAGGATCTTGTTGATCCGCATTTCGATGCGGGTGAGTTGCTCCCCTTCGTCGATGCAGACCAGCGTGAAGGCGGTCCCCTTCGATTCGCTCGACGACAGCCGACCGGTCCGCCCCACGCGGTGGACGTAGTCGTCGCAGTCCTCGGGGATGTCGTAATTGATGATGTGCGAGATGCCGCTGACGTCGATGCCGCGGCCCATCACGTCGGTGGCGATCAGCAGCCGGATGTTTCCGGCGCGAAACTCGCGCATCACCCGGTCGCGGGTCCGTTGCTGCAGGTCGCCGTGGATGAAGGCGACCTGCGCCAAGCGACCCTCGAAGTGCCGGTAGACCTGTTCCGCCCCGCGACGGGTCCGCGTGAAGACGATCGCCTGCTGCGGTCGTTCCTGAATCAGCAGCTGCACCAGCACCCGCAGCTTCCGGTCGGCGTCGACGCTGATGTAGTACTGATCGATCGTGCTTTGGCCGACCGTTTGCGACGACAAATCGATCCGCGTCGGCGTCCGCATGTACTTCTGCGCGAGCCGTTCGACCGGCGGCGGCAAGGTGGCCGACAGCAGCAACGTTTGGCGTTCCGCGGGACACTGCCGCAGAATCCGTTCGATGTCGGGCCGGAAGCCGATGTCGAGCATGCGGTCGGCTTCGTCGAGGACCACGATGGCGAGATTCTGCAGTTGCAGCGCGCGACGCTGCAGCAGATCGATCACCCGCCCCGGAGTCCCGATGACGAGTTGGGCCCCCCGCTTCAGTTGGGTCATCTGTGGTCCGAGGGGTTTCCCCCCGACCAGACACGCCGTGGTCAACTCGTGACCGACGCAGAGGCGGACCGCCTCGTCGGCGACTTGCTGGCTCAGTTCCCGCGTGGGGGTGAGGACCAGCGCCTGCGTCGCGGGATCATCGAGATCGATCCGCTCGACGATCGGGATCACGAAGGCGGCGGTTTTGCCGGTCCCCGTGCGGGCCTGACCGATGCAATCCTGGCCGGTCATCGCCAGCGGGACGAACGCCCCCTGAATGGGGCTGGGGCGGACGAACCCGGCCTGTCGCAAGCCATCGAGGGTCTCGTCACTGAGACCCATCTCGTCGAACGCCCGATCCGAAAACTCCATGGGCACCTGCGGTTTCCGACCGACCTGCCGGGAGACGTGGTCGGAACCGCCGATCTCCCGTGTGAGGATGAATTAGGGCTTGGTCTATTTTGGGGATTACCACCATAGACAAACGCGGCGGCGGCGTCAAACCGGCGGTTCGGGCGGAGGGCAAGCTTTAGCAACCAGACGACAGGGCCTTCGCTAGGTTCATTCTGGCTGAGCCGCTGGCTTGGTTTTGTGACAAAGGCCAAGAGTCTTGTGCAAGAAATCCCGTGATTTCCAGGGGGGGCTTTGGCACCAGACACAGACTCTCGGCACGCAACCAAGCCCGGAGTCTCCAATTTCCAACCACCGAAGCCCCTGACCTGACGACCCGTGCCTGGTGCCGCGGGTCCGAGGTCAATCGAAGCTTTGCCATACCGTGCCTCTCACCACAGCTAAGCAACCCGGTCTCGCCAAGAGGGTCGGCACCAAAATAGTCAGAACGCCTATATTTTGTGCGGCGGATCCTCGCCGTACCGATCCAAGTTCCAACTGTGTTTGTAAGAATCCTCGGCCTGCGGCATTCACCGCAGGCAGGTTGCTTGATTTTCGGGCAACCACGGCCGTATGACATTTTCTGGCTTCGAACAACCCTCGCGATCCAGCGTTGTTCACGAGGGTTTCCCCGAGTTTTTGTCGTCTGGCCTTCATTTTGCTTAAAGTGGGCGGCAGGCCCGTCAACCCCGGGCAACATCTGAGGTTTTGCGGCTCAACTTCGGTCTCTCCCAAAATTCATGACTTTGAGGCGCCTCTCGGGTTCCTCGTTGGTCACCGGTTTCTCGCGTCCCGCTTTTTCCCAGAGGAGTCCGTTCATGTCGATCAAGCCGCGGGGGTTCACCCTCATCGAGTTGCTGGTGGTGATCGCGATCATCGCGATCCTAATCGCGCTCTTGTTGCCCGCCGTCCAGCAGGCCCGCGAAGCGGCCCGCCGCACCCAATGCCGCAACAACCTGAAGCAAATCGGCTTGGCGCTGCACAACTACGAATCGACGTTCGGAACTTTACCGCCCGGACATATGCGTGCCGGCGGCGGCAGCGGCGCCAGCACGGCGACCCCGCACACGATGATCATGCCCTACATGGATCAGGCGGCGGGTTATGCGCTCTTTAACTTCGGGCAACCCATGACGGCCACGGTCAACGTGCCGGCCACGATTCTGAACCTGCCGATGTACCAATGCCCCAGCGAATCCTCGTCCGGCTTCGTGACATGGCCGACCGGCTCATCCACAACCGCCGGCCGCACCAATTACGTCCAGAATCTGGGGCTCTCGAGCACCTACTTCGACACGACGCAAACGGCCGTGTTTTATGCCGGACCGGGAGTCAAGTTCCGCGACATCACCGATGGCCTGTCCAACACGGCGATGTTCGCGGAAATCAAGCGCGGTCGCGGCGCGGGGACGACCGTCGCGTCCGGCATCGCCATCGGTTCGATCGACGATTATGCCTCGCCCGTCTATATCACGCCCGCTGCGCTGGGGGCGGTCAACAACCCGTACAACCCGGCCCAGTGCAACATCACGCTGACGACGCAGAATCGCTTTCAGGGGCGTGGCAATCAGTACTATCGCGGGCTCACCATCTACACGTTCTACAATCATACCCTGACCCCCAATTCCCCCTTCCGTGATTGCGTCACGGCCGTGAACTTCGCGGAAGGCCACATGGCCGCCCGCAGCTATCACACCGGCGGCGCCCATGTGCTCCTAGGCGACGGGTCCGTCCGGTTCGCCGGCGACAGCATCGATGGCGGCATCTGGCGCGCGGTCGGCAGCCGCGCAAGCGGCGAAGTGCTCGGGGAATGGTAGCCACCTCAAGCCCGCGCCAAGAGTCCGGTGGGCGAGTGATTCCGTTTCGCGCCCCGGACTCGGGCACGGCCTGAGATTCGCGGCGAATGCGACTCACTCCCTTGCAAACTCGGTGGGAATGATCATGCGCCTTGGTTCCTTGGCCTTTTTGGTCCCTCTCCTCCTCGTGGGATGCAGTGGTCACTACGGGCCGCCGATCATTCCCATCGACACCGCGCCAGTCCGCGGCATGGCGACTTTCCAAGGCAAGCCGCTCGAAGACTATCGGGTCTTTTTCTACTGCAAGTCGGGCAAGGCGCAGGAACCCGCCAGCGACCGCATCAAGCCGGACGGCAGTTTTTCCCTCTCCGTCCGCAAGCCCGGGGATGGAGCCATCATCGGACTGAACGAGATCTGGTTCGCCTACGATCCTGAGTTGCCGCCCGAAACGCCGGGCATGGAGACCGGAACTCCTCCACCTCCTCCGAAGGTAAAACTCGACAAGAAATATCTCTCCGTCGAAACATCCGGATTGACCGTCGAGGTCACGGACGAAGGTTTGACTGATTATCGGCTCGAGTTGCCGTAACCCACGGTCAGGTGGCCTCGTGGTCCGCAAGCAGACCGCGCCCCTCGCTCGATCCATGACTCCCATTAAAGCCATGCAGCCCAGGGAACGCGTGCCTTGGGCTGTATGGCTTTCGTAACCTTCGCGCCAATCGTTACCGGCCGCAGCCGCCGCAGGGTCATCGGCAGGACACGGTTCGGTTCCCTCTTGCATCGGGTCCGCTCCGGTTTACCTTCGAGAAAACGCGGGGCCGCGAAGGGCCGCGGGTCGCCTCATGAAGGGGGCGACCGTCTCCGAGCACTTGCGAGCGGGAGTGGACGCGATGCGTCGTGGCGTGGGAATCCTGGTGGCCGTGGTCGGCCTGGCGGCGACGGCTCATGACGAGGGGGTGATCGCCGGGGGGAAATTCCGCCGGTTCGCCGCGTTTGGTTGCGCGGGCTGCGGCGCCCCGGTTGCCACCTGTGCAACCCCTTGGGGCTGGAGTGGTCCCGCCTGCTCGGCCCCGGTCTGCTCCGTACCCGTCTGCGCCTTCCCCGGCCGGGCGAGGCCTGGTTGTGTGGTCCCCTTCGGCTGCGCCTCGGCTTGCTCGACGCCCGGCTGTTTTGCCCCAGCCTGTTACGGCCCAGGCTGTTTCGCTCCGGCATGCTCGACGCCATTCCATCCGCAAACCATCGGCTGCGCGATTCCCTTCACGTGCGCCGGATCGTGCTTTGCCCCGCAATGCGCCATGCCGGGTTGCAGTGGTCCCTCCGGCTGTGCGATGTCGAGCCACGCCTTCCCCGGCTGTGCTCTGCCCGGGTGCGCGGCCCCGGAACTGTGGCACGGCCTGAACGAAACCTGTGCGGCTCCCCACTTTGTGGATCCCGCCACCGTCGGCGAGCTCGACGGCTCGTTCTTCCACTGGAGCCAAGGGCTCGACGTCGGCCCGTCCATTTCGAGCTACCACGCCCCCGTCCCCGCCGTCACCGCGCCGATTCCCGGCATCCCCGCCGCGGAAGACCTGGCCTGGTAAGCCGTTCGGGCGGATTGGCCCGCTGCGACCCCACCGAGATTCACGAGCACCCAGGGCTGACCACCCTGGGTTTTTTCGTTTCCATTAGCAACTCTGGGCCGACCCAATCCTTTCGACACAAGGCTATACCAGTAAGTCGGTTGCGACGATTGAAAAGGCTTGATCTCAAGTTCTTGATGTGGTCGTAATCACCCTAAAAACTAAACTCTTGAATACTTATTTGGATGTCGATAGAAGTGTTCTTAAGAACACATTTTGGCATCCCTGGGGGTGTGACCCATGATCCTGCGGTACCTCTTCGTCGACATGAACGCCTACTTCGCCTCGGCGGAGCAGCATCTCCAGCCCGAGCTGCGCGGCCGACCCGTCGGCGTGATTCCGATGCGCGCCGAAACCACCTGTTGTCTCGCCGCCAGTTACGAAGCCAAAGCGCGCGGTGTGAAGACCGGGACCTCCGTCGCCGACGCCCGACGGCTGTGCCCCGGCATCGTTTTCGTCGAGGCCCGCCCGGAGGAGTACATCCGGCTGCACCACCAGATCGTCGACGCCGTCGAGTCCTGCCTCCCCGTAACGGCGGTCCTCTCCATCGACGAGATGGTCTGCCGGTTACGCGGGCCCGATCGGGAGGAAGAACGGGCCGAGGCGTTGGCCCACGAGATCAAACAGGCGATTCGGCGGCGGGTCGGCCAGACCTTGAATTGTTCGGTCGGCATCGGTCCCAACCGCATGCTCGCGAAGCTCGCCTCCGACCTGCAAAAGCCCGACGGGCTGACGGTGATTCATCCCGCCGATCTTCCCGACCGGTTGTATTCGCTCGACCTGGAAGACTTTCCGGGGATCGGGCCACGGATGGGGCAGCGGTTCCGTCGCGCGGGCATCACCACCGTCGAACAGCTCTGCGATCTGTCGTTGCGGGAGATGTCGGCGATTTGGGGGAGCGCCGTGCATGGCTCGGCGTGGCATCGGCTGCTGCGGGGCGAGGACGTTCCCGCCCCGCTCACCCACCGGCGTTCGCTGGGGCATTCCCACGTGCTCCCCCCCGCCTCGCGGACCCCCGCCGGCTCGCGCGCGGTGTTGATGCGGCTGCTGCACAAGGCGGCCGAACGCCTGCGGAAGATTCAGTACTGGACGCGGCGGATCGAAGTCGGCGTCACCTACTTCGGCCACCAGCGGTGGCGGGCCAAGCAGGGGGTGCCGTTGTGTCAGGACACCCTCACGTTGTTGCAGGCGGCGGAAGCTTTGTGGGGGCAGCGCCCGCCGGGGAAGCCCCTGAAGGTCGACGTCACGCTGCTGGATTTGGTCGCCCACGAGAACACCGCCCCGTCGTTGTTTCCCGAGGATCGCGCGCGGGACGACCTCTCCGCCGCCCTGGATCGGGCCAACGCCCGCTTCGGCATGCACACCGTCTACTTCGGCGCGATGCACGGCGAACAAGCCCGCACCCACGTCCGCATCCCATTCGGCGTCATCCCCGAGATCCCTCACGTGCGAACCCCGGCGGAGGTCGGCGGGGCTTGGTAAGAGACAACCTGGAGGGCGCAGGGGACAAGGAACTTCGCGGCGTCCGCCCGTCTCGAGCGCACTCGCCCCCCCAACAGTAGTTCCCAGCGAGGGGCTCTCAGGGCCTTCGCTGATTTCATTTTGGGAGAGCAACTCGACCGGTCTAGTGTCGAGTGTTTAGAGTCTAGAGCAAGATATGCGGTGAGAATCAGGGGTTTTCCCTGGCACTAGTGCTGCGTCACGACTGGAAACGGGGGTTGCGTGGATTGGCCGAAAAGT
>CAYRVS010000054.1:23294-26306 GCA_964427725.1 uncultured Planctomycetaceae bacterium | reverse complement strand
CCCCACGCTCACGCGTGGGGCTACACTCTCCCGCCCCTACGGGGCTCAGTCCCCTCGATCTCAGCGGTGGCAGAGATGTTGAAAAAGGTGTGGATGCCCAAGGAAGGCCTTCCCTGGGCGTCGTTGTTGATTGAGGATTGAACATGGGACGGCTTGGCACCGCGTTTCGCGCTTTCTTCGGCGCGCTCGGCAACCGCGAAACGGCGGATCGGCTCGATCAGGCCTTGCGCGGCCCGTTGCCGTTGCCGACTCCCGTGGAACCCCCAAAACCCGTCGCGCCGCCCAAGCCGGCGGCCCCGCCTCCCCCGACGCAGAATCCCGCCGTCACGTTGCTCGCGACGCTCCAGCGCGAAGCGCGGTTGATCGACTTCCTGAAAGAGGATCTCGCGGCCTACGCCGATGACCAGATCGGGGCGGCGGTCCGGGAGGTCCAACGCGACGCCGCGAAGACGCTGGAACGGCTCTTCGCGATCCGCCCGATTCTGTCCGACGCCGAAGGCGCGCGTGTGACGGTCCCCGCGGGTTTTGAAGGGGGCCGCTATCGGCTGACCGGCCAGGTGAGCGGTACGCCCCCCTATGCGGGAACGATCCGTCATCAAGGCTGGGAAGTCACCACGACCGCGCTGCCGACCTACACGGGCAACCCGGCGGCCGCAAGCACGATCGCGCCGGTGGAGGTCGAAATCGGGGCGTAGCGCCGACGGCGTAAATCCGAAATCCGAAGCACGAAATCCGAAGGAAATCTGAAGTCCGAACAAGAAAACGTTCCGTAATCGGTCCGTTTTCCCCTTCGGATTTGCCCCTTCCTTCGGACTTCGGATTTCGTGCTTTGGATTTCCCGGAAGTCGACCGGTCAGACTCTGAAACCAGAGTTATCGCGTCCGCCCGGACGGCATGAGCTCCCACTTCGAGGAGCGGTGTGACTCGAGGTTGACCGGGGTCAACGGGGTCCCAAGCTCCGTGGCGGGGGTGGTTCGCGCGACCGCCGGCGTCTGCGGGTCCTCAAAGAAGATGTACGGGGCGATCCGTTGGGCGATTGATCTGTCGCCATAGTAGTGGGGCCAGATATGCCCGGCGCGGACCTGGTCGGTGACGTCGAGGTCGATGATCTTGCGGCTCGCCGGGCCGATCTCCTGCCGATCCCCCCGCGTGAAACCGCTGCGCGCCACGGCGGCGACGGTCGTGAGGGGCCGATGGAGCGGGTAGAAGCCGAGCGCCATATCGCGGCGATTGAGCAGATTGAGAATCCCTTCCGGTCGATGGACGGCCCGCTCGTACCGCTGACCGGGATTGAGCCAATGATGATCGAACGCGCCCGCCGCAAGGACCGCGCGCAGACGATGCCGGTGATACGGCCCGCCGGCGAAGGCGACCCCGTCGACCGTCCCGCCGCCGAGCACATGCAACGTCGAGACGGTCATCCGCGCCCCGTGGCTATGGCCCAAGAGGCAGATCGGATGATCGTCCGGAATCATCGAGATCAATTCGGCGACATAGAGCGCGTGCCGACCCGCGCGCCGGCCGAGAATTGCGACATCGATCGGCAGCCAGAGTTTGGGGGTGTCGTCGCTGGGCCAGGTGAAGCAAACGACGTGCAACGGCTGACCGGGACAGGGGGACCGCAGCCATTGGTTCGTCAGCCGACTGTCTTCGCGGACGGTCTCCCAGTCGACGAAGCTGCCATGCATCATGAAGCAGACGGGCACACCGGGGGTCAGCGAGGCGTAGAACTCGGCGAGGGTGGCGGGGCGACCACGCCCCCGCGCGTCGTACCGCCAGAGTTTGAAATTGCGGCACTGACTGGTCGTCACGTCCGGGTCGCAATCGCGGGCCGAGACGATCCAGTAGCCATCGTCACACGCGGCGGGCGGGACGAGTCTGGGGGTGGCTTCCTGAGCGCAAGCCGAGGATTGTCCGGCTTGCGCGCCGGACACCAGACACCACGCGATCAATAGGCCCGCAGCGCGAGAGGAGCAGTGACGCAGCATCACTCGACCGCCCCGGACAGACCCGCGACTCGTCGCCAAGGCGTGCGCGCAGACTCGCGCCATCCGCCCGAGGACGTGGAGTCCCCCTGACCCCGAAGGGATTATCGGGCGCGGCGAGGCGCGGAACGGAGGCGGGACGTCGCGGACGCTGGAATCGCGCTACGCGTCAGGAGCGCTACGACCGGCGCGAACGGAGCTGTCGAGTCGTCGTATCGAGAAGGGTGACCGGACAGATGCCCCCCTGCGAGCGCTCCCATAGCGAGGGGCACCCGCCCCTCGCGCGGGTGCCACGCGGGTCTGGTCGGAGCACGCGGCCGGGGCGGGTGCCCCGGCCTAGGACTGGTTGCGGGACTACGCCCCAAACGGACTTCCGTCCAACGATCTGGCTCCACTCAATCAGCCGTGACACGATGGACGAAGCCGGTTCACACCGACCACTCGTCGCCGCAGCCGCCGCAATGAAACCCTACAAGGGTCGCGGTGCCGGGGATCGGGAGACCGTTGCGATTGATGGTCGCGTCGTCGAGTTCCAGCGGCAGGACCACTGGATACTGGCAGTTGGGGCAATTGCGGTTCTCGAACAAGAGCCGCGCCCGGGTGATGATGTCCATCTGCCGGGACGAGCGACCCGCCCGGGTGATCGGCAGAATGTCGGGATCGGCGACCGCCACGGCCCCGTCGAGATCTTCGTCGGGCCAAACGACACGCAGTGTGCTCATCCGTGAGCTCCTGGGGCGAGGGAGATCGATCGGGATTGTCGGATCCACGTTCGGGCGTCATGCCGGATACGTGGTACAACCCCACGATTACGAACAAACGGCCTATCTTTACCTTCCTTAGCGATGGGCTTCAAGCCGGGAGTTGCCAAGTCACGCGATGAGGTCCGAGATTTCCGAGTCCGTTCACATGAACGCAAAGACACTCCCGATCTTGCGATTCTGCGGAAACTGCCGATCGACAGCGATCGCCAAGTTGGACGCGTAACCGGACGGCGGAATCGGCCAACAATACGTGCGAGGTTGGT
>CAYRVS010000054.1:0-23284 GCA_964427725.1 uncultured Planctomycetaceae bacterium | reverse complement strand
GTTGGTCGCCCCCCCCCCCGGGCCAACCTTACAAACCCGTCATCATTTGTCATGGTGACCGCCTCGGTCAGCCGTAATAATGCCGACCGAAACATGCCCCACACTGCGGCGGAATGAACTGCCGACCGCAACCGGGTTCGAGACGAGGCAGGGACTTCGCCCGCCGAACCCACCACGGAGCCTCCCCGTGCCCCCCTTCCAGGTCACCTGGGTGACCCCCGCCATCGCGGTTCGACCGCCGATCGTCCGTCGGCCCGGTCCGGCTTGGCCCATGGTGTCGTTGCCGCCGACCAGCGCCCGGGATCATCACGCGCGCCTCTAACACGCGGCCCCGCCGCGCCGCCAGCTTGGCGCGATCCAGGAATTTCTCCGGCAGACCGTGCCGGGTGGCGCTCCCGGTTCAGACTCCGCCCCTACCCTCGATCTCCAACGATGCAGATTCTCTCCGTCCGACCGCTGCGTGGTCCCAACATCTGGTCGCGACGACCGGCCCTTGAAGCCCTCGTCGACCTTCAGGTGCTGCGCGACTCGTCGTCGGAAGTCCTCCCCGGGTTCAACGACCGCCTGATGACCTGGCTGCCCGGACTCATCGAACATCGCTGCAGCGAAGGGGAACGCGGGGGCTTTCATACGCGGTTGCGGCGGGGGACGTATCTCGCCCATATCCTCGAACACGTGACGCTCGAGCTCCAAACGCTCGCCGGCTGCGATGTCGGCTTCGGCCGGGCCCGCGAGACGACCCGCGAGGGGATCTACAAGGTCGCGATCCGCTACGAGGAAGAATCGGTCGGTTTGGCGGCGCTCGAGACCGCCCACCGGCTGCTCCTCGCCGCCGTCTACGATCTCCCGTTCGACCTCCCCACCGAGCGGAAAAAACTCGCCGAGTTGGCCGATCGCATTCGCCTCGGTCCCTCGACACAGGCGATCGTCACCGCCGCCCGTGCCCGCGACATCCCCGCCCAGCGGCTCAACGCGGGGAGCCTGGTCCAACTTGGTTATGGAGTCAAACAACGTCGCATTTGGACGGCGGAAACCGACCACACCTCGGCGATCGCCGAATCGATCGCCCGCGACAAGGATCTGACCAAGGCCTTCCTCCATGGCGCGGGGGTGCCGGTCCCAGAAGGGCGGCAGGTCGAGAGCCGTGACGATGCGATCGCGGCGGCGGATGAGATCGATGGTTCGGTCGTGGTGAAACCGCTCGACGCGAATCATGGGCGGGGGGTCTTCATGGATCTCCGCGACCCTGACTTAATCGCCGCCGCCTTCGATGCCGCCGCCAAGGAAGGTTCGGGGGTCCTCGTCGAACAGTTCATCCCCGGGCACGAGCATCGGCTCTTGGTTGTCAACGGCCGGATGGTCGCGGCGGTGCGCGGGGAAGCGGCCGTGGTGACGGGAGACGGCGTCCAAACGATCGCCGCGTTGATCGAACAGCAGATCAACGCCGATCCGCGTCGCGGGGATGATGAGTCGTGCCCGCTGAATCCCGTGCTGCTGGATGCGTTGACGCTGACCGAACTGCGGAATCAAGGCCATGCGCCGCAGGATGTGCTGCGCGCCGGGGAACGGATCGTCGTCCGGCGGAACGACAATCTGTCGGAAGATGTGACCGAACTGGTTCATCCGTCGGTCGCCGAGCATGCGGTCGTCGCGGCGCAAGTCGTGGGGCTCGACATCGCGGGGATCGACCTCGTCGTCAACGACGTGACGCAGCCGTTAGAGGCTCAGGGCGGGGCGATCGTCGAAGTGAACGCCGGGCCAGGGTTGCTGCCTCATTTGCGGCCGCGCCTCGGCAAGTCGCGACCGGTCGGCGACGCGATCGTCGAATCGCTATTCCCCGAACGTGGTTCCGGGCGGATACCGATCGTCGCCGTCACCGGCACCAACGGCAAAACCACCACGACGCGGCTGGTCGCGGCGATGTTGCAAGCCGCCGGACACAAAGTGGGGCTCGCCTGCACCGATGGCGTGTTCGTCGAAGGGCGGGTCATCGATCGCGGCGACTGCGCGGGGCCGCAAAGCGCCCGGAAAGTTCTGCGGAATCCCTTGGTCACCGCCGCGGTGTTGGAGTGCGCGCGCGGGGGGATCCTGCGGGAAGGGCTCGGCTTCGACAAATGCGACGTGGCGATCGTCACGAACATCGACGCCGCCGATCATCTCGGCGATTACGACCTCCACACGCCGGAAGACATGTTCAAGGTGAAGCGGTGCCCGGTCGACGTCGTGTTGCCTCAAGGGGCGGCGGTGTTGAACGCCCGCGATCCGCTGGTGGCGAAGATGTCCGACCTGTCGGCGGGCGGGGTGATCTTCTTCGGCCTCTCGGCGGAACATCCGGTGTTGGACGCGCATCGGGCGAAGGGATTGCGGGCCGTGTTCTTGCGGCAAGGACAGGTCGTCCTGTCGCAAGGCTTGCAAGAAACGCCTCTCATCGACCTCGCGGCCATCCCGTGCACCCATGGGGGCCGGGTGCCGTTTCAGATTGAGAACGTCCTTGCGGCGGTGGCGGCGGCGTGGCAACTCGACCTGCCGCAACACCTCGTCCGCGAAGCCCTTCTGACGTTCCAAGGGAACCTGGTCGACAACCCGGCCCGGTTCAACGTCTGGGAGTCCGCGGGCAAGACGGTGATCGTCTTCGATGGCCGCAACGTTTCGGCACTCGATTCGCTGATCACCGCCCTTGACGGATTTCCGGCTCAAAAGCGGGTCGTCGTCTATTCGGCGGAGAATGATCGGCGACCCGCGGACATCGTCTCTCAGGGGCAACGCTTGGGGACCGCCTTCGACGTGGCCTATCTCTGCCACATCGAGCCCCCCCCGACCCTCGCAGGGGAAACTTCGGTTCAAGATCGATTGATCCAAGGACTCCACGCGGCGGAATCGCAAGGCGCGAACCGTTGCCGGGAAGTCCAGCGATGTGACGGCTGGGACGACGCGGTGGATGCGGCGTGGCGTCGGTTGCAACCGGGAGAAGTGCTGGTGGTGCAGTCTACGACCGTCCCCGCGACGGTCCGGAAGCTGACGCAACTGGTGGGGAGATAAATGATCGATCAGGCGTCGGAGGGTCGCTCTCGAACGAGCGGCTCCCGCGAATGATCACGATGATCACCAACCGATCAATAGACTCCAGGCGGAGCCAGGGGCACACGGCAGATTGGGCCAAGACAAGGTATCGGACAGACCAGACGACAAGTTTTCGACCAGGGGCGACACGCGCGGCCGCAAGCCGCGGGTTGCCGGGGACGGACCATGATCCGAGACCGCCGGGTGGGGCGGGGATCGGGCCCGACCACGTTCGATGCGTGATCGAACGGCGTGGGATTCCGTGGTCGAAGTGTTCGCGAAGAACAAAGGCATCGTATGGAATTGCGGAACGTGCGTGCGCTGCGCGGGCCGAATGTGTGGTCGAAACGGACGCTGTTGCAACTCGAGCTCGAACTCGCGGGGTGGCTGACCCCCGCGCGGTTCGCCGCCTATCGACGGACCCTGAAGGATCGCTTCCCGGCCGCCTTGATGGGAGTCGACTCGACCGAGCCTGCCGAGATCGCGCCGGAATGCGCCTTCGCCGGTTGGTTCGCGGGGGCGATCCTCAGCCTGCAAACCGCCGCCGGTTCGCATGTCACCTTCGGCAGGGTGCAGGAACTGTCAACGACGAGCACCTACCGCCTCGCCGTCGAATATCGCGAAGAGCGGGTCGGTCGACAGGCGCTGGAAGTCGCCGAACGGTTCTTCGCCGCGATCGATCGGGACGAACCGTTCGAGCTCGCCCACGCCATCGCGGAATTGCGGTCGCTCGATCAGCAGATTCGGCTGGGGCCCAGCACGGGGTCGATCGTCCGTGCCGCGACGCAACGGGGCATTCCGTATCGCCGGCTCAACGAACATAGTCTCGTGCAGTTGGGGCATGGCTCGCGCCAGCGGAAGATCCTCGCCGCCGAGACCGATCAAACCTCGGCGATCGCCGAGCAGATCGTCCAGGACAAACAACTGACGAAGGATCTGCTCTCGGCGGTCGGCGCGCCGGTCCCGCTGGGCCGGGAAGTGACGAGTCCGGACGATGCCGTCGCGGCGGCGGAAGCGCTGGGCTATCCCGTCGTCGTCAAGCCGCAGGACGGCAGTCAGGGCCGCGGAGTCGCGGTCAATTTGCGAACCCCCGCGCAGGTCGTCGCCGCGTATCATGTCGCCGCCGAGCGTTACGACCGCATTCTGGTGGAGGAGTACGCGCCGGGGGCCGATTACCGCCTGTTGATCATCGACAATCGGTTGGTGGCGGCGGCGCGTCGCGAACCGCCCCTCGTCACGGGCGATGGTCGCCGGTCCGTCGCCGAACTGGTCGCCGATGTGAATCTCGATCCGCGTCGCGGCGAAGATCACGCCACCTCGCTAAGCAAGATCCCGCTTGATGCGACGGCGCTCGGCGTCCTCGCCGAACAAGGCCTCAACACCGCCTCGATCCCCGCCGCCGGGCAAATCGTCCTGCTGCGTCGCAACGCGAACCTCAGCACGGGCGGGACGGCGGCCGATGTCACCGATCTGGTCCATCCCGACGTCGCGGCCCGCGCCATCGACGCGGTGCGGATGGTCGGGCTCGACATCGCCGGCGTCGACATCATCGCTCTCGACATCAGTCGGCCGCTCGAGGAACAGCGCGGCAAGATCATCGAGATCAACGCCGCCCCGGGCCTGCGAATGCACCTCGAACCCTCCTCGGGCGAAGGCCGTCCGGTCGGCGAGGCGATCGTCGACATGCTCTTTCCTACGGGAGATTCGGGCCGCATTCCGATCGTCGCCGTCACCGGTGTGAACGGCAAAACGACGACGACCCGCTTGACCGCTCACATCCTGCGCTGCTGGGGCAAACGGACCGGCATGACCTGCACCGAGGGGGTCTACGTCGATGATCGCCTGATCGACACCGGCGATTGCAGCGGCCCCAAAAGCGCGCACAAGATCCTTTCGAACCCGCTCGTCGACGCCGCCGTCCTCGAAACCGCGCGCGGCGGCATCCTGCGGGAAGGGCTCGGCTTTGATCAATCGAGCGTCTCGATTGTCACCAACATCGGCCAAGGGGATCACCTCGGACTGAACGGGATCGAGACCCTCGAACAACTCGCCCGTGTCAAACGGGTCATCGTCGAGCATGTCGCCCCGCAGGGGTCTGCGGTCCTCAACGCCGAGGATCCTCTCGTCGCCGCCATGGCCGAGCATGCCACGGGCAAGGTCCTGTTCTTCGCGCGGTCCGCCGAACATCCGCTGCTGACAAGGCATCGGCAAGGCGGCGGGAAAGTCGTCTTCGTGCGGGAGCAGAGCCTGATCGCCGCCGAAGGGGCCTGGGAGGCCAAGATCGCCGACCTTGCGTCCATTCCGCTCACCATGGGAGGAACGATCGGCTTCCAGGTCGAGAACGCGATGGCCGCCGCGGCCGGGGCGTGGACCTTGGGCGTCCCGTTCCAGACGATCCGCTACGCGCTCGAAACGTTCGTCAACAATTCGCGAACCGTCCCCGCGCGGTTCAACGTCGTCCGCTGCAACGGCGCGACGATCGTGATCGATTACGGTCACAACGTCTCGGCCCTCGAAGCGCTGCTGCAGGCCTTCGCGGCGATCCCCCACGAACGGCGGGTCATCGTCTACACCGCCGCGGGCGACCGCCGCGACCGCGACATCCTCGATCAGGCGGCCCTCATCGCCGACAGCTTCGACCATTGGGTCCTCTACGAAGACGCCTGCACGCGCGGCCGGGCCGACGGCGAAATCATCGCGCTGATGCGTCAGGGGATCGCCGGCGGCAAGCGGCTCCGGACGACCGAAGAGACCCGCGGGGAACTGAACGCCATCGATAAGGCCCTCGCGGCGTTGCAACCGGGCGACCTGATCCTCATCCAGGCCGACCAAGTCGAACTCGCGATCCGCCACGTCCACCAACAACTCGCCGCGATGAACTGGGAATCGACGTGGAACCCGCCGACCCTCGCCGCCCGGCGGTGAGCGGGATCCGGTTCATTCATTCTGCGTCCTCGCGCGTCAACACGCGTCGGGCCGGCGCGGAACATGGATGTTTCACGCGGCAAGGCTGGACCTTCCGGAGGGGCTCATGAGGGGGGATCTTCGCGGAAAATTCGCCGGTTGACCGAGACATTGATTCCGCTGCGGGGTTGATAGTTTCGATCCCTCCGACTCTTCAACGAGGCTCCCCCATGCGCGCGCGGACTGGTTGGCTGACGGCGATTCTCCTGGGAACATCCGTGACGGTTGGTCCCGTCGCCATGAGGTTTGCCCGCGGAGCCGAGTTGACCTGGCCGCAATTCCGGGGGCCGCATGCCGCCGGCATCGCCGTCGACAGCCATCCGCCGACGACCTGGTCGCCGACCGAGAATCTGCTTTGGAAGGCGGAGTTGCCGGGAGCCGGGGCGTCGAGTCCGGTCGTGATCGACGGCAAGATTTTCGTCACCTGCTACGCCGGGGCGAGTGATCGGCGGGCCGACGTCGCGACGCGGCAACTGGTCTGCGTCGACCTGGCGACGGGGGCGATCGACTGGTCGAAAAGCGTCAGCGTGGAGGGACGTGACGACCCGTACGAGGGGTTCCTTCGCGAGCACGGCTATGCGAGCAACACGCCGGTCTCCGACGGCGAACGGGTCTACGTCTTCTACGGCAAGGGGGGCGTGCTGGCGTATGACCTCGCGGGCAACGAGCTTTGGCGGGTTGATGTCGGGCAGGCATCGAGCAATCGCCGCTGGGGTTCGGCGGCAAGTCTGGTCCTCGCCGGGAACGCGCTCATCGTCAACGCGTCCGAGGAAAGCCGCTCGATTCGGGCGCTCGATCCCGCGACGGGCAAGGAACTGTGGCAGCAGCCGTCCGACAGCCTCGAACTGAGCTACAGCACGCCGACGATGGTACGCACCGCCGACGGGCGGGACGACTTGGTGGTCGCCGTCGCGGGGGAGGTCTGGGGGTTGAATCCCGAGACGGGCAAGCTGCGGTGGTACGTCACCACGCAGATCAGCGGAAACGTCAGCCCGACGCCGATCGTGGACGGCGACGTGATTTACATCACCGGGGGCCGTCCGGTTGCGAGTCATGCGATTCGAGTCGGCGGCAAGGGGGACATGACGGCGACGAATCTCCTGTGGTCGAGCCGCAACGGCTCGTACGTCGCCACGCCGGTCCTGCACGACGGACATCTCTACTACGTCGATGATCGCGGACAGGCCTATTGCCAGCGGGCCAGTGACGGGGAACTGGTCTATCGCGAACGGCTCCCCGACGCCGGAGGTGGCCGGCCGGTCTATGCATCGCCGGTCCTTGCGGACGGGAAGCTGTTCACGGTCTCGCGGTACGCGGGGACGTTCGTCTTCCCCGCCGCACCGAAGTTCGAGCTCCTCGCCCGGAACAGTCTGGGGGACGACAGCGAATTCAACGCGACTCCCGCAATCGTCGGCGACACGTTGCTGCTGCGTTCCGACACCGCCCTCTATCGGATCGGGCGGGCGAAGTAAGCCCGCAGCTTGCCGTCGACCGGATCGAGCACGGCGGTTACGGCTGCCGCTCGGGCCACGGCTGATCGGAGACCGCCAAGATGCGTGCGCTCCCGCGGTCATGGACCCACGCGACGATCTTCGACTTGGCGTAAGGAAAGTCCGACGGCAGCTCCAAATCGAGTGGATGGTCGCCATCGGCTTCGACCGCGAGGGTCTTCAGACTCCGCGCGACGGCCCGATGGACCAATCGTTCGCCCTGATTCTCGCCCCGCGTCACCTGCGACGTCGCGGCGTGTTGGACGGCGACGACCACCACCAGCCCCGGTTGTTCGAGTCCCGCGACACGCACGGGGACCATCCAACCGGTCCCCGTGTCCATCGACTGGTCATCCGGTTTCGATAACGTCGGCGTTCCCAGCGTCACCTTCGCCAGACCGCGCGGTTGGCGTAACGCCTGGTTGATCGCCAGCTCCATCATCCGCCGATTCGAGCCCAGGAACGACTTCGTACCGTTCACGATCATCTGGGGCGTGTAGACCATGTCCGCCTCGAGCGCGGCGGCGTAAGCGCGCTGTCGTTCGGTCATCGCGGGAGTGGAAAAACGATCGGGCCAACCGAGTTGGTTCCAGTAATCGACGTGATAACCGATGACATACAGCGGTTCGCCGCGATCCTGGCGGGCGGCGAGCTCCCGCAGCAGCCGGTCGGCCGGCGGGCAACTGTTACATCCTTCGGACGTGAAGAGTTCGACGACGGCGAACCCGGGTTCGGCGGCGCGGCCGACCTGCAGGGCCTGGAGGAACAGCAGCGCTAAGCCGAATCGGAGCGAATGTTGCGTGAGCATGATGCCCCTGTGACGCGGCCCATGGGGAGGATCTTACCAGAAGCCCAGGGAAAGCGTTCCCTGGGCTTCATCGCCCGAGCGCAATTCGAGCAACACCCATCAGCAATTCCGGATTTCACATCCCCTTCAACTCCCCGGTTGCAGTTCGTCCCGAGTGTGCGACAATCTTCGGAAAATCCCGACGATGCCCTTGTGCGCCGCGTGCGGTCGTCTTGTGGGCATCGCGTGTCGGTCGGTTCGCTCCCTGGTCCCGACGTCGTCCCCAGGCTGCAAAGTCGAGATCGATGGCAACACAGTGGTTCTACCGGATGTTCGGCGAGGAGTTCGGCCCCATCGAGGAGCCCGCCCTCCAGGAAATGCGCGAGAGCGGAACACTTGGTCCGGAAGATGAGATTCGCCGGGAAGGATCGGCCCGTTGGCAGACGCTGGCGGCCTGTTTTCCCGCCGGGGGGGTCGCGACCGAGATCGAGCAATCCTCTCGGGAGCTCGAGGTCCAAGACTCCGGAGATGACGATCCGGTCTGGTATTGCCTGACGACCGGTCAGGAACTCGGCCCCCTGTCGTTTCACGAACTGCATGACCTTGCCGAACAAGGGATCTTGACCGCCGAGGATCAGGTCAAGCTCGGCGTCAAGGGGAAGTACCGCCGCGCGGGATCGATGGGGCGTCTCGCGGCGGTGATGGACTATCAGGCGATCGAACGCCCCTCGCCAGCGGCAACGGCGCAGGCCCCGGCCGAATCACAAGCCGTGTCTTCTCCGCCGGAACCTCCGGCAACGGTCGAGGCCCCCGTCTATACCTATCTCCCCGGCGCGGAAGAACTGACGTGGTACGCCTGGATTCGCGGGGTCGAATGTGGCCCGGTCAATCTCGTGCAACTCGCTCAATGGCTGCAGGCGGGGCAGATCGGCCCCACCGACTTCGTGAAGTACGGATCCTACGGGGCCTGGTTGCCGCCGACGCCAACGATTGAACAAAGCCTGCGGCAGTTCGTCGTCGTTCAAGCGGCTCCGGTGCCGCCGAAGGCCGCACCGGCCAAACCGTCTGTCGAGCCCGCGAAGCCCGCGGTCGAGGCGACCAAATCCAAGCCGGCCGAACCCGCATCCACAGCCAAAGCCGCGACCAGTCTCGCCGAAACCCAGCCGATCACCAAGAAGGGGACCGACCCGGCCATCGAGACCAAACCGACGGCATCCCCCGTCGAAGCCGCCAAACCGATCGCCCCCATCCCCAAGCCCGACCCGGAGCCCGTCCGCAGTTACTCGTCCCCCAATCCGTCGGGCGGCTTCAGTTCGCCCATGTCGGCGGCCATGCGGACGCCCCCCAAACCGGCCGCCAAAAAGAAGAGCGGCGGCGGCGGCGGCGGCGGCGGCGGCGGCGGGGTCGATCTCGGCGCGCTCTTCGCCAATCCCATGGTGGTGAAGGGGGGCGGCGGCGTGGCTGTGGTCGCGCTCCTCGTCGCGGGCTTCATGTTCATGCCGGCGGGGACCGGCGCGGAACGGGCCGACTATGAAGTCCTGAGCAAGATTCTGGTCGACTTCCGCAAGCTCCGCGACGACAAGGCCGATGACGCGGCCTTCAACAAGTTCGCCGAGGAGGCCAAGAAGAACGCCAAGCCGGTCATCGATCGCCTGAAGCCCATCGCCAGCGCCAAACGCCGTGATCGCCAATTCCTGCTGTGGGCCGCCCGCGATCGGCTCCCCGGCATGCTCATCGATGCGCGCCAGGAACCGAGCGTCGCCGAGTCGGAGTACGAATACAACGTGATGAGCGCGGCGTTCATCCTGCGGCTCGGCCCCGATCCGAAAACGGTCAAGCGGATCGAACCCGTCGCCACCAAAGGCAAAGCTCCGCCGGTCGTCGATTGATCCGCGCCGCGATGGGATACCGCCAAACCTCAGCCTCATCGCCACCGCGGCCGATCGGTGCGGCCCCACGGATCGTGCGCAGCCCCCCTCGGTCAACTTTGGTGATGTCGCCGATCAGCAGCTTGAGTTCCCCCGGACAACCGTGGGCCCATATCTGTCGGCAAGGTGGCGCGAGACGCCCATGCCACGTGCGTGCGTCATGGTCGAGCAGCCGATACGCGGCCTGACATTCGGCTCAGTTGGCGGTCTGATCGGGCGGCATGCCCCGTCACCCCGCCTGGGCGGTACGATCGACGTCCTCATCCTAAAGCCACAAACCAAACCCCCATCCCACCGCCGACACATTGGCTTACGCAACCCTTCGCCCAACGCAAACCCGCTCCGCAAATCTCAAGCGAGCACGCAACTCGCGCAACCGTCCAAGGACGAAATGGTGTCGAACTGACAGTCCGTCAACCCGCCGCTAAACAATGAAGTCTGTTCCCGTTGGGGTTCGGCTCCAAGCATCGCCTGACATCGCGGCCAACGACCACGGGGCTTGATGCGAGTGGGCTGTTCCCTGCCTAAGGTCGGGCCATCGACCTTGGTTCTCACGGCGGGCTGACTCCGCGCCGCCCTTGGGAACAAACCCATCGACGCACCCGCCGAAGCACAACGCCAAACCGTGTCGTGCTTTCGTGTTGCTGTGCCGTCAGGATGCTCTCCGGCGGATTTCGCCTCTTGCTGAGCCTGGAGATGGACTGTCTTCCGTTCCCATCGCCGATCTGACCGAGTCGCGATTGACCCCGCGGGCCGAGAAGGATTACGGTCCCCGGGTGATTCTGACGTGGTTGTTGCCTTGTGACGCCGCGCCTGAACTCATCCCCCTTGAAGGGCGTACGGGGCATGTCATTCGGCGGGCGATGGACGATGGCCCAAGCCCTCGCGGCTTGGTTGGTGCTGGCCGCGGGGTTGCCCACATCCGGGCTGACGGCCGCCGCGGAGCCCGCCCAGGAACAGCTCGCCGTCATGTTCGACGGCCGCATCATTCGCGGGACCATCACCCGCCATGCGGTCGGCTACTCCGTCGCGCGACCCGGCGGGAGCATCGTCCTGCCGGAAGAGCAGGTCCGTTGCGTCGCCAAAGACCTGCGCGAGGCGTATCGCCTGCAGCGCGAGCAGATGGTCGAACCGACCTCCGCCGGTCTCATCCGACTCGCCGAATGGTGCATCACCTACCGACTCTACGACGAGGCGGGGGATGAACTGCGACGGACGCTCCGCCGCGACCCGCAAAACGAAATCGCCCGGCAGATGCTCGCCAAACTCGACGACACGCTGCGGCAAGCCCCGCAACAAAAACAGGGACAACTGCGGGTCGATTCGGTCGGCGCCGTGGTCGCCGACGTCGAGGCGATCGGCGGACTCGCGCGGCCCCAAGCCGCCGAGTTCACGCAAAAGATTCAGCCGCTCCTGATCAACAAATGCGCCAACGCCGGCTGTCATGGCGGCGTGACCGACCGCGAGTTTCGCCTGATCCATGTCCGCCTCGGTGACGGGACGCAGCGCCGCGCCTCGGAACAGAACTTGGCGATGGTCTTGAAGCAACTCAATCTCGCCGCGCCCGACGCGAGTCCGTTGCTCAAGGCGACACAGGGGAGCCACGGCGGCAGCCCGGTCACGCTCTTCGGCGGCGCCGCGGGGCAGAAGCAATCGGAAGCGCTGACCGCTTGGGTCGAGGCCGTCGCCGAACAGCGTCAAACCGCCGAGCAGAAGCTGGCCCGTCGCGTCCCGCTCAAACCCGGCGTCACCCCGACCTTGGCCCACGCTGCGACCCCGGCTCCGCCACGTCGTCTACCTTCGGGGGATGAGGCCGCACCGTTGGCTCCGGTGCCTCCAGTAGCCCCGCTTCCCGGCGAGTTGGTTCTGACCGGCGGAACGATGCCCGAGCCATTGCCGGAAGATGTCGAACCGCCGCGCTACGAACGGCCGGTGACGCGGCATGATCCCTTCGATCCCGCGGTCTTCAACAGCCTGCCGTCGCGGAACATGTCACGCCGCGGGCGATGACGGTTGGTCGCGATGCCTCTTGGGTGTGCCACTGGCTTCGCCAGTGCGATCCCGAGGGGCCGTTCGTTGGAAAGACCACTGGCGGAGCCAGTGGCACACGCCCGAGTCACGCGCTCGCCGTGGGCTCGCGGCTAAACGGCGTGCGTGGACGATTCAACTTGCGGCGCGCTGAGTGTCGGCGTTGAGCTTGTTGTAGAGCGTCTTCAGCGCGATCCCCAGTTCGGCGGCCGCCTTCGGCTTGTCGCCGCGGTGCTTCTCCAGCACCTGGTAGATCACTTCCATCTCGATCTCGCGCAGGGTCTTCGAGGTCGCGAGCGTCGGGGCCGCGGCGCTCTTCAGCGGCGCGGCGGCGGCCATCCCCGCCTTGCGTGTGACGCCGTGCGGCAAATGCTCGGGGAGAATCTGGCCTCCCTCGGCGAGAATCACCGCGTGTTCGAGGGCGTTCGCCATCTCGCGAACATTCCCCGACCATTCGTACGCCTGCAGGACCTGCAGCGTTTCGGGAGCCAGCAAGTCTTCCGGGAGCTCGCGCCGCTTGAGATGCCGCGCGACCAGTGACCGGGCAAGTTCGGGGATGTCCCCCTGACGTTCCCGGAGCGATGGAAGATGGATCTCGAACGTGTTGATCCGGAAGAAGAGGTCTTCCCGGAACGTCCCTTCGCGGACCATCTGCTGCAGATCGCGGTTGGTCGCGCAGACGATCCGCACGTCGACATGGAAGGCTTCGCTTTCGCCGACGCGGCGGACCTCGCCCGATTCCAAAAACCGCAGCAACTTCACCTGCATCGACTTGTCGAGTTCCCCGAGCTCATCGAGGAACAGCGTCCCGCCGTTCGCGACTTCGATGAGCCCTTTGCGCGGCGTATCGGCCCCGGTGAAGGCCCCTTTGCGGTGACCGAAGAGCTCGCTTTCGACCAGATTTTCCGGCAGCGCGCCGCAGTTCACGGCGACGAACGGCATCTTGGCCCGCCGACTCAGATCGTGAATCCGCCGCGCGACGAGCTCCTTCCCCGTCCCGGTTTCGCCCAGAATCAACACGCTGGAATCGGTGGGGGCGATCTTGTCGACCAGCGCCTTCACCTTGACCATCTCGGGGGTCCGGCCGATCAAGTCGGGCGACCCTTCGACCGCCTTCAGCCGCGATTCGAGCGCGATCGTCTTGTTCGTGAGGGTCCGCTTCTCGGCGATCCGCTTCAGGACGGCGGCGATTTCATACAGCTTGCACGGCTTGGGCAGGAAGTCGTACGCGCCGCGGCGCACGGCCTGAATCGCGGCGTCCATGTCGCCGTGACCCGTGCTGATCACCACTTCGGTTTCGGGCGAGACCTTCTTGATGTGATCGATGACGTCCCACCCGCTCAGGCCGGGCATCCGCAAATCGACGATCGCGGCGTCGAAGGTGTGCTGTTCCAGCGCCTTGAGCGCCTGCTGACCGTCCTCGCAGAGGATCAGGTCGTGACCCATCCGCGGGAGCTCGATCTTCATGACTTCCCGAATCGCCGACTCATCATCGACGAACAGGACACGCAGGCGATGGGACGTGGCGGCGGTCAACGGGCGGCCTCCTGGCCTGGGTTCCACGGCATCCAAGCCGCGGCGACTGCATGGCGATCGTCTGAGGGGAACATGGGAGCGGGGGTCATAGCACAAGCCTGGCAAATTCTGCAATGGCGATCCGGGGCCGTTCGCCGGGCCGCAAAGCCGGAATCCGCAGCTCGTAAGCCGAGAATCCGCCGGTCGATGTTCTCGAAATCACGGGATGTCCAATCGGCTGAGTGACGGAGGGCACGAAACTTTCACAAGACCCATGGATGGTCGGTTGGGCCTAGGGGGCCACGGCTGAGCTTGCTCAGCCGTGCGATCGCTCACTCGACATACTCCCTCAACGCAATCGCCTTCCCGAATCATGGTCACGCCGCCGCTTTCCGTGCGGCCCGCCGCGGCAGATGCACCTTGAACGTGCTCCCCAGGCCCGGGCCGTCACTTGAGGCTTCGATGCGGCCGCCGTGATCGGTGACGATGCGGTTCGTGATCGACAGCCCCAGCCCCGTCCCCCGACCGTTCGGTTTCGACGTGAAAAAGGGCTCGAACAGGTTCTCCAGCACATGCGGCGTCATTCCGCAGCCGTTGTCGCGGAAGGCGAGGACCACCTCGTCGGCGAGCGAGACGACCGTGATCTCCAACCGCCCCGTCCCCGACATCGACTCCAGCGCGTTCGCCACCAGATTCAGCACCACCTGCTTGATCTCGGCGCCGTTGACGACCAGCGGGACCGACTTCGTCCGATCGAAAACGATCTCGTAACCGCGGAATCGGCTCATATGTCCGACCATGTCGAGGACTTCACCAATGATCTTGGTCAAGTCTTGTTGGGTGTGAGGGGTATCTTGACCCCGCGCGAAACTGAGAAGCCGCTGCGTGATCTGCTGGCAGCGGAACGCCTCGCGCTGAATCATCCCGAGATATTGCGACAAGACGCCGAGGTCGTCCGGCCCCAGCCCGCCCGACTCTTCCGCTTCGTGAATCCGCGATTCCAGCGACTCGGCGGCCATCGCGATCGCGGAAAGGGGGTTGTTGATCTCATGCGCCACCCCGGCGGAAAGAAACCCGACCCCCGCGAGCCGTTCCGACCGCAACGCCTGCTTGGTTCGCGCGCGGACCTCGCCGTCGAGCTGGTCGCGAATCTCCTGAAAACGGCCGGTCATCTGATTGAACTTGTCGGCGAGCTGCGCCATCTCGTCGGTGCCCCGGACCTGCATGCGATAGCCGAAGTCGCCTTGGGCGACGCGCGACGCCCCTTGATGCAGCTCGCGGATCGGTTGGAAAATCCAGCGGTAGACGAGCTGAATCAGCCCGCTGAACAGGATCGCCGCCGCGATGATCGAGACCAGAATCATCCAGAAGCTGGTGGCATAGACCCGTCGGGCGGCATCGATCTTCGACTCGTAGCCTTCCTTCGCCCGGGGGAGCGCGAGCACTTTGAGCTGGACCTCCGCGAGGCCGGTCTGCAGTTCCGCGATCGCCTTGGCCGACTCTTGAGGCGACGTGAGCCGTCCCGTCGGGGAGGTCGCGAGATAGAGGATGTGTTGATCGATCTGCTGCAGCAACGAACTGTTGAGCAGGCGTCGATCGGGCGGCATCTCGTCGGCCGAGAGTCGCCGATGATAGGCGTTAAGGACGTCGCGCAAGGCGACGAAGCGCTCTCGGACTTCGCGCTGCTGATACTCGCGGCCTTCGGCGGTGCCGAGTTGCGGCCAGACGAGGGGTTCGTAAATCGCGCTCAGCGCGGCGAGGACGTCCGTGGTATGGGGCCCGCCGGAGAATTCGCGATCGAGATCGCGCACCAGACTGCGGTAAGACAACAACCCGGTCAGTCCGCCGACCGCCTGGACGGCGAGGGCCGCCATCGCGAGGGCGAGGCTGAGAAAGAGCTTGCGTCGAATCGATCGCAGCCGAAAGACCTGCCACATCCTTGTGGACCACCTTTCCGAAGGCGAACCGCAATCCATTGCGGCGGAGTCGAACGACAGGCGTTGTAACTTTTACAGCGGCCGGAGTCAACGGGGAGGTTGAAGGTCGAGGGTTGATGGTTGAGGGTCAGAAAGCTAAGGCGTTTCTCGGACCCTCAACCCTCAACCCTCAACCCTCAACCCTCAACCCTCAACCCTCAACCCTCAACCTTCAACCCTCAACCCTCAACCTTCAACCTTCAACCTTCAACCTTCGACCTTCAACCTTCGACCATCAACCTTCGACCTTCAACCTTCGACCATCAACCTTCGACCATCAACCCGCTACCCCACCACGCTTCCTTGGCAGCCGCTCCCCGCGCCGGCGGTGCAGCCGTAGCAGTGGAACCCGGTGGTGATCGGGCGATGATCGAGCGCGGCGAGACCTTGTTCCGCGACCTCGAAGATGGTGGCGGGGTAGCCCCGTTCCACCGGCAGCTCGAGCATCTGGTTGAAATCACAGTCGTACAGCCTGCCGGTCCAATCGACCGACAACGTGTTCCGGCACATCAGGCCCCGCAGCGTCGCCGGGTTGTAGGCGTCGACCAGCTTGCGACCATACTCTTCGAGTCGGTCCCGCGTGACGAGTTCCTCCAGAAACCGGCTGATGGGGAGATTGGTGATCGTGAAGAGCCGGGTGAACTCGATGCCGTACCGGCTCCGCAATTCACGGCGGTAATCGGCTTCGAGCTTGGCTTGCGGCGGGGGGAGTGACGGGCCGACCGGGTTGTAGACCAGCGTCAGCGACAAGTCGCGTCCCGGCATCCCGTAGCCCAGCTCGTTCAAGCGACGCAACGCCGCGAGGGACTTCTGAAAGACGCCGTCGCCCCGCTGCTTGTCGGTGTTCGCTTCGAGATAGCAAGGGAGCGACGCGACGATCTCGACCCGGTGGGCGGCGAGAAATTCCGGGAGGTCGGTGTATCCGGGCGCGGTAAGGATGGTGAGGTTGCAGCGATCAATCACCCGCCGTCCGAGGGCGGTCCCTTCGGTCACCAGCCGACGAAACTGCGGGTTCATCTCGGGCGCGCCGCCGGTGATGTCGAGCGTGCCGATCGCACTCTGCCGCAGCACATGCAAACAGGCGGCGGCGGTCTCGGGCGACATCTGCTCGCGCCGCTCGGGTCCGGCGTCGACGTGACAATGATGGCACGTCTGATTGCAGAGCTTCCCGACGTTGACCTGCAGAATCTCGATCGGCCCCGTAGTCAGCGGCATCCCTTGGGACTCAAGCACCGACCGCCCAAAAGGCCGACCCAACCGCGCTTCGACGTCACCGAGCACCTGCCGCTGCCGCGCGGTCTCGGCGAGGGGACTCTGTTGACGCAGCAAGGTGAGACGGGGCGCGGCGAGAGCCATCTTGATCGCCTCTTGATCTAGCACCAACGGCTCGGTCGATGGGGGGCAGGCGTGTGCCACTGGCTTCGCCAGTGCGTCTTGAGTTGTGTTTCCATGGCAAAAGACCACTGGCGAAGCCAGTGACACACGGTAACGCACGGACCTGACGTCCATCACTCGAAGACGAGCTTCGTGGACTGAGGTGTCGTTTTCGCCCGGGGCTTACGAGGTTTGCCGTCGAGTCGTTTGCCGTTGGACGTCGTTGGTGCCGACATGGTCGGTTCAGGGCTGCCGTCGAGCGGGTCGCCGCTGGTGATGTTCTCCAACCGTGAAAGCCCGCGGGTGACGTACTGCTCCGACAGGTCGAAGCCGAGGTAGTCGCGGCCGAGTTTTTTCGCGACAGACAAGGTCGTCGCCGAGCCGCTGAACGGATCGAGCACCAGTTCGCCCGGCTGCGAGCAGCAACGAATGATCCGGCCGAGGAGTTGTTCGGGCATCTGGCAGCCGTGGAACCCTTCGCGTTCCTTGAAAGTCCCGGCGACGCGCGGGAAGTACCATGTGTCTTCGGTCGCCGTGAAGCGGTCGGCGAGATCCTGCGGCCGCAGCACCCAAGTCGCGGCGGTGTTCGGTGCCGGTTCCGTGGCGGCGGTCGGTTCGATGATCCAGGTGTCGTCCGGGAGCCGGCCGTGGGGATTGGCGCGGCGGTCGGCATAGACCAACTGCCGGGCCGAGGGGATGCGGTTCTCGAGTTCGTCGCCGCGGAACGTGAAGCGATCCTTGTCCTTGACGAAGTAGAAGAGATGGGCGTGGCTGCGGGTGAATTTCGCCTTGCAGTTCACGCCGAAGGTGTAATACCAGATCACCCAACTGCGGCAATGGAAGCCGATTTCGCGTTGGGCCAGGACCTTGAGTTCGGCGGCGTATTCATCACCGATCGCCAGCCAAAAGGTGCCGTCGGGCTTGAGGACGCGATGGACCTGCCCGATCCATTCCTTGCACCAGCCGAGGTAGGTTTCGGGATCGCGGCCGTCGTCGTAGACGTCGTAGTCGAAGCCGATGTTGAAGGGGGGATCGGCGAAGGCGAGGTCGACCGAGCCGGCGTCGAGCCGCTTGAGGGCGGCGACGCAGTCGTGCAGGTAGAGGCCGTTGCGGGGAAACGGGTTGCTCACGGAGACCATCCAGGCTCGGGAACGACGCGGGACATCGTGTGCGGGGAGTATATCACCCGGCAAATCGGGATGCCCAGTTTGCGCGCGGGAAGCCCCGGGAACTTGTTCCCTGAGCGTCTTCATGACGCGAGGAACGCCGCGCGGGCCGCCTCGTTCGACAACAGCCATCCATGAATGTCGGCGACGATGCGGGGGACGTCGCGGGTGACGCGCCAACCGAAATCGGCTTGGGCGACGCGGGCGTCGGTGATAAACAGGCGAATGTCGAGCGGGTGGGTTTCGGGGTGGGATCCAAGGGGGATCACGCGGCCGGTGGTCTGATGGCAGAGGGTCGTCAATTCCAGAAGTGAGACGGCGTTCGCGGGACCGCCGCCGACGTTGTAGACCCGGCCATCCCAGACCTCGGGGCGGGCGATCTGCCGGAGAACCAGGTCGCGGAAGTCGTCAATATGGAGCAGATCCCGGACTTGCAGGCCGGTGCCGCCGAAGCCGAGGTATTTGAGGGGTTGCTCCAAGAGATGGGACGCGACCCAGAGAGTGCAGACCCCTTGATCGACTTTGCCGAATTGCCATGGTCCGGCGAGGATGCCGCAGCGGTTGATCAACGCGGGAAGCTGGTGAGAATGGACGTACTCCTGGATCAGGAGCTCCGAGGCAAGCTTTGCCGCGCCATAGAACGATCGTGCCCCGCCGAGCGGAAAGTCGGCGGTGATTCCTGCCGCCGTGACACCGGGTCCGAGCGCCTCGGCGGTCCATTCGTAACGGGTCGCGGTCTCGCTGTAGGGCAGCGCGTTGAGCCGGGCGATCGGATAGACACGGCTGGTGCTGAGGAAGAGGAACCGCGTCTGTCGGCGGCGGGCCCACTCCAACAGGTTCAGCGTGCCGGCGAGATTGATCTGTAACAGCTCGCGCGGGCCGTGCCCCTCGGCGGCGTAGACCGAAGGTTCCGCCGACGCATCGATCATCAGCTCCGCCGCCGGCAATCGTTCAAGATCCTCGGTGTTGCGAATGTCGCCATGGATGAAGTCGATGGCGGCGGCGCGCAACCGCGGCAGGTTGAGTTCGCTCCCCCGCCGCCGCAGGTTGTCGAAGACGACGATCGGCCGCGCGGGAAACGCGGCCCGTAACCCCAAGGCCAGATTCGCCCCGACAAACCCCGCGCCCCCGGTGACGATGATCCCCTCAGACATTTCGACCACTCCGCCCGAAGGGTTCTGACCATCGACCCTCAACCATCAACCTTCAACCCGCTTCACCCATGCCGATTCCGCATGGCGTCGATGATCTGTTCCACGGTTTCCCGCAACGTGTAGCGGTAGCTCCAGCCGGGGTAGTGGGCCTGGAACTTGCGGACGTCGCTGACGTACCAGATGTGGTCGCCGCTGCGGGCGTCGTCGGTGTAGGTGACGTTCATCGGTCGGCCGAGCAGCTCCTCACAGAGGGCGACCGCCTCGCGCATCGAGCAGTTGCTGTGACGACTCCCGCCGGCATTGTAGACCTCGCCCGGCCGGGGCGCCTGATGATACTGCCAGAACATCTGGACGAGGTCGTGTGAATGGATGTTGTCGCGGACCTGCTTCCCCTTGTAGCCCAGCACCGTATACCGCTGCCCGGTCACCGCGCACTTCACGAGGTACGACAGGAACCCGTGCAACTGCGTGCCGGAATGCCCCGGGCCGGTCAAACACCCGCCGCGGAAGCAGACGGTGTTCATCCCGAAGTAGCGGCCGTATTCCTGCACCAGGACATCCGCCGCCACCTTCGAGGCCCCGAACAACGAATGCTTCGATTGGTCGATCGACATCGATTCGTTGATGCCGTGCGCGGCGTAGGGATGACTCGGGTCGACCTCCCAGCGGGTGTCGGTCTCGATCAGCGGCAAGCGGTTCGGGGTGTCGCCATAGACCTTGTTGGTCGAGGTGAAGATAAAGCTCGCCTTGGGGAGATGCTTCCGCGTCAGTTCGAGGAGGTTGAGCGTGCCCACGGCGTTCACGCCGAAGTCGACCTGCGGCGCGCGGGCCGCCCAGTCGTGCGAGGGCTGCGCGGCGGTATGGACGATCAACTCGGCGTCGCCGGCGACCTCGGCGAAAATCGGCTCGAGCGCGTCACGGTCGCGAATGTCGGCGGGATGATGGGTGTATCCGGGTACGTCCCGTTCGAGTTGTTGGCGGCTCCAGGTGGTCGACGCCTCGTCGCCGAAGAACTCGCGGCGCATGTCGTTATCGATGCCGATGACCCGGAAGCCTTGGGCGGCCAGGAAGCGGGTGGTCTCGGAACCGATCAGGCCGGCCGCACCGGTGACGATCGCGCAGCGCATCATGGACGGAGTCTTGCAAGTGGGAACGGGGGATCCCCGGCGGGAATCGACCCTAGGGGTTATGATCCATACGGGAACGACTGTCGATCCCGCTCGGCTTCCGCCAGGCAAGAAACGCCGGTTCTCTGCCGACGGGATGATCCTAACGAAAGTGAGCCCCGATGGCCCCCAAGCATGGTGAACGGTTCGTCCGCCTGGTCAACGAGGTCCGCGGCGCGATCCGCGAGTGCGGCGTCCGCGATGTTTACGAACGACAACAAGCCGGTAAGCTCGGCCTATTGTTCGACGTCCGTGAAGATCACGAATGGGCCGCCGGCCACATTCCCGGCGCGACCCATCTGGGGAAGGGGATCATCGAGCGCGACATCGAGGCCCGCGTCCCGGACGTGACGACCGAGATCATCCTCTACTGCGGCGGAGGCTATCGTTCGGCCCTCGCGGCGGACAACCTGCGGCGGATGGGCTACACGAACGTGATCTCGATGGACGGCGGCTACCGTGGTTGGACGGAAGCGGGGCACGCGGTGGTGCGGGAATAGCGAGTAGGGAATCGTGAGTAGCCGGAGCGAAGAACGGCTCCGGTAAGTCTTCGTTCCCGGCGATTCGCGACTCCCGATTCCCGATGCGCCGGCGCGCGAAGAAACCCTTCGCGGGTCGGCGCACTTTGTCCGTGGATTCGGAAAGACCCACCGACAAATGGCGTCGACCGCGAAGGGCTCGTCCCCCCCGGCGCCGGTCTGTCGGACAAGGTCCCACAGCCCGGCACACGAGTAACTGCAACGTCCGAAGCCGGTCTACTTGGGGGCGGCGGCTTGTTGCAAGCCTTCCCGCTCCACCTTGTAGCGTTCCAGCGCCCGGATTTGATTCGAGAGTTTCGTCTCGGGGCCCTTCGGGAAATACTGGACGTCATCGTCCAAGTAGTAGGCCGACGGCAAGGTCTGGCCCCCGATGTTCGTTTGCAGGCAGCCGAGGGATCCCAAGCTGGAAAGGAGGCAGGCTCCCGTCAACAGGCGGTATCCGAAGGTTCGTGTCCGAGCGGTCATGTCCTCAGTCCTTGCTCGACTCATCGCGGCTGCGGTCTGCCGGGCCATTGGCGAACCCCATGGAAGAGACCATGGTTCCACCGCAATAGCTATCGGCTGTTCGGGCTGGAATCTTCGGCACAACTGTTACAGTCCGCACAGTTTCACAAGAACGAGGCGTGAAGCTTCCGTCAAAGTCCCGGACCGTGGTGACGAACATTATTCATATCTCTCATCTTGGATGTGGTTTACGTCGATTTTTCCAACCGGGATGACCGTCGCAATCTCTGGGAAGGATGCCTGACCTTTCCGATCTCAACGATTCCACCTTGCCTACCCATTTCGACTTTTCCGACTGGGCAATCGCAATCGTTCAAATCGTTCACGGGCTATCCGGCGACTTCCCATGGCTGCGACGGAAGGCTGCTCCGCGTGGCGGCGACGGATTGTGGTTCCCTCCCGGCGACCGCCGATAGGGGCGATGGACCATGGTCACCTGTTACACCCTGGTCCCCCCGCCCTCTACGCCGAACTCGGGTTCGCCATGGCCGTTCGCCACGCTTTCGGTGCTCGCTGGCTGGTCCTCACCATGGGATTGGTCGGGGGGCTCTGCACACTCCCGGCTTCCGTGATGGCCCAGGAGCCTGCGCTCGGCGCGACGAACGTCGCGGCCGGGCGGTTCGTCGACCATGTCTATCGCGACGCCGACGGCGAGCATAAATACGTCGTCTTCGAGCCGGCCGGTTACACGCCCGACAAAGAGTGGCCCCTGATTTTCTATCTGCACGGGGCGAGTGGTCGCGGGCGAGATGGGCGGGCCCAGTTGGTCGTCGGTCTGGGGCCGGCGGTGAAGGCCCGGGCGGCGATGCTCCCCTTCCTGGTCGTCTTTCCTCAAAACGAAAACCTCCGCAGCCGGTTGCTCGGCGGCTGGACCGACGGCTCGAACGAACTCGACCGCGCGCTGCGGATCCTCGGAGAGGTCGAGCGGACCTACCCGGTCAATCGGCAACATGAGGTCCTGGTCGGCGTCTCGATGGGGGCGTTCGGCGCCTGGAGCGTCGCGGCGGCCAACCCCGAGCGGTGGAAGGCGGTCGTGGCGATCTCGGGGGGCGGAGAGCCGGAGTTCGTCCCCGCGCTGACGAAGGTCCCCGTCTGGGCCTTCCATGCCGCCGACGATCAACTCGTCCCTCCGACAAGGTCGACCGAGCTGGTCGCGGCGATCAACGCGGCGGGCGGACGCTCGTATGTATCGATCGTCCCGACCGGCGGTCACAACATCGGCGCGGCGGTGCTGGCGCGCGACGAAGTCTTCGCCTGGATGGAGCATCCCGAAACGACGCCAAACACCGAGATCGATTGGTCGATGCGCGCCGCGACGGCGGACATGACCGACGAAGTGCGGTTCGTCCCCGGGGCCGATGTGGCGACCGCCGCGCGAATTCGGGTCCAACGCGATCTGCTGGAATCGCTGTCGTACCTGCTGGTCGACCAGGTGCCGGCGGACGCGTTGCAAGGTTGGAAGCCCGGCCGGTACGAACAGCAGCGCGCCGGCATCATGTCGATCGACGTCCACGTGGGCGGGATGCATTACACCGCGCGGCTGGAGCATGCCTGGCTGACCCCGCTGCCCGACGGGACGCTGCGTGTGCAGTTGGGCCTGCGCGACATCACGATGACCATCACCGGCACCCAA
>CAYRVS010000053.1:0-26590 GCA_964427725.1 uncultured Planctomycetaceae bacterium | reverse complement strand
TCGGTCTCGGGGGACATCGGCGTGTGGACCGTCAGGTAATCGCACTTCGGCAGCAACTCATCGAGATCGCGATACAGCTCGATCCCTTCGGCGGCGGCCCGCTCCTGCGACAGGAACGGGTCGTACCCGAGGACCTTCATCTCGAGGGCGATGGCCCGCCGCGCGACCGACAACCCGATCCGTCCCAGGCCGACCACCGCGAGGGTCTTCCCCGCGAGCTGTGTCCCCATGTAGCTTTTGCGATCCCATTTCCCTCCCTTGAGGGAGGCACACGCCGGGGCGATGCTGCGCGAGAGGGCCATCATCATGGCGACGGTGTGCTCCGCCGTGCTGATGGTGTTGCCGGCGGGGGTGTTCATCACCACGATCCCCTCGCGGGTCGCGGCGGGAAGATCGATGTTGTCGACCCCGACCCCGGCGCGGACGACGGCGCGCAGCCGTTTCTGCCCTTGGAGCACTTCCGGCGTCAGCTTGTAGCCGCTGCGGACGATCACCCCGTCGGCCTGCGCCAAGGCGTCGCGCAGCTCCGATGTCGACATCTTCTGCGCGCCGCGATTGTCGATCTCAATGCCGGGGGTCTCCTGCAGAATCTTGAGCCCGGCGGGGGACAGACTGTCGGTGATCAGCACGCGAAACATGTTGGCAATTCAGTGGTTAGAGAGACGTTGGCCCGCTCGACTTCGACCCAAGTCGCAAGCCGGCGGACGGCGGGAAACAGCACAGTGTACCCGGCCCCGCCCGGTGTTCCAACAGGGGGGACATGACTCATAGGGGGCCGTCGATGCATGGTCGTCGCGCGACGCCAAACACGGTAGGGTGACCGCCGGAGTGCTTGGATCGTCGTCGCGGGTGAGCCGCCTGAGGGAGAACACCGATGCTGCGCGTCCTCTTGATGCTCATGTCATTCGGTACGGGCCGCATGCTTTGGGCGGCCGACGACGTCGTCATGGAACCCTTGTGGGTGCCGATGCGCGACGGGGTCAAGCTCTCGGCGTTCGCCTATCGACCCGTCGGCGAAGGCCGCTGGCCGGTGCTCCTCGAACAGCGGTACGCCAACGGGAACGATGCCGCCGTCGCGGCCCACTACGCGAAACTGGCGCGCGGCGGGTATGTGGTGGTCCTCGCCAACTTTCGCGGGTCGCAGCAGTCGGAAGGGGTTTGGCAAGGCTATCGCGCCCTTGGTTGGGGCGAACTGCAAGACGGATACGACCTCGTGGAATGGTTGGCGGCCCAACCTTGGTCGACCGGCAAAGTGGGAACCTTCGGCAGCTCGCAGGCGGGGTTCGCGCAGAACTTTCTCGCCGTCGCCGCGCCGCCTTCCCTGAAAGCGCAGTACATGCTCGATACCGGCCTGAGCCTGTTTCATGAGGGCTACCGGATCGGCGGAACGACGCGGCCGCAGCGATTCAAGGATCTCGCCAAGATCGCCCGAATCCCGGCCCACAACGACGACCTGCTCGCCGAATGGTTCCGTCACCCGACGTATGACGACTATTGGGCCGCCGAGGATTGCACGCGCCATTTCGACCAGATGAACGTCCCCTGCTTCACCATCGGCAGTTGGTACGACTTCATGTGTGTCGGTTCGATCGACAGTTACATCGGCCGCCAACATCGCGGCGGGCCCAATTCGCGCGGGAAGCAGCAACTGGTGATCGGTCCCTGGCTGCATGGGCGGATCAAAGAGGTGAACGTCGTCGGCGAGCTGACCTACCCGGAAAACGCCCGCTTCCCGCTCGACGAACATCTGCTCCGCTGGTTCGATCACCACCTCAAAGGGGTCGAGACCGGCGTCGACCGTGATCCCGCGGTCCGCTACTACGTGATGGGGGCGGTCGGCGAACCCGCCGCGCCGGGGAATCTCTGGCGAACCGCCGACGATTGGCCGCTCAAGACGACCGCGTCACCGCGCTATCTGCGGTCAGACGGCGAGTTGTCGGCCATGAGACCGACCACGCCACATGCGGGGCTCGAGTTCCATGCCGATCCCGAGCAGCCCGCCTCCATTCCGACCCGGGCGTTTCCCGGCGCGCAAGACGCGCGTGCCTTCGAGTCGCAGCCGAACGTCTTGACCTTTACGTCGGCGGTCTTGACCGCTCCCGAAGAATGGACGGGGAAGGTGGTCGCCGAGCTGTGGCTGTCGTCGGACGCCCCCGACACCGACGTCATCGTGCGGATCAGCGACGTCTATCCCGACGGGCGGTCGATCCTGATCGCCGACTCCATCCGCCGGGTCCGTTACCGCGAAGGGTATGACCGCGAAGTCTTTCTGAAGTCGGGAGCGATCGTCCCGGTGACGTTCGACGTCGGCTGGCTCAGCCAGATCTTTGCGAGGGGGCACCGCATCCGGGTGACGGTCGCCGCGACGGGAGCCCCGTTCTACGAACCGAACCCGAACACCGGCTTGCCCCTGACACTCGGTCCGCCGACTCAGACCCAAGTCGCGCGGAATCGACTGCATGTTGACGACGAACACCCGTCGCGGATTCTCGCACCGATTCCTTAAGCCAGGTCTCCACCTCTCGGATTCCCTTCACTCAAGCGGAAAGGGGCATTTCCCAACAGGAATCACCACCGTCATCCCGATAGGGCGCCCGACGTCCGGCGGGTGACTGCCCCAAGGGACCGCATGGACCCGTAAGGCCATCCGACAAGCATCCGCCCGCGGGCTTACCGGCGCCGGTATTGCCGCACGGCGGCAAGGGCCCGTTCGATGTCGGCGGGCAAGGGGGCCTCGAACTCCAGCCGCTCATGCGTTACCGGATGCTCGAACGACAGCTTGAGCGCATGGAGCGCCTGCCGCTGGATGTAGATCTCGTCCTCTTCGGGCGGGACGTTCTCGACGAGGTCCGACTTCTTCAGCATCGTCCGACCCTCGTACAGCTTGTCGGCGACGATGGGATGCTCCAGATGATGCATATGGACCCGCAATTGATGGGTCCGCCCCGTCTGCGGACAGAGCCGCATCCAGGTGAAGCCGCGATGCCGCTCCAACACTTCGTAATACGTTGCGGCGTGGCGGCTGTTGGTCCCCGGCGGGCAGACCATCATCCGTTCGCGATTCCGCAGGCTGACGCGGACATGGGTTTCGAGGTAATCGCGGTCGAAGCCCATCTCGCCCCACACAAGGGCCCGATACTCCTTCTCGACCGTCCGCTCCTCGAACTGCTTGCTGAGGTGCCCGTGGACCGTGTTGTCCTTGGCGACGACGAGAACGCCGCTGGTGTCGCGGTCGAGGCGGTGCACGATCCCCGCGCGATACTTCCCGGCGACGTCGCTGAGCTTGTCGAAATGGAACTGCAGCGCGCCGGTCAACGTGCCGCGATAGTTCCCGCGTCCCGGGTGGACGATCATGTTCGCCTGCTTATTGATCACGACGAGGTGTTCGTCGTCGTACATCACGTCGAGCGGAATGTCTTCCGGGACGACGGTGTTGTCGGGCTCCGGCGGGAGCGAGAACTCGATCGCGTCGTTGACCCGCAGCCGCCGCGAGGTCTTCACCACCAGCCCGTTGACGCGGACCGCCTCCTCATCGATCGCCCGCTGAAAGGCCCCCCGGCTGAAGTTGGGGTACAACCGGCTGAGATAGTGATCGACCCGCCAGCCATGCGCCCGCGCCTCGACGGTCAGGTGGATCGTCTCCTGCGTCGGATCGCCGGGGGGGGGCGTCAATTCGCCGTCGGGCTCGGGAACGGTTTCTGGGGTCGACATGGCGGACTCTCGGCAACGGCCGATCACGCGGAACGCCGCGCGACTCCCTCACGCCGCGTCATCCCGAAACAGAGACGCCCAGGGAAGGCGCTCCCTGGGCATCGGTTGCAAAACTCACATCCCGGACATCAAGGCGCGGTCCCTGCGGCGGGCGCGGGAGGCGTGGTCGATTCCGGAGCCGCCGCGGGTGCCGGATCCTCCGTCCTCGCCGCGGGAGTCGCGGCTTGCGGCGAGGTGGCTTCCGGGGTGGAGGTCGTCGGAGGGGTGGAGGAAGGGGGCGACGTCGTGGCGGGGGACTTGAGCGCCGGGGGCAACTCGAACGGATTCCCGGCGGGGAGCGTGCCGCCGGCGCCATCCTGCGGGCGCGGGAAGGGGGCGGGAGTCGGCTTCTGGGCGTGGAACCAGCGGTAGAACTCGCTCGCCTCGCCGGTCTTCAGCTCCGCGACCTTCTGGTCGACTTCCGGCTTGTAGATCGACTCGGGGAAGTCCTTGAGAATCTGCTCGTACGCGGCGACGACCGGCCCGGTGTCGCCATCACAAGTCGCTTCCAGAACCCGCGCCAATCCCAAGAGCGCCCGCTCACGCAGATTGCCCGGCAACCTCACGGTCGCCTTCAGCACCTGCTCGAACTCTTCCTTGGCCGAGGCGAGATCCTTGAGCGCCAATTCCCGATCGCGGAACATCGCCGCGATGCCCGATTCCAGGTTCAGTTCCCCGGAGCGGAGGTGCGCCCACGCGGCGGGAAGTGTGCCGGGATATTTGTCGGCGACGGCTCCGAACTCGTCGACGGTTTCCGCCGAGGCGATCTTGCTCCACGCCGCCTCGTCCGCCGATTCCGCGGTGCTCCACCAGACGGCCCCCCCGATCAAGACGACCAGCGCGACGGCGATCCCGATCAGGGCTTGCGCGCCGTATTGGGTCAACCAAGGGACGGCCTGCGCGGCCAGTTGCCCGAGGTCGTTCTGCTGCAACTGATGACGATGTTCGCTATCCATAGGGCGACGCGCGTCTCGATCCAAGCGGTTTCGGGGACTCTGCGGAAGGGGCAAAGTATAGGACCGTCGGCGCAACTCCGTCAAGGCGTTCGGGTAACGTTCGACAACGTCACACGATTCCCACCTCACGCCGCCTCCGAGCCGCCGGGTGATGCGGCGGAGACGTAGCTCCTGGGGGGGGCGCGATGTAGGGTGCGTCTTGACGCACCACGGTGAGAGGCGACCGCCGTTTGGTGCTTGACTGAAGTTTGGTGCGTCAAGACGCACCCTACTTGGCTCATGGCTTGGCCCCTTACGCGATCAGCTCCTGCACCACCGTCCCGTGGACGTCGGTCAGCCGGAAATCGCGGCCGGCGAAGTGGTAGGTCAAGCGTTCGTGGTCGAACCCCAACAGCCGCAGCATCGTCGCGTGGAGGTCGTGGACGGCGACCTTCTTTTCGACCGCCTGGAAGCCGAATTCGTCGGTCGCGCCGTACACTTGGCCCCCCTTCACGCCCCCTCCCGCCAGCCAGACGGTGAATCCGTGATGGTTGTGGTCGCGGCCGTTGATCTTGCCGGCGTTCGCCCCCGCCTGAGGCAATTCGACGGTCGGCGTGCGGCCGAACTCGCCCCCCCATAAGACCAGCGTCTCGTCGAGCAGCCCGCGCTGTTTGAGGTCGATTAACAGTGCCGCGAGGGGTTGATCGAGGTCGCGGGCGAGCTTGCGGTGGTTGACCTCCAGGTCGTCGTGGTTATCCCACGGCTGGCCGTCGCCATGCCAAAGTTGGACGAAGCGGACGCCCCGTTCGACGAGTCGCCGGGCCACCAGCAACTGCCGCGCGTGGACGCCGTCGCCGTACAACTCGCGGATGTGCTGGGGTTCCTGCTGGATGTCGAAGGCGTCGGTCGCCTCCATCTGCATGCGGTAGGCCAGCTCGAAGGAATGAATGCGGGATTCCAACGCGGGATCGGCGGCGCGACGCTCCGCATGCCGACGATTGAGCGTCTGCAGCAGGTCGAGTTGTTGGCGCTGTTCATCCCGGGGGACGAAATCGTTGCGGATGTTTTCGATTAGCTTTTCGATTTCGGCGTGCTTCGTGTTGATGTAGGTTCCCTGGAAGACCCCGGGCAGAAACCCGGCGCGCCAGTTTTGCGGGCCCGTGATCGGCAGGCCCCCCGGGACCATGCTGATGAACCCGGGGAGGTTCTGGTTCTCGGTCCCCAGGCCATACGTCACCCATGACCCGACGCTGGGACGGACGAGCGTCGCGTCGCCGCAATTCATCAGCATCAGGCTCGGTTCATGGTTCGGCACCTGGGCGTACATGGAACGGACGACGGCGATGTCGTCGATGCAGCCTCCGACGCGTTCGAAGATCTCGCTGACCTCGATGCCGCTCTCGCCGTACTTGCGGAACTTGTACGGGCTGGGGAGCGCCGCGCCGGTCTTGCGTTCGGTCCGCAGGTTCTCGGTCGGCAGCATCTTGCCGGCGTATTCGGCGAGTTTCGGCTTGGGGTCGAACGTGTCGACATGCGACGGCCCGCCGTTGCAGAAGACGTGAATGACGTGCTTCGCCTTCACCGGGAAATGCGGCTGCCGCGGCAGCATGGGGGACGCCGCGGCATGGGCCTGCGAGGAAAGTCCGCAGGCATCGGCCAAGACCCCCGCGAGCGCGAGCGACCCCAGCCCGGTCCCGGCGCGCGACAGAAATTCCCGCCGCGTCGCGGGAAGGGGTTCGTAGCATTCACAGCCGGTCGGGTGGGTCATGATGTCGTCTCGTGGGGGGGCATGAGCTTCGTGGATGGCCCATTGACGCGCGGTCGGGGCGGGTGCCCCGCCCTAGGTTCGTCTTGGATGTCGTATGTGTGTCATGGCGGTCGTCATCGACACTTGTGTCAATCGACGAAGACGAACTCGTTCGTCAGCAGCAGCACCTGGGCGAGTTTGTCCCAATTCGTGAGTTGGCCGTCATGACGGACCGACTTGACGAAGCTCAGCGCGGCCTCCCGTTCGTCACTCTCGGGGTCGCGTGATAACGCATGCCGGTAGAGGGCCGTCACGCGGGCGGCGTCGTCGGCTTCCCCGGCGACCCGCGCGGCGAGCTGTTTCGCCTGCTCGACGACGAACGGGGAATTCATCGTGAACAAAGCTTGCTGCGGCACCGTCGTCTCGGGGCGTTCCGCCATGCTGACGTCGACGTCGGCGAAGTCGAACGAACGGAAGACTCCCGGGAGGTCGTTGCGGTTGACGAAGGCGTAAATCGTCCGCCGCCGCGCCTGTGGATCGGTGATCGGTTCAAAGGGACGGCCCCCGAGGGAGGTGTCGAGCCGACCCGCCGCGGCGAGCCATGAGTCGCGTTGAGCCTCGAACGTGAGACGTTGTCGCGGCTTGTGCCACCAGAGTCGATTCTCCGGATCGACGGATCGACAGTCGGGTCGATCATCACCCGACTGGGCGTAAGTCGCGGAGTTCATGAGCACGCGATGGAGCCATTTCAGCGACCAACCGTTTTGGATGAACCGCGTTGCGAGATGGTCGAGGAGTTCGGGATGGGTCGGGGCCTGACCACGGACGCCGAAGTCGCCCGGGGATCGGACCAAGCCTTCACCGAAGTGGTGTTGCCAAACGCGATTGACGATCACCCGCGCGGTCAGGGGATTGGTCGGCGAAGCGATCGCGCGGGCGAGTTCCAGGCGGCCGCTCCCTTGGCTGAAGGGTTTCCGCTCCTCGAACGAGACCGCCGCCAAGAATCGGCGCGGCACCTGTTCGCCCGGCCGACCGGGGTTCCCGCGGATCAGGATGCGCGGTTCGTCCGGAGTCGGTTTGTCATTCAGGACCATCGCCCGCGGCGGGGCACCCGGTGACGTCGCCTGCAGGTTCTCGATCTGCTTGGCGAGCTCGCGTTGTTTGTTCCGTTCGTCCCGACGGTAGACCCGGCGGGCCTCCTCGGCGTTCAATGTCGTCGGCCCCCCTTCAGAATGGAGCACTTGCCGCAATTCCTCGGCGGCGGGATCGGGAAGCGCGGTCGACTCGGGCTGTTTTTGCTTGACTTCGCGCCATTGCTGCTCGGCCTCGACGAACGCTTGACCATAGTGCCGTCCGAACTCGGCCCGTGTTTTCGGTTGCCCCTGCACCAACGCCAGGCGGATTCGGGCATTCAGCGGCAAGGGCGCGTCGGTCGCGGCCAACGTCAGCCATGCCGACAGCGCTGTGGTGAATTCCTCGCCGGACTTCTCCGTCAGTTGATGCCAGACTCTGAACAGCGGGTCATTGGGATCGCGGCGGGTTTGCAGGAAGTTTTTCCAGCGTTCGATCACCCGCGGGCGGATCTCCCCCCCGAACAGCGCCTTCGCCGCCTCGCGCGGACTCTCCCCTTGCGGTTCGGCGACCAGAGTTAAGTAAGCCGGCACATCGAGCCGCAATTTCTCGTGGATCTCGCGCAGCGTTTGCTGTTCGTACTCGGCGAGCTTCGCCTGGCGGGCCTGCAATTCCCGTTCGAAGGCCGCGTACTGCTCCTGCGATTCGGACGAGCCGATCACCGGGAGTTCCCCCGGTTCCTCGCACGAAGCGAAGACGCCGAACAGCGAGTAGTAATCGGCGGTGGGGATCGGGTCGTACTTGTGGTCGTGACAGCGGGCGCACGTCACGGTGAGGGACATCAACCCTCGGGTGACGACGTCGATCCTGTCGTCGATGATGTCTTCGCGTTTGTTGAGGAACCGCCGCCCCACCGTGAGGAACCCCAAGGCCGCGAGGTCTTTTTTGTCGGCTCCCAAGTCGAGTTGATCGGCCGCGAGTTGTTCGAGGATGAAGCGATCGTATGGCTTGTCGTGGTTCAAGCTGTCGACGACATAGTCGCGGTAGGTGTAAGCGTACG
The DNA here is from genome assembly GCA_964427725.1 of uncultured Planctomycetaceae bacterium. Lineage (GTDB taxonomy): Bacteria > Planctomycetota > Planctomycetia > Planctomycetales > Planctomycetaceae > DSVQ01. The sequence goes on along the minus strand of CAYRVS010000053.1, from coordinate 18,027 downwards.
GATACCGCGGTTCCTCGGTGAAGACGTAGCCTTTGGTGTCGGCGTAGCGGGCGACATCGAGCCAGTGCCGCGCCCATCGCTGGCCATACAAGGGCGAATCAAGCAGCCGATCGATCAGTCGTGGGACGGCGTCCGCCGCGGTGTCTTGAACGAAGGCTTGCGTCGCTTCGTAGGTGGGGGGGACGCCCCACAGATCGAACGTAGCCCGGCGGATGAAGGTCGCCTTGTCGGCCGGGTCGGCCAAGGTCAGCCCTTGGGCTTCGAGCCGCTGGAGCACGAACGGATCGACGCTGGTCTGAACGCGCGTTGCTCCCGCCACCTCCGGGATGGGGGGATCGCTGATCGGTTGGAACGACCAATGGGGCCCTGACGTCGAACTCGCGGCCGACCCGGTCGCGGGATGATCCGTGTCGGGCCAGGGAGCGCCCAGCTCGACCCATTTGGTGATCGCGGCGATTTGTTCGTCGGCGAGCTTCCCCGCCGGGGGCATCTGGATGTCGTCGGTCGCATACTTCAGCACCTGTACGAGGCGGCTTTGCGACGGATCGCCGGGGGTGACCGCCGCCCCGGTTTCGTTCCCTTTGAGCATCGCGCCGCGGGTATCGAGCCGGAGCCCCCCTTGCTGCTTCTTGTCGCCATGGCATGCCAGGCACTGTTCGACGAGGATCGGCCGGACCTGGGCCTCGAAGAACTCGACGACTTCGGCGGGGATTTCGGTGGCGGGAAGCGCGCGGACCGAGACGCACATGCCGGAGATCACGGCGCAGCCGAGCACGACGGAGAAGGATCGTGAACGCGACATGGTGAGCGTCTGTCAGGTGGGTGTGGGCAGGCGGGTAGGGGCGATGTCGTGGACCGCGATCCATCAACAACGTCCTATGACGATATTGTCGCACCCGTCCCGTCCGCTGACAACCCGGTTCAACCGAGAGCGTGGTCGCGGATGGCTGGGGATCAGGCGATCTGTGTGAGGATTGGCGGAAGTTTTGCGATTGACCGTCGAGATCGATGGCCTTGAAGGCGGTGACGTCGCGGGGAGCCGGACTCCATGCGGCCCGTGCCGATCGGCCGGCCGGAGGCGCGACATGCGGGGTCGTCCAGAGGGTCGCGTTGGCCGGGGAAACTGGTGTTGCGCGTTTCCGGCGTCTGTCGGACGGCGCCGCGGCGGGGTGAGATGCGCGGGCTGAGTCAGTCGATCGGCGCCGCCGGCCGCGTCAGGCACCAAACCCACTGGGGCGTCGTGATTGAGAACCTGTTTTCCATTCTCGACGGCGAAGCGCTCCCCGCGAAGACCCGAAAGCCGACCACCAGGAATCCCGGTTTGGTCCGGCACGAGACTTTCCGCTCTCGGCAAGCGTCATCCTGCGTTTGCAGACGCGTGTCTAGCGCGACGCCGTGCGTCGCGGCGGGGGAATCTCGAACGATCACGTCGAGAGAGACTCGCCGTCTGCGACGGCCGCCGTTTATGATGACAGACGTTCAGTCGCGGATCGTCGCGCGCATGAGAGGGCGAGGGCCAGTCATGTCCGAGGTCCGCGCGTCGTGTCGCGCGCCGGACCGGATGACCAGGGATGATGACCGTCGACGAGTATGTCCGCTCACTGCTCGACCACGAATTGGTCTCGCGGGAAGACATCGGCGCGGCGCGGTTGCAGGCCCTGACGCAGGCCGACCCGCTCACCGTCAAGGCGCTGGCCTCGGAACTCGTGCGGCAAGGCAAGCTGACGAAGTATCAGGCGACCACCGTCTGGCAGGGAAAGGCCGACGAGCTCTGCGTCGACAACTACATCATCCACGACGTGATCGGCCAAGGAGGGATGGGATCGGTTTATCAGGGGGCCCATCGGCGACTGAAACGCCCCGTCGCGATCAAGATGCTCTCGCCCGAGAGCCTGAAGCTCGCCGACGCGGTTGATCGCTTTCAACGGGAAACCGAGGTCGTCGGGAAGCTGAGCCATCGGAACATCGTCTCGGCCCTCGACGCCGGCGAATCGCACGGTCGGCATTTCCTGGTGATGGAATTCTGCGACGGGATCGATCTTGATCGCCTGATCGCGAAACAGGGGCCGCTCCCCGCGATGATTGCGGCGGCGTGCGTCCTGCAAGGGGCGCGCGGCCTCGCCTCCGCGCATGCCCGCGGGGTGCTGCATCGCGACGTCAAGCCGGCCAACCTCCTGCTCGTCGAGGAGGAAGGACAACCGGTCGTCAAACTGCTCGACCTGGGGCTCGCGTGGAGCCGAGATACGGGCTCTTCGTCGACGGCGAGCGATCCCTCCGGCCGCTTGACGGAGAACGATCGCATCATGGGGACCGTGACCTACATGGCTCCGGAACAGGCGCTCGAGATTCACTCCGCCGATGAACGGGCCGACATCTACAGCCTGGGCTGCACGTGGTTTTTTCTGGTCGCGGGGCGCGCGATTTATGAAGGGGAGAGCGTCCTCAAACGGCTGGTGGCGCATCGGGAAGCGCCGATCCCCGATCTGCCCGGCGCGAGTGAGCCGTTGAACCGCGTCTATCGGCAGATGGTGGCGAAGCGGCCCGAGGAACGCTTCGCCGCCATGACCGACGTCATCGTCGCGCTGGAACGCTGCGGGGTGACCGATGCCCAGGCGGGGGGTGCGCTTGACCTGTCGCGCGGCGTCCCGGCCACGGTCCCCGCGGCGAACGGCAAGTCGACGATGTCGACCGCGTTCGCCGAGGTCCCCGGACGTGGTCCCGCGGTCGAGAAGGTGACGATCGAGAAAACGTTGGTCGACAAACGAGGCCTTGAACCGACAGTCGTCGAACCGGAGCTCCTCGCGCCGCTCCCCGGCGGCCGGCCCGCGAAAGGGAAACCGTCCGCCAAGTCCGCTCCCAGAAAAGCGGCGAAAAGGGCGAAGGTGCCGTTCGGCTGGATCGCGGCGGGGATGGGGCTGGTCGTTGTCTCGCTGGGGGGCTTTGGCCTGTGGTCGTTTTCGCGATCCCGCGGAACCATGCCGACACCACCGGCAGCAGCCGTCGCGGCAATCGACACACCGACGCCACCTCCCACGTCGACGCCCCACGGCACCACGCCCCCTGCGGCGACACCCACGGTTGCCCCGCCGGACATGGTGGAAACGACGACCCCAACGGTCACCACGCCTCCCACGCCACCACCCACCAGACCTCCCCCGACCACCGCCAACAACCTGCCGGAGGCCGAGTTCGCCACCGGTGTGATCGGCGAGTATCTCGGGACGATCGCGGGGGAATCATGGGGCTTTCAAGTGCGTCGCGCGACCGAGGCGGGCTTCGTCGTCCGCATGCTGGAAGGGGGCCTCCCCGGCGCCGGGTGGAATCAGCAGACGGCCTACACCCTCGCCGCGTCGCGGCTCGGGAATGAATTGAAGCTCGATCAGAATCCGCGCCTGGCGGCGTCGATCCGCAACGGGGAACTGGTCGGGACGAGCGCCGTGGGGGAAGGGATCACGGCGGCTCGACAAACCCGCGCGAGTCCCACGCTTCTCGCCGAGCCACCCATGAACGCCATCGCGCTGTTCCTGCGGGGGACCCCCGAGCCGTGGCGCGATGCCCAGGTGACCCCCGACGGTGACTTGTCCCCGGGAGCGTCCACTCAAGCCGCCTACGGCGACTTTCGGCTCCATCTCGAGTATCGCGCGACGCAGGCCGGAGCCAAGGCGACGTCGCTCCTTAAACTGCAAAACCGCTACGGATTGTCACTCGGCGATGGCTTCGGACATGACACCACCAGTGAAGGCCCCCTCGCGTGGGTCGACGGCGATCTGCCCGCCCTCAACATGGCGTTTCCTCCGGGCGAATGGCAGACCCTCGATCTCGCCTTCGCCGCGCCGCGCTTCGATGCGAGCGGCGTCAAAAGCGCCGACGCCCGCTGCACCGTCAAGCACAACGGCGTCGTCGTGCACGACAACGTCGCGCTGCGGCCCCTCCCCGGCGTCACCGAAACTCCCGAACCGGGACCGCTCGTCCTGGGCTCGACCGGCGATGTCGGACTGGTCTTCCGGCACATCTGGCTCGAAGAGACCCGCGCCGCCGGGCTCCTCTCGGCGAGTCGGTCGGAATGGCCCGCCCCCGGCGACACCTGGCAGAAACGGATCAAGTCGGCGGCGGGACTGTTGCACGACGACTTCGCGTTCGTCCAGACGCTGCCGTACAACGAGTTCGCGAAACTCGCCGAGGGGCTGCAAGTCGCGGGCTATCGTCCCGTCCGCTTGCGCCCTTACGCCGGTTCGTCCGAAGTCCTGACGGCGGCGCTCTGGACCCGCGACGGTTTGGAATGGCAGACCACCACCGGGGACGCCGCCGAAACCCACAAGACCGCGACCAAACTCCTCGCCGAGGGGTTCTGGCCGGAAGACATCGCGGGCTATGCCAAGCGCTCGGACGAAGCCTATGTGACGTTGTGGGTCCGGCATCCCGAACCTCCGGCGACCGAGGCCCGCGTCTATGCCGGTGTCCGGCACCTCTCGCTGAAGGCGACCTTCACGAATCTGCCTAAGGAAGGCTACGCCGAGCGGATCGATCAGGCCTTTACCATGGGCCGGGCGCTCACGCTGCACAGCACGATCTGGTGGAAAAGCCCGACGAAGACCGAAGGCTGGTTCGGCGACGCGGGCTACTTCGAAGGCCACGCGAAGGGGGTGCTGATCGATCTCTGCATCGGCAAGGCCCCGCTTACCGGTGGGCCGGCGTATGCGTGGTGTTCGCTGGTCGAGCCTCCGCCGAATCTTGAATCGACCCATTTGCATGGCCTCGCGCCCGATGCGCACGTCCGCCAAGGTCAGGAATTGATCGATCAGGGGTATCGCCCCGTCGCGATCGGCGCGGCCAACGTCAACGCCCCGGTCGCCGTCCAAGGCTGTTCGGTGTGGCACCGTGCGAAAACGCCGTAACCGCCCCCCACGACTCGTGGGAGGACGTCGCGAAACCGGCGCGCGGCCCCGTAGACCACTGGCTCCGCCAGTGCGATCGCTCGCAACGCCTTCGCCGGACCATCCACCGGCAAAGCCAGTAGCGTACGGCATCCATGCTCATCGTGGATCGGTCTCTCGCGACTCGCGGGAGCCTAACAGGCCGTTGAGGTCATCGCGCTGTGGTGCCGGGTGGGATTGACGGGTGCGGTAGGGTCTGTGGGCGTCGAGCTGAAGGATCACGCCGGGCGGGCGAAGGTCATTGGCTGGCGGAAGTGGGTCGGCTCATGCGAACACTGTTCGGCATAAGCAAGTCGAGGGGCCTGCAGGACAGCGGTGGCTGGACGACGGCAGACTTCGGCCCATGCGAATTCCACCCGCCCCGGTGGCTCGCCCCACGGCAAGCCTGACTCACGACGGCCACACCTCATCATCACCAGTCCCACGCCACCGTGGCCATGAGCGCCAGAGTTTGGAGAAACTGAGCGACTCCGACGGACTGTAAGGACCGGAGACCGGATTCGTGGCAGGACGACCACGATTCAGACCCGGAATTCGCTGCCACGGATTTCCCCTCCGACGCCGACCGTCGGCAGGTATCGTAAGTCTCGATTCAGCAATCGTTTACGGTCAAGTGGGCGATACAGGACTCGAACCTGTGACCTCTTGCATGTCAAGCAAGCGCTCTAACCAACTGAGCCAATCGCCCTGGGACTTGGAATCGGGCCAAGTCTTGGGAGGTAAAACGATAGGCGAGTCGGGCGGCGGGGTCAAGGATTGGCGTTGGGTTCGGCGGGACGCGGCGGGAAAGTTTCGTGCGGCCGACAATCCGACCGAATCGAATGGCGGATCGGAGCGATTTCCCCTTGAAGAGGGAGCGTAGGGGCCTTCAATACGCCCGATACGCCCGCGTTGGGCGGATTGAAGGCCCCTGTCGGTACTCGGTGTCAATGGCTCGGAAGCGGGGGCGGGGCCATGAAGGTTGCGGAATATGTCTCCCGAATGGATGTCCTGGATTGGGTTTACGGTCTTCGTGCTGGCGATGTTGGCGCTCGACCTGGGAGTGTTTCATCGGAAGTCGCATGCGGTGTCGATGCGGGAGGCGTTGACGTGGTCCGCCGTGTGGGTTGCGCTGGCGCTCGCCTTCAACGGTCTCATCTGGTGGCAGCGCGGGGGCGAGGCGGGATTGCAGTTTCTCGCGGGCTATCTCGTCGAGAAATCGTTGAGCGTCGACAACATTTTCGTGTTCGTGCTCCTGTTCACGTACTTCAAGGTTCCGGCGGCCTACCAGCATAAACTCCTTTTCTGGGGGGTGTTGGGGGCGCTGGTGATGCGGGCGGCGTTTATCTTCGCGGGGGTCGAACTGCTGAAACACTTCCATTCGGTCATCTACATCTTCGGGGCGCTGCTCATCGCGAGTGGCCTCAAGATGGCGTGGGCCAAAGACCAAGAGATTGATCCCGAAGGGAACCCCGTGACCTGGCTGTTCCGCAAACTGATGCCGGTCGCGAACGAGTATCACGGCGACAAGTTCTTCATCCGCGACGCCGGGCGGCTGATGGCGACGCCGTTGTTCGTCGTGCTGATCCTGGTCGAGACGACCGATGTGATCTTCGCGGTCGACAGCATTCCGGCGATTCTGGCGATCTCACAGGACGCCTACATCGTGTTTACATCGAACGTCTTCGCGATCCTCGGGCTACGGTCGTTGTACTTCGCGCTCGCGGGGTTGGTGCATCGCTTCCGCTATCTGCACTACGGGCTGTCGGCGATCCTGGTGTTCGTCGGGACGAAGATGTTGTTGACCGATGTCTACAAGATTCCGATCGCCGTTTCGTTGGGGGTGATCGCGAGTCTGCTGACGATTTCGGTGGTGGCGTCGCTGCTGGTACGGCCGGTCACTCGGCGCGATGAGATGATGATCATCGAAGGGATCGCGGAACCGACTTGACGGGGTGTGTGGTGAGATTCCCGCGGAAGACGACGTGACGTTCGGCCCCCCGCCGGCTCCACCAGCCTGCATGGCAGCGGTTCCGCGCATCACGAGAAGGGCATGCGCGGGCCGATGGCGCCGCCGGCGGTTGCTTTTCCTCGGTCTATGTGAGCGATCTCGCCGGGTATGCCCGTGTCCCATGGCAAGGCGTCCTTGCCATGGGACAGCATGGCCCTCATGGCATCTGTGGGGACCCGCCCGGGGCGAAGACGGGACTGTTACGCCGTTTTCATGGCCTTGCCGAGGATCTGCGACGTGCTCGGGCGCATGATCCGCGGGTCGACCTGTTCCCCCTTTTGCAGGGTGGCGCGGATGTCTTTGCCCGAGATCGAGACCGGCTTTTCGCCCGGGTGACGTTCGGTCAGGTCGACGCGGCCGACCGAGTCGTAGTAGGCCGCGAAGCCGACCTTCAACGGCTTGATCTGCAGGTCGCCGCCGAGCTTGTCGAAGATCTGGTGGGCGTCGAAATCGCCCCAGATGTTCTCGCCGTTGGCGTACGGGGCGTCGGCGTGCTTGCGGCCGATGATGATGTGGCTGTAGCCCATGTTCTGACGGTAGATGGCGTGCATCACCGCTTCCTTCGGGCCGCCGTAGAACATCTTGATGTCGAGGCCGAGCAGGACCACGCGGTCGGGGACCTGTTCCTTGCGGGGGCCCCACAGCGATTGGTCGCTGTCGCCGTCGCCGAGTTGGCGTTGATCGATCAGCGCCTCGTAAGTCTCCATGCGAATCTCGGCGTTGACGTCGTCCCCCTTGGTTTCGCCGATGAGGGGATTGAGGACCGCCAGCGCGTTCTTCCCTTCGCGGACCAGCGTTTCCAGCCCATGGACCAAGGCGTATTCGTGGGCCCGGTGGAGCGGGTTCCGGGTCTGGAAGGCGACGGCGGCATTCACGCCCCGCGAGGCCAACAGCGCCCGCACCTCGGTCGGCCGCAGGACATACTTGCCGAACTTGGCGTTCTTCGGCTGCGGCAGGACGGTGATTTCCCCGCCGATCAGATGCGACTTGTCGGCGTCCCCCTGCAGGACCATCGCGGCCCCGGGGTGATCGATGCGGTCGGTCAGATAGACCTTCTGCAGATACTTTAGCTTCGGCCAGGCATAGACGTCGTTCAGTTCGACGGTCGCGACGATTTCCGAGTCGGGACCGACGAGGGCGACCTTCATCCCCGGCTTGAGGGTCTTCGCGAGGTCGGCGGTGATCGGGAAGGCGATGGGAATCGTCCAGGCGTAGGGCTTGCCGTTCGAGTGGACGACCGCTTCATCGAGGACGCGATGGTAGCTTTCGCTGTTCATCGGGCCGGTGAGGGGGCTGAGGGTGCCGTCGCCAAACCGATAGACCGACGAGAGATCGGCGGCGGAAACCGGAACCTTCGGGAGTTCGGCGGCGGCGGCCTTGAACGCGGCGATGTCGGCGGCGGGGACGGTACGATCGACGGGTTGCGACAACCCGCCATGCGGAGGAACCAGATCGGCCATGGCGACTCTGAGACTTTCTGCGAGAGAACGGAACGAACACACGGCCGGACCGCTAGCGTGGCCGCCGAGAAGCGTCGCCGCAAAATAGGGGGAGCCTGCCGAAAGTGCAAGACGGGGCGGCGATTTCACAGGGCCGCGTGTTCAGGCGGGACTCGACGCGGGCATCACGGTCCGATAGTACCACATGACAGCCGCCGTATGCGAAACCCGCGAAAGGCCCCGTATGCCTGTCATCGCGCGATGCGGTTGCGAGCGTAAGAAGATACTTGGGATTGGTCACCTAACTTCGCCGAGAGTTGCAGCACACGACGCTTGCGGCTGCGCCGCCCAGGCAGACCTCCGGTCAACTTGGGCCACCCGAGTGAACATATCCTACGTAGTCCACACTGGTTCGACACACCCGGAACTCAATAGAATGAAGTGATCATGAGCCCTATACATCCCTGTACGCGCCGAGTGGCCATGCGCACTGCCGGCGCTATCTACGCGACCGCCATGGCGAATGAACTGTGCTCTTTCAGTGGAAGCGGAGGGGTCGCGGCGGATGACATCCAAGGGCGCGACCCGTCGGATCACTTAAATGACCCGGTGGATGCGCTGCGGCCGGAATTTACCGGAGTTGGATGGGATGCACTAAACGGGGTAGGGTGGGATCCCATTACAACCCTGGGTCGTAATGGACGGGCTCTGGAACGCATTACGCTGATCACCAAGCTGCTGACGGATGACAACACGCCTTCGACACATCAGCTGTCACCGGAGCTTATCTCACGCTTTCCTCCGCTGAAGGGTGTTATCCATACTGAGACGAATCAAGAGCTGTTGCACTATCTCACAGTTTTCTTGCCTCATTTTCTCTTGTGCTACGCATTAGGAACCGAACTTAATGGAGGCTGGGGCGGCTCGGGGATGCGAATCGCGCTACTCCGCATGCAGACAAGTTGCGACTCGTTCTGGATCTCCATCACGAGAATAGGCTTCGCCATGGGATCGCATGGCGCACGGTTCGACAATCTATTTTTCTCCGCGAAGCTCGCTGAGGCGGTCGATCTCATGTACCGTACCGCAACCGCCGAACCACTTCCCAAACCAATCTACGAGGGACTGAGTGGCGAGTTGCATATCCGCAAGGAAAAAGACTCATTTCGAAGCAAGTTCCCTCAGATGGATCGTGAGTAGGCTCACTATTCTCTGGTGCCGCACTCCGATAATCAGTCAGTGATATGGTTCTCTTGGCGAACCGCGGTCGCCAAGGTTGCCAGTCTTCAGCACACCGTGGTGATGATCGCCATACGATTCTTGGAATCGAACTTCAAACATCGCTCGAGTTTCCCACATAACTCTTGCGGCGGGTGTCAGGGCGAAGTGGCGACCCCCACGCGCCGTCCGTACGATAACGGCCCCATCGCGGCGGAGTCTTCCGACGAATCCCAGACGGCCCGACTTCCTCTCACGGTTCAGGCTTGATGCGCGACCTCTCGAACACCGCCCCCTCCGCGAATCTGCCCGGGGCGTGGCTGCTGGTCGTCCTGTTGATGCCGGTCGCGCTCCTGAACTACCTCGACCGGCAGATGATGGCGGCGATGCGCGAATCGGTGATGAAGTCGATTCCCGATCCGAACGCCGCGGCCGCCGCTGACCCGGCCGCTCCGCCGCGGATGCTTGCCGACGCTCCCAATCGCGACAAGTTGTGGGGACTGATGCTCGGGCAGTTCAAATGGGTCTACGCGGCGTTCAGTCTGATCGGGGGGTATCTCGCCGATCGCTTCAGCCGCCGCTGGACCATCTGCCTGAGTCTGTTCGTCTGGTCGGCGGTGACGTGGTGGACCGGGCGGATCACCAGCTACGAAGAGTTGCTGTGGGCGCGGTCGTGCATGGGCTTCAGCGAGGCGTTCTACATCCCCGCGGCGCTGGCGCTGATCGCCGATCATCACGTCGCCGGCACGCGGTCGCGGGCGATCGGCCTGCATCAGATGGCGATTTACGGCGGCGTGATCGCGGGGGGCTTCGGGGGCTACCTCGCCGAACATCCCGCCGTCGGCTGGCGGTTGACGTTCACCTCATGCGGCTGGTTCGGCATGCTTTACGCGCTGCCGCTGGTCCTGATGTTGCGCGATGTCCCTCGACCGACCCATCCCGAAGACCGGCAGGACCTCTCGATCGTCGCGGCGTACGGCGGGTTGCTCAAGACCCCGGCGTTTCTGCTGTTGGTTCTGTACTTCACGCTGCCGGCGATCGCGGGCTGGATCGTGCGCGACTGGATGCCCGCCGTTTTGAAGGATCGCTTCCACATCGGCGAAGGGCTCGCGGGGGTCTCGGCGACGCTGCCGTGGCAACTGGCGTCGATCCTCGGCGCGGTCGGCGGGGGCTGGCTCGCCGATCTGTGGATACGGCGGACGATCCGCGGCCGCATTTACGTCAGCGCGATCGGGATGAGCCTGATCGTCCCCGCGATCTTCGGCGTGGGGCACGCCGGTTCGTTGACGGTCGCCGTCCTGTTCCTGGTCCTGTTCGGCCTGGGGTGGGGCCTGTTCGACGGCAACAACATGCCGATCCTGTCGCAGATCGCCCGGCCGGAATACCGCGCCACCGGGTACGGCATCATGAACTTCGTCAGCATCAGTTGCGGCGGCCTGGGCGACCTGGGCTTCGGCGTGCTCCGCGACCGCAACGTCCCCCTCGACCTGATCTTCGGCGGCTTCAGCGCCGTCGCGATCCTTTCCGTCGTCCTGGTCCTGCTGATCCGGCCGCGTCCAGAACTCTCCACCACGACGAATGCTTCATGACCGAACAGTGGCATCCTCTGATCTCGGCGTGACACACTCCATGTCACGCCGACGACAGCCTGAACCTAGACGTTGTCGAAGCGGAAGGCGGCGTAAATCGCCGGGTCTTATCGACAGATGTGCGACCGCCGTTCGGTGTCTGCCAACCTACCGAGCCCAACTACAAAATCGCCAGCGGGTTGCGGCGTTCCTCCAGCGTGCCGCGGGTGACGCCGACGCGGTTGGACGCTTTGAGCGTTCGCCAAACGTGTTCGCCGGTCACTTCGCCATCGAGAAGTCGCTGATAGAGCGGCAGCAGCCGGGCGATCTCGGCGGGGGTGTCGTCGAGGAGCTCGACGCGGAAGTCACGGACGCCGCGCGCGAGGAGGTCGGGGACCACCTCCGCGCCACTTTGCGGGACCGCGTTGAACAGGGTGTTGCGGCAGCCGACGTCGGCCTTCAGGGGGTGCTCCATCCCCACCCGGTCCCGCAGTTGGACCGTATGCCGATCACAGGGGCGGCCGCAGTTCGTCTTGTTCGTGCCCGGAGAGAGGACCGCGCAGAAGACGCAGTGCTCCATATGGAACATCGGCATGTGCTGGTGGATGACGACCTCGAGCCCGCCGGGGGGCGAATGCTCGGCGAGGGTCACCAACTGGTCGCGGTTGAGATCGTACGACGCCGTGACGCGCTCTGCCCCTTGCTCGCGGAGCCACTCCACGGTGAGGTCGTTGGTCGCGTTGAGGGAGTAATCGGCGACGACCGGGCGGTTCAGTCGCTGATAGAACCGCAGCCCCGCCAGATTGCGGGCGAGAATGCCGTCGGGCGCATAGCGAGCGAGGACGAAGAAGATGCCCCGTTCGTCGGGCTTCTGAATCCGTGGCGGGGCGAGCCAAATCGACTTGCCGGCCTCGCGGCCGATGGCGATCGCCTGGCGATACTCGCGAAGGTCCTGAAAATCGGCGGTGAGCGACGCGACCTCGTGCGCCAGGACCGCCCGGACTTGTTCAAGGTGGCGACATAAGACGTGCAGCCGCGCGGAGCCCGAATCCACCCGTGGTACGGGACGCGCCGCGGCGCGCAAGACCGGCAGGACGGCCTCGTCGGCGAGTCGGCGCTGCGGCGGCAGGCCCGCCCGGCGATCGAGTTCCGCGATCAAGTCGCGCCGCAGTTTCGAGAGCAAACTCAGCGGAACCATCGGTCCGGCGGTGATCGTCGCCTGGACGTCGCGCAGTTGGTAGACCGTGTGCCCCAGTCGATCGAGTTGCTCGCGGAGGAACTCGATCGTCAGGGGATGTTTCGTCGCGGCGGCGAGAGGACTCTCGGAAGTGACCGTCGCCTTCACCCCGTTCGGCAGCGACCCGGTGATGATCAGCGGAGCTCCCACGGCGGCCGTCACCGTCAGATTGAGCTCCACGCGGCGGAGCGGATCGGCGGCGGTGAAGGTCGACCGCAAGCGGGCCGTCAATTCGGGGTCATCGGTCTTCCACAAGCCCTGTCCGACCGCGAGCCGGCTTGGATCGAGCGACCCGCGCGCGAAGTCGAGCGTCACCACCCCCGAGGAGACGCTCCCCTCTTGCCATAGTCCTTTGCGATAGACGCCGTAGATTCGCCCTCCCTGCTCTTCCCCGGCGGCGCGATCCCCTTCAAAGACGACGCCATCTCCCCGGCGGACGGGGCCTGCGAGTTGGATGTCGACCCGTTCGCCGACGATCCGCCGAATCTCGCCGAGATAGACGCCCCGTTTGGCGGAACTGAGCGCGGGCACCAACCGTTTGTGATCGCAGCCTTCGAGCCAGCCGGGGGAGAAGCCGCGCGAGAATGACAGTTCCATCTCGCGGACTTGTTCGGGGGTGATGCCGACCGGTTCGCCGCGCGTGGTCCGATCGATCGCCTGCCGGTAATGGCGGGTGATGTTGGCGACGTACTCGGGGGTTTTCAGGCGGCCTTCGATCTTGAACGACGAGACGCCGGCGGCGATCAGGTCGGGGGTCAGGTCGTACGCCGCCAGATCCTGCGGGCTGAGGAGATACTTCTGATCGCCGAGGTCGATCTCTTTACCATCGCAGACGAGGTCGTACGGCAGCCGGCACGCCTGCGCGCATTGCCCGCGATTCGCGCTCCGTCCGCCGAGCGATTCGCTCGTCAGGCATTGCCCGGAATAGGCGACGCAGAGCGCTCCGTGGACGAAGGCCTCCAGCTCCATGCCGGTCTGGCGATGAATCTTCCGAATCTCGCGCAGCGACAACTCCCGCGCGAGGACGACCCGCTCGAAGCCGAGTTCCGCCGCGACGGCGATCCCTTCGCTGCTTGTCAGCGTGAACTGCGTCGAGGCATGGAGCGGCAGATCGGGCGAGAGGGCGCGGATCAACCGCGCGAGGCCGATGTCCTGGACCAGGACGGCATCGACCCCGGCCAGGGTCAGCGCGCGAATCGTCCGTTCGAGTTCCGGCAGTTCGTCGCAGAAGACCAGGGTGTTGAGGGTGACGTACCCCTTCACGCCGCGCCGATGAAGATCGGCCATCGTCTCCGGCAGGTCTTCGAGCGACAGGTTGGTGGCGCGGGCCCGGGCGTTGAAGCCGGAGTTCAAACCGAAGTAGACAGCGTTCGCGCCGTTCTCGACCGCCGCCCGCACACACGCCGCGTCACCCGCCGGAGCCAACAATTCGACGGTGGGAGACACGGAGGGTCGATGGTTGAGGGTTGATGGTCGAGGGAATGTCGCATGGTTTAGCCGCGACCCGCGGGGGAGCGCGACCCATCATAACCCCTCACACAAACTGCGTAATCCCCGGTTGGGCGATCGGCGGGACCGTCACGACGCTGTTCCAATCGACGATCTCGGGAACCAGCACCTCTTTCGAGTTGAGGGCCATCTCCCACGTCACTTCGCGGCCGGTGTAGCCCGCCATGCGGCCCATGATCCCCATCAGCGTGCTGCTCATCATCCGGTCGCCGTCGTTGAGCGGTTCCCCCTTGCGGATCGACGCGAAGAGCTCGTTGTGCTCGACCTGATACATGTCGGGCCGGTCCCCTTCGTACTTCCACTCATTGACGCCCGAGATGCCGACGCGACGGGGCCCCAGATAGGCGTTCCCCTGCGTTCCCATCACCACCAGGCTGTTGTCGTTGTAACAACCGCTGATCTGTCGCTGGGCGAGGAATCCGCGGGTATCGGCGGCGTTGTCCCAGCGGTAATTGACCTCAATGTGGTCCCAGATGTTCCCCCCCAGCGCGGGGATCTGCCGGCCACCGACGGCGGTCGCGGCGGCGGGCGGGACGTCTTTCATCGCCCACGCGAGCCAGTCGACGGTGTGAATCGCCTGTTCGACGAGGCCGTCGCCCGACAGCCAGACGAAGTTGTACCAGTTGCGGACCATCCACTCGAGATCGGTGATCCCTGCCGGGCGGGTCTCGGGGGCGGGCATCGGTTTCACCGGGCTGGTGAGATAGGTCCCGTAGAGGCCGACGACCTCGCCGATCGCCCCTTCGTGCACCCGTTGGAACAAGGCCCGGCGGGGATAGTCGTATCGCCAGCAGAACCCGGCGACGATCGCGAGCTTCTTCTCCTTCGCGAGCTTCACCGACTCCATCGCCGAGCGGCAGCCGGGGGCGTCGGTCGCCATCGGCTTTTCCGTGAAGATGTGCTTGCCCGCTTCGACCGCCGCCCGCAGATGAACCGGCCGGAAACCCGGAGGCGAGGTCAGCAGCACGACGTCGCACGCATCGATCACCGACTTGTAGGCGTCGAGCCCGACGAACTTGTGATCCTCGTCGACCTGCACCTTGTCAGCGATCTCGGGATTCGACTTCAGGTTCTCGATGCTGTAGTCGATCTGCTGCCGAAAGACGTCGGCGACCGCGACCAGCTTCACGCTCGGATCGGCATGGAGCGCTTGGTTCGCCGCTCCGGTCCCGCGGCCTCCGCAACCGACCAGCCCGACCTTCAGCGTCTCATCCCCGGCGGCGTAGACCCCGGACGACAGCGTAAGATTGAGCGCGGCCGCCCCCGCGAGCGTGGTCACCGAACTGTGCTTGAGAAAGTCACGACGGGAGCTGACGGCAGGCTGATCCATGACGCGGACGTTCCTGAAACAGGCGGTGGGATGCGGGCACGAAGTTGATTATGTATGCTACCCATCCAGCAACGTCGATGAGAAGTTCGCGGCGAGAAAAACTCGCGGACGACGACCTTTTCGGGTGCAGTCTCAAGCGTGTGCCACTGGCACCGGGAGTGGTCTTCGCGAAGCGGCCCAAGTGATCCGTCGCGGCTCGTGCCACGATTCACCCCGACGATGATCGATCCCCGCCCGAACACATTCAACGCCCCAACCGCCGCTCGAACGATGCTCGAGCCCTTCCACCAATCACCGCAGCCCTTAAGGACGACTCACCATGACCGCCGACATGACCCGTCGTGAATGCCTGCAAACCTTGGGGCTCGCCGCCACCGCCATGGCATTCGCGTCCACCAACACGCCCCAGACGATCGCGGCCGAGCCACCGCTGAAGCTCCGCAAGGCGGTGAAGTTCAGCATGGTCGGCGGGGACGCCCCCCTCACCGAAAAGTTCCGGATGCTGAAGGAGATCGGCTTCGAGGGGATCGATATGGATCGCCCCGCCGATCACGCCGAAGTGAAGGCCGCGCAGCAGGCGAGCGGACTCATCGTCCACGGCGTGGTCGATTACGTCCACTGGGGCCAGCCGCTGTCGGACGCCAACCCGGAGGTCCGCGCCGCCGGCGTCGAAGGCCTCAAGACCGCGCTCCACGACTGCAAAGCCTACGGCGGCGACACCGTCCTGTTGGTCCCCGCCGTCGTGAAGAAGGACGTCTCCTACGCCGACGCCTACACGCGGTCGCAGGCGGAGATCAGGAAAGTGCTCCCCCTCGCGGCGGAGTACAAAATCCGCATCCTGTTCGAGAACGTCTGGAACAATTTCCTGCTCAGCCCGCTGGAATACGCCCGTTACATCGACGAGTTCGAGTCCCCCTGGGTCGGGGCGTACTTCGATGTCGGCAACATGATCCGCTACGGCTGGCCCGAGCATTGGATTCAGGTTTTGGGGGCAAAACGGATCGGCAAGCTCGACATCAAGGAGTACAGCCGCAAGATCGCCAATGAGGAAGGGGTCGGGAAGGGCTTCCGCGCGGAGATCGGCGACGGCGAAGACGGCTGCGATTGGCCCGCCGTCCTGACGGCGCTCAAGGCGATCGGCTTCTCGGGTTGGGCCACCGCCGAGGTCCGCGGCGGCGACCGCGCCCGCCTGGAGGAAGTCTCGCAACGAATGGACAAAATCTTCGCGGGCTACGGCGCGTAGCGCGAACGACGCCTCTCCCTGGAGAGAGCGGCGCGGCGTCAGCCCGCCGCGCCGCAGGGGGTTAAGGGTAGACGGACGAAGGTTGAGGGGCGGAATGCAGCCGATTCTTTCGCTGTCCGATCATCTCCTTCGACCATGCCGAACCACGGCGGGCTGACGCCGCGCCGCTGCATGGTTCACACCACCCGGCGAGCTGCCCACGCCGCTCGGTTCGAGGTCGTACCGTTTCCGTCAGATTCTGCTATTCGCTCGTGAATCACACCCCGAAATGTCCCTCGACCCGCTGCGGCGCAACGTTTACTGGCGGACCCTTCAGTTCATCCTGCAGAACGTCTTCTGCGTTTGGCTGGGGTACCGCGCGCGCGGGCTTGAACGGCTTCCCCCGACCGGCGGGGCCCTCCTCCTCATCAACCACCAAAGCTACGTCGACCCGCTCCTCGTCGGGCTGCCGCTCACCCGTCCCGTCAGCTACCTCGCCCGCGACAATCTGTTCGGCGTCCCGATCATCGGCCACATCCTGAAAAACACCTACGTGATGCCGATCAACCGCGAAGCGGCCAGCACCGCCAGCCTGCGCGAGGCGATCCGTCGCATCGACGCGGGGTTCTACGTCGGCATCTTTCCGGAAGGGACCCGCACCCTCGATGGCCGCGTCGGCGAATTCAAACCCGGGTTCCTCGCCTTGCTGCGTCGCACCGAGGTTCCCGTGATTCCCGTCGGCATCGCCGGGGCGTTCGAGTCCTACCCCAAGGGCCGCCCAATTCCCTGGCCCGGGCGGGTCCGCGTCGTCTTCGGCGAACCCCTCGATCGCGCACGGCTCGAAGCCTTCGGCAAAGGGGACGGCGACGCGCTCTTGGACTACGTCCGCGAACAAGTCGTCACCTGCGTCGCCGCCGCCCAAGCCTGGCGCGATGGCACGACCGGTCATGTCTCGACCACTCCCATCAAGCCGGTCTGACCCTCAACCCTTCCCCTTTGAGCCTCAACGCTCCAAGACACGGCGGGCTGACGCCGCGCCGCTCTTTCGGTGAGCCGGTCGTTTCTCTGACCCTCAACCATCAACCTTCGACCCTCAACCCTCCTCCCCCCCGAACCGCTCTTCCCAACTTCCCCGCGAATCGTTTGAATGACGCCCGGTCGCCTTCCCGGGGACCGTGGCGTTCCAAGGAGGCGGCATGCGCGGATGGGTGTTGGGACTGGTCGGCGGTATCGTCTTGACGACCGCCCCCCTCGCCGCGCAGGAACCCGCGGACCCGCCCCCCATGCAGGTCGATCTCCGCCAACTCTTTCACGACGGCGGCGCGATCGGCTACGTGATCTGCGCCCTCAGCCTCGCGATGGTCGCCCTCATCGTCGAGCATTGGCTCACCATCCGCCGCGGCGCGCTCATGCCGCGCGGCTTGGCCGAAGAGGTCCATCGCTCCCTCGTGCAGGGCCAAGTCGCCGCCGCCGTCGAAACCTGTCGCCGCCGCCCGAGTCTCCTGGGACACCTGCTGCAGGCGGGGCTGGGCGAAGTCTGGATCCGTCTGACCCGCGAAGAGGGACAGACCATCGTCACG
>CAYRVS010000052.1:21934-27111 GCA_964427725.1 uncultured Planctomycetaceae bacterium | reverse complement strand
AGGAGATGTTCCCCGCCGTAGATTTCGGGGACTTCGGAGAGGCAAGCGGTGCCGCCATGCGCGACGAGGAGGTCGCTGCAGTAGCCGAGGGCGGGGTTGGCGGTGACGCCGCTGTTGCCGTCGCTGCCGCCACATTCGAGGCCGAGCATGATTTCGGAGACGGGGATGGGGACGCGTTGGGCGCGGTTGACGTCGGGGAGCAGTTCGCGAACGGCGGCGGTGACGCGGGCCACGGTTTTGGCGACGCCCCCTTGATCCTGGATATTGAGGACGAGGGGGTTCGCGGCGGTGGGGGCCGTTCCGCGGAGTTGAATCAGCCCGCCGTTCTCCATCAGAAACGAGGCTTGGGCCGTTTCGCAGCCGAGGCCGATGACGACATACGCGGCGATGTTGGGATGTTTGGCAAAGCCGGCGAGGGTGCGGGCGAGTTGCTGATGGTCGGCCCCGCCATACTGCATCGCGCAGCCCCCTTTGTGGGTCAACGGGACGACGCCGTCGACCTGGGGGAAGGCTTCGAGGATTGAGCGATCGAAGTGTTGGGCGACGTATTTGGAGGTCGTCGCGGAGCAATTGACGGTGCTGATGATCCCGATGTAGTTGCGGGTCGCAGCGCGGCCATCGGGCCGGCGGTAGCCTTGGAAGGTCCGGCCGAGGATCGGCGTCGGCGCGGGGGGGACTTCGCTGCAGAAGGCGTAATCGAGGCTGAGTTCGCCCGCCTCGACATTGTGGGTATGGACCCAGCCGCCCGGGGGGATCGCCGCTTTCGCATAGCCGATGGTTTGGCCGAACTTGCGAATCCGCCCGCCGGGTTCGATGGGTCGGATGGCGACTTTGTGCCCCATGTCGATGGCTTCGGCGGTGGTGACCGCGCCGCCGAAATCGAGGAGGCAGTTCGTCCCGGCGACGAGGGCGCGGGCCGCGACGGCGATGTTGTCGTCGGCATGCAGTTGAATGAGTGGGCGGGACATCCGAGGGCTTTCCGTGAGGACCGTCATACGCACGGGGAAGGTAACCCGTGCTCGTCCAACGAGCGAGGGGACGTCAGTCCCCCCGGTGACAACCACGCATGTCCGATCAGACGGGCGAACTGATCCGATGGCGATCGACCACATCCTGAACCGCGTACGATCAGAATCACCGGGGGGACTGACGTCCCCCCGCTCTTGGTGATCGCGCTACCTCTGCAGCAGCAGGTTCACGCCCTTTTTGTTCGACAGGACGATGTCGAGTTTGCCGTCGTGGTTGAAGTCGGTCGTTTGGAATTGCGTGCCGACGCCCGTGTCTTTCCCCGAGACGATCTCATGCTTCACGAAGGTCGGTGGTTGGCCGGGGGCGCGACGGATCTCGAAGGTGTGCATGACGACGGGATCGAACTCGCCGGGGTCGGGCCCCATGTGGGCGAAATAGCGTTTGCCGGTGACGAGGTGCGGCACCCCGTCGCCGTGCAGGTCGACCAGATCGAGGGCGTGCGTCTGCGAGAAACTGTCGTCGATCAGGTGATAAATGAAGGGGGCCTCGGTCCCGGGATTCTCGAACCACCAGACGCCGTAGGCATGGGCCGAGCTGAGGAGAATGTCCATGTCGCCATCGAAGTCGAGATCGAGCGTGAAGATGTTCGAGGCGAGAACCGGTTTGGCGTCGGGGGCGGGACGGAGCGGCAAGGGGTGGAACATCCATGGGCCCTGCCCCAGGACTTTCGGCCCCTCCCACCAGCCGTGGGGGATGATGACATCGAGTCGGCCATCGCGGTTGAGGTCGCCGGTCCCCAACCCGTGGTAGTACAGGAAGGTGCCGTTCTCGTTCGGTTCGCCCGGTTCGCTGATGGGAGTGAACCGCCACTTGTCACGACATTGGGCGACCGCGGGGATTTCGAGGTACCCCATTTGCCGCTCGGGTTGCGACCCGAGAATCAGTTCGGGTTTGCCGTCACCGGTGAGGTCGGTGAACAGCGGCGATTCGTTGCAGGCGCTATGCCAGATTTCGTGCTGTTTCCAGTCCCCGGTGGCCCCCTTGGGATTTTCGTACCAGTAGAACGGGGCCCCCGGATAACCGATGACGATCAGATCCCGCCAGCCGTCGGCGTCGATGTCGTGCGCCCAACTGGCGAAGCAGTTGCTGTAACCTTTCGACCCGTCGTAGCCTTCGGTCGGTTGTCCCATGCGATCGAGCGGTTGCCGCAGCCGATGACGGTCCCAGTTGGGGGCGGCGTACCAGTAGTCGCCGGTCGCAACGTCGGTCAGGCCGTCGTTGTTGAAGTCGGCGGCGGCGACCCCTTCCGCGCGGAATTCGGCGTCGATCGTGACCCGCTCGAAATCGGCGGCGAAAAGTCGCGTGGCGTCATCGGTCAGGAAGCATCCGCAAAGCGTGCCAAGCAGCAGGCCGGCGAGCCGTCGAAGCAGCATCGGAGTCTCTTTCGCGAAGGGGTCGGTGTCGTGAGGTGGGCGTTCTCGGCGGATCAGGGCCGGGGAGGGGGCGCTCCGGGCGGGCCCGGGGGCGGACCGGGTCGTTCGCGATTCTTCAAGGTTTCCCGGGCATCGTCGAGGGCCTGTTTCAGCTTGGTGTCGAGCGTGGGGTTGAGCCGGTCGAGCTCCTTCAGCGTCAGCGTGGCGAGTTGGGTCTCGCCGCGGAGCAATTGGACGATCGCGATCCCCGCCAAGCCGTGCGCCTTCTTCCACGGGTCGGAGACCCCCGCGAGCTGAAACGCCTTGAAGATGCGATCGGCCTCGTCCCAGCGATCGTGTTGGAGGTAGATCAGCGCGAGCCGCAGCTCGCCGACCTTTCTGGGGAGTTCGTCGCGGCCGCCGTCGATCGAGCGGAAGTCGACGACCGCCTTCCACGCCGCCTCGTTGTCGCCGGCGGTCATCGCATGGAAGTACTGGGCTTCGATGTTCGATTTGAGCGGCACGGGAGGGCTGGGGGCGGGGGGCGTGAGGAAGGGATCCCCGACGCGCTGGGTCCAGCCGAACCCCGCCGTCGCCCCGCCGACCAGCAACCCGCCGAGGAGCATCCCCAGCAGTTGTTTCCGCGAGATCGAGTCCCGGCCGCCGGAACTCCAGCGATGCGCCAGCAGCGCGCGCCGCGCCGCCGGCAAGGGGGCGGGCGGCCCGCCATCCTTCCCCGAAAGCTGCTTCTGCAACGCCTTCAAGTCGCTCAGCAGCGCCTGGGCGTCGTCGTACCGATCCTCCTTGCGCTTCGCCATCATCTTATGGACGAGATCGCAGATCGGCTGCGGCAGATCGGGGCGAATCTTCCGCAGCAACTCGGGCTTCTCGTTCATGTGCTGCACGGCGACGGCGAGCGCGGTCTCGCCCTGAAACGGCGGCCGGCCCGCGAGCATATGGTAGGCCATCGCGCCGAACGAATAGATGTCGCTGCGATGATCGAGCGGCTTCCCCGCGACCTGCTCGGGACTCATATACAGCGGCGTCCCCATCGTGACTCCGACCTGCGTCATGGTGACCCGCTCCCCGTGCTGCGTGAGCTGCGCGAGGCCGAAGTCGGCGACTTTCGCCTCCCCCTTTTTGGTGAGCAGGATGTTTTCCGGTTTGATGTCGCGATGGACGATGCCGTTGGTCCCCGCGACCTGCATCGCGGCCGCCACCTGCTTCATCAGAAACAGGGTGAGGTTCCACTCGAGGGGGCCCTTCTTGCGCAGGAAGTCCTTCAGGTTCCCCCCGCGGACATATTCCTGCGCGATGAAGTGAATCCCTTCCTGCTCGCCGATCGAATAGACCTGCACGATGTTGGGGTGGTTGAGCGCCCCGGCGGCGGTCGCTTCGTGCCGGAACCGTTTGACGTAGGTGGCGTCCGTGACGAACTCCGCCCGCAGCACCTTCAGCGCGACCTGCCGCTTCAGCGAGAGTTGCTCGGCGAGGTAGACCTCGGCCATCCCCCCCTTGCCGAGTTTGCGGATGATTTGAAAGTCCCCGAGCGTCCGCCCCGTCAGATCGGGACTGATGCCGGAGACTTGGGAATCGGATGGAGGCGGTGTCGCGCCGGAAGTCATCGGGAACCACTACGCGAGGAGGCAAACGTCGTCATCACCAACAAATCCATCGTACGGGGCCCCACCGGGAAAGGGCAAACGGCGACGGTGGCGATGTCCGACAAAGCGCGGCGCGGCGTCAGCCCGCCGTGCGAAGCGAGTTTGCCGGCTGATGATGGATTGACGATCGCGGGAGAAATCCCGTCGCGCGGAATCCTCAATCGATCAAGGAGCGGGGGGACGTCAGTCCCCCCGCTCCTGAATCATGCATCATGGCGGCGGGCTGACCCCGCGCCGCTCCTCGGTACGGGTGTGGCCTTGATTAGCATCACCCACGAGGGCACAACCATCCCGAGGAACTCGGCTTGGTGGGACGGACCGTCCGAGGCATAATTCTCCCGTTCATCCATCGAGTTCAGCGGGCCCGGACTGTGCGCGTGCAAATGCTTCCCTCGGTGGCGGGAGACGGCCCGGCGCTGCAGTTCGCCCTCAGTTACCTCAGCAACGACCAAGTCGCCATCGACGCGGGGAGCTTGGGCTTTCAGGCCTCGTTGTCGTTGCAACAGCAGGTCCGGCATTTGTTCCTGACGCATCCGCACCTCGATCACCTCGCCTCGCTCCCCGTCTGGCTCGACAACGTGTTCCAAAGCGGCGGCGAACCGCCCCATGTCTACGGCAGCCCGATCACGTGGAGCATTTTGACCGGCGACTTGATGAACGACCGGTTATGGCCCGACCTGGCCCGCATCGCCGCGACCGAACAACCCTTTTATGTTCCCCATCTGCTGCTCGACGGCGCGACCGTGCGGGTCGCCGAGGTCGAAGTCACCGCGGAACCGTTGGATCACGTTGTGCCGACGCTGGGCTATATCGTGGATGACGGCGACGTCGCCAGCGCCTTTGTTTCCGACACCGGCCCGACCGACCGCATCTGGCGGGTCCTCGCCGAGAATCCCCGGCTGCGGGCGAGCTTACTGGAGACGAGTTTCCTCAACCGGCTTGATTGGCTCGTCGAGCAGGCCAAACATCTCACGCCGGCCCGTGTGGGGACCGAGCGCCGGAAACTTCGCGAGCTGAATCCCGCCCTGTCGCCGATGATCTGTTTTGTCCACATGAAGCCATGGCATGAACCGGAAATCGCCGCGGAAATCGCGGGCTTGGGCCTGCCGCAATGGCAACTGTTGGAAGCGGG
>CAYRVS010000052.1:14474-21924 GCA_964427725.1 uncultured Planctomycetaceae bacterium | reverse complement strand
CCGAGAATTTCGGTTGTAGACTGGAGTTAGCGACGGGTTTCTGTCGTGAGCGGAGCGGCGCTAGCCGCCCATTCAATCGGACATGACCGGCGGCTAGCGCCGTTCCGCTCACCCAGTTCGTCGCAGGGAGCCGCGATGGTGGGCCAGCCAGTCAGGAACGTCTCGATGGGTCGAGTTTGCGGCGGACGCTGGATCGTGATCCTGATGGCCATCGCCTTGGGCATTGTTCCGACCTGGACTGAGGCCCAAGGCCCCGACCTCACCGCCGCCGCGGTCCTGAAGTCGATTGACCGGGGGGTGCGATTTCTCACCGCCCAGCAACGGGCCGACGGCTCGTGGGTCAATGACCTCGAAGCGGGCGACACATCGCATGTTGTCGGCGTCACGGCCCTGACGACGCTGGCCCTGATCAACTGCGGCCGCACCTCGCAAGATCCGAACGTCCGCAAAGCCCTCGCCTACCTCCGTAAGGCCGATTCCGATCAGGTCTATGACGTCTCGTTGGTGATCATGGCCCTTGCGGCGGCGAAGGATCCGGTCGTCTCCGACGCCCCGCGACTCGGGGCGCTGGCGGCGTACCTCGAACGGGCGCAGACCGGGCAGGGCCCCTTCGCGGGGGGCTGGCATTATTCCGCCGGATCCCCCCTCGCCGATCCCAGCAACGCCCAATTCGCCGTGTTGGGGCTGCATGAAGCCGCCGAGGCGGGAATCTTCATCGAGCCCCGCGTCTGGGAGCGGGCCAAGTCTTATTGGGAAGGTCAACAGAACGCCGACGGCGGATGGGACTACAGCCCGCAGCGCGAATCCGAAAGCACCGGCAGTATGACCGTCGCCGGAATCGCCAGCCTCGCGATCATCCAAAAACATCTGCGCGATGATCGCGGCGTCACGCCTGATGGGGTCCCTCCCTGCTGCGAACCCGAGCCGCCCCTCGAAGCCCTCGAACGGGGCAAACGCTGGTTCACCAACAACTTCTCGGTGACCCAGAACCGCAACAGCGGCAACTGGCTCCTCTATTCGATCTACGGCGTCGAACGGGCCGGCCGGTTGACCGGCCTGCGGTTCTTCGGCGAGCACGACTGGTACCGCGAAGGGGCCGATTATCTGCTCAGGCAACAGCTTCGTAACGGCGATTGGCGCGGCACGGGCTCTTACGAGAACAAATCGGTCGTGGGGACCGGGCTCGCCTTGCTGTTTCTCTCCAAGGGGCTCTCGCCGGTCCTCATCGGCAAGTTGAAACATGGGGCCCGCGATCCCGTCCGACCGCTGGAGCTGGTGGTCGACGCGGGGAACCAGCATCCGCGCGACGTCCGCAATCTCACCGAGCACATCAGCGGCCTGCCGCGCTGGCCGACCCTGCTCACCACGCAGGAGGTCGACCTCGCCAAGGCGCTCGGCTCCACGGGGGTCGACGCCTTACTGCAAGCCCCGATCCTCTACATCACCGGGGCGGGCGCGCTCGAGTTCCCCCCGCGCGAAAAAGCCTTGTTGAAGGAATATCTGCTGCAAGGGGGCTTCATCCTGGCGACCCCCACCTGCGACAACGTCACCTTTGAAGCGAGCCTCAAGGCGCTCCTGTCCGAAATCCTCCCCCCCGGCGAAGGCGAACTGAGACCCCTCGCCGCCGATCATCCCGTCTACCGCAGCGAGCATCTGCTCCATCCCGACGGCGTGCCGCTGTATGGCGTCGACATCGGTTGTCGCACCGCCGTGATCTACTCCCGCGAAGATCTCGGCTGTCTGTGGAGCTACTGGCAACGCCACGACCCACCCAAGCGTAATCCCCAGTTTAAGGCGAAGGTGATCCGCGCGATGCAGATCGGGGTCAACATCGCCGCGTATGCGACCGGACGTGAACCGCCGAAGTCGCTCGACGCCCCCAAAAAGCTCGCCGCGGATCAACCCCTCGAAGCGATCGAACGCGGCCTGCTGCAGATCGCGCAGCTCCGGCATACGGGGCAGTGGAACGCCGCGCCGCGGGCGCTGCGGAATCTGCTCCTCGCGGTCAACGAGACGGTGGGACTCGCGGCGACGACCAACGTCAAGGACCTGCTCGCCAATGACCCCAGCCTCTTCCAGTTCCCGGTCCTCTATCTCCACGGACGGACCAAGTTCAGCTTCGCCGAGGACGAACGCCGGCAACTGCGCGATCACCTTCTGCGCGGCGGCGTCCTGATCGCCGATGCCTGCTGCGGTTCCGCGGCGTTCGACAAAAGCTTCCGCGAACTGATGGCCCAACTTGTTCCCGAAAGTCCCCTCTCGGCGGTCCCGGTGACGCACGAGCTCTTCGGCGAGCAGGTCGGCCACGATGTCCGCCGCGTCAAACGCCGGACCATCGACACGGCGAATCCGGCCGCCCCGCTCTCGACCACGGTCCGCGATGTCGAGCCCCTGATCGAAGCCGTCGAACTCGACGGCCGCCTCGCGGTCCTCTACAGCAAGCACGACATCAGTTGCGCGCTGGAGCGCCAGGCGACCTTGAGTTGCGAAGGCTATCTCCCGGAAGACGCCGTGAAACTCGCGACGAATCTGGTGCTGTACGCCATGCAGCAGGAGTATCGGCTGCCGGTCGCGGCGCCGTAGACGACCGGAACGCGGCCGGGGCGGCAAAGCGTGCGATTGTCAGGCCATGTCTCCTGATCAGGACCATTGAGCGCGGATGGCAGTTCGTCGAGTCACGCGTTCTCTCGTCATACCGGCAGATCGTCTACGAGGTCTGCATGCGAGGCCGGCTGGTGGGTCGCTTGCCCGTACGCTTTGGAGGTGGGGGGGAATTTTCAGACGCGTCGGTATCGAGGTCTTTGACATCCTGACTCGACGTGATCTCGATGTACGGACGCCCATTCTCTTCACAGCGAGGGAGCTTTTCCGCCGTTTCCGCCAGCATCCGGTTGATGTTCTGGAAGGCCTCCATGTGCAACTTGGCCACGCCTTTTGCAATGTCATCGTCACGATGCGCCAAATCCACCAGTTTCAGAAAGGTCTGGTGGATGCTCAAGGCGTGATGCTTGATCTGATCCGCGAGGGTCTTCCCCCGTTCCGACATGAGGATGGTCACTTCGGAGCCGGTGGCCTTGGCATAGGCTTGCAGATGAGCCAGTGTGACGTCCGCATCGATCCCGGATTCGAGCTTGGAGACGGCGCTTTGGCCGCAATCCAGATGGGACGCGATGTTCGCCTGCGTCACCCCTTTTGCCACGCGAATCGCCGCGAGTTTGGCGACGATGTGACGCTGTTTCAGGAAGTCCTTCAGTGCATGCTTGTCCTCCTCGGAATCAAACATCGCATCCAGAAATTCCTCGGGACTAACCGGCTTTGTGGATTCCATGCTGCACCCCCGTGTCTGTCTCTTGATCTTCGACCTGTCAGCGGCCACCGACCGATCGTTGTTTTGGGATGTCTCATCTGATCTCAAGATGAGCGATATCGCTTTCCGCCAGCGTCCGCCAACCTATGGTTGTTTTGGGATCGGAGGTTTGCCCCGTGACGCCTGGGAATTAGCGGCATTCAGACTCTCGATCTTGTTTTGGACAAAGTGCTTGCAGAGTTTGACATCCGCCTGCTGGCCATCTTTCTGTCCCAAGAGCATCGCGTAGACGACCTGCTCTTCGATGCACGGGTAGACATAGAGACGCAATGCCTTCGGTTTGGAAGGCTTGTCGTGGCCGGTCTCGTCCAGAGAAAGGATGCCGAGGTCGTAATTCCCATGCACAAACCCGAGGAGTTTCAGTTGCTCGGGCTTCGTGCCAAGGTCCAACGCATTCATGAGTGTACGCAGGTTCTGCGCCACGGCCCGGATCTCATGCGGGTATTTTTTTCCAAACTCTTTGACACGCTTGAGGTAATCGTCGCATCCACTGATCCGCCAAGGCATGATTCCCCCAGAGACTTTATCGGGTGTCTTTCTTGGCGTTCATGATCATTCTAATTCCAATAGGGAATATTGTCAACCGGCCACCTGGACTGTGGGCATGTTGGGCATGTTGATCGTTGGGCTTGACGTCCTTGTCTCAGCGATCCGAGCCCACAGGGCTGCGCGTCGCTGAACCAAGCGGAATCAACTCATCCCGAACACCATCTCACCGCCCCACCTGCACGCGGACGCAGCGAAACCCCACGGCGTCATCTGGAGTCTTCGGACCCCATGACATCCGGCTGCTGCTCGTCAGTTGCTCGGCCGCGTCCTTCCAGGAACCGCCGCGGACGACGATCGACCCGATCGGCTGTGTCACCGGTTGTTCCGTCACCGCCGACAATTCCTCGGTCCAGGCCGACGCCGTGAATTCGCGCAGGTAGCCGTGCATGTCGTACAGGCCCCACGGGTTCGGCTTGAGCGCGCCGACCGGCGGGTCGTTCCCCGCCGCGTTGCCGTTGTACCAGGCGTATTCGTCCAGAATCGACAGCTTCTTGGGGGGATCGTCCGCCCGGCGGGTCTCATCGCCGAAGGAATACCGCGTGGTCGTTCCCGCGCGGCAACAATACTCCCATTCGATCTCGGTCGGCAGTCGCAGCTCCAGATCGCCGTCGAGCAGTTTCGCGGCCCGCAACAACGCCGTCGCCTTGCGGCAGAAGGCCTCGGCGTCGGCGTAGGTGATCATCTCGACCGAGTTCCGCGGCCCCTTCCAACGGCTGGGGTTCGCCCCCATCACCGCCTGATAGAGGTTCTGCGGCATTTCGTACTTGGCGATGGCGAAGGGCCGGGTGAGTTTGATCGTCCGCGCGGGGCGCTCAGTGGGCGGACCCGTATCGTTCCCGAACGTGAATTCCGCCGGGAAGCCGTCCGTCCCCGGTTGGATCGGGACGAATTCGAGGAGAAACTGCTTAAGGAGCGCTTCAGTCGCCGGGTCGGGAGGTTGCGCGGAGCAGCTTGTCAATCCGCCCATCGACAGGATGAGCCCTACGCCCATCAACCAACGCACGTGACGCGACCGGCCAATTCGCCCTCGGAAACGATCCATGTCATCTTCCCCACCTGCGTGACCCGCGACCACGAACGATGGCCGACGACTCCGTCACACGTTGACCGCGACCACCGCATCATAGCCCCCGGCGCGTCGCCGGGGGCAGATCCGCGGGGTCGACAGGCGCGGCGGGGCCAATCATTCGACCGGATGAACGCGGCCGTCGTGGTATTCGCGGAGCGCCGGGCCGAGGTGTTCCGGCGGGCGGGAGTAGGCCTTCACGCACAAGGGTTGATCGCCGATCGCCCCGCGGAGCGTGAGGAACGAGCCGGCGGTTTCCCCCGCGGCGACGTTCCAGCGGAATTCGTCAATTCGGCTGAAGGCCCGCGTCAAGCCGCCGACGTCGAGTTCAAAGCTGTTGGCCCGCCAATGGCCGTCCTGCTTGCCGCCGACCAGCTCGGTCGACCCGATGTAGAGGCGCGCCTCCCAGCCGGACGCGGTCGGTTCGCAGTCGTAACCGACGCGGCCGACCCCGGCGAGGGGCGCGAAGGCCGCCGCCGCCGACTCGACAAATTCCACCAGCCACGTCGGCCGCGGGTCTCGCTGCGTGCGGAGCGCGGCGAGCTGCTCGGCCTGCTTGACGATGTGCTGCACCAGCAAATGAGGACGAGCCAAGGGACCAGGCTCCCGATTAACCCCATGGTCGGGTGAGTGGGTCATCGTGGAACCGTCCGTCGCGGCTGGGTCAGGGTGGCTGGGGTCGGACGTCTTCATCCGCCACCAGGATATGGTGGACTCAAGGGCCACCTGACTCGACAGCAACTCGCACAGACCAACCGAGATGACCAACTCTCACCCATGGGATGTCCGCAAGCCGGAAGAATCCCGGGCGGACGCGACGACAAACTCCCCGTCAGGGCCACCGGACCATGACGGAACCGCTGATTGCTATCGGGTGCTGCTTCGGGGAACTCGAACCCAACCGGTCGACGCGGACCCGTCGCGATCAACCGGCGATGGCCTGTGTCAGCGGGATGCATCGGGCTCAAGAGACCAGACGATCGCAACGGACCGTCCCTGCCGCGCGTAGCCGTCGTGCGGTCGACCAAGAGGGGATTGAAGTTCCTGCCAGTGTAAAAGTTACAAGAAATCGTGGCTTGAACCGTGCGGCTTCCAGTCGACCGCGCCTCGCATTAACCAATGATCGGGAAATCAGTTGCGATCATTTTCGGGGCGCACGATTGTGACGGTTATCGCGATGGTGCGGATTTTGCTGATTCTCGCGACGCCCGGCATGGATGCCGGTCGGCCGCGCCCCGTCATCTCATCGAACGTGCCGCATGGATGCCTTGCACGCCTTGTTGATCCTGTGCGCGACGGCGGTCCCCGCCGCGAACGTGCAGTCGACCAACTTCGTCGTCACCGCCCCCACTCAGGAATACGCCGAGCAGGTCGCGGAAGCGGCCGAGGTCTATCGGCGGGAACTCGCTGAGACATGGCTGGGCCGCGAACTTCCCCCTTGGGGGCAGCGCTGCCCGATCTTCGTCAAGGTCGGCGATTACGGCGCCGGCGGCGCGACCTCCTTCAACTTCGATCAGGGAGAGGTCTACGGCTGGAAGATGAATGTTCAAGGGACGCCGGAACGGATCCTCGATTCGGTTCTCCCCCATGAGATCAATCACACCATCTTCGCCAGTCATTTCCGCCGGCCTCTGCCGCGCTGGGCCGACGAAGGGGCCGCCAGCCTGATCGAGCATGAGTCGGAACGGATGCGGCTGAAACGGATTCACGAGCAGGTGCTCCGCACGACCAAGAAGATTCCGCTGCGCAAGCTCCTGCCGATGCGCGACTACCCCAGCGACACGCAGCAGGTGCTGACCTTGTACGCCGAGGGGTATTCGCTCGCCGATTTCCTGATTCAGCAAAGCAGCAAACGCGAGTACCTGCGGTTCCTGGCGACGGCGCTGCAATCGGGCTGGAACACGGCCCTCAAGCAATCGTACGGCTACGAGAATGTCGACGATCTCGAACGCGATCTCGACGGCTGGATCGTCGCGGGCTCGCCCGACCTCGCGTCACCGGAGGGGGAGGCGCTCGTCCTCTCGAATCGCCCGGCCCGGTCGGCACCGACGATCCGGGCCCAGTCGGACGACTTGTTCGTCCAACTCGGCGCGCCGGCCGCCTGGCCGAAGCTGGCGGCGTTCCGCCCGAATCGCGTGCCGGCAGCTCCCGTCGTCGCGGTGAACGCCCCGGCTCGCTCTCGCGAGGAAACCAGCCTCGCCGCGCTCCCGGTGACCGACCGAGCGGCTGCCGCGCCCGTGACCACGGGTCGCCGCAGCCGGCAAGGCCTCGTCATCCCGCGACTCCTCGTGAAGCCGACCCTTTCCGAGTAGCCCCGCCATCCATTGACGGACGACCCCGCCGCCGCATCCGGTTGGACCACTCTGGCGAAGTCCGCAACATCCGACAGAGCCGCCGTGTGTCACGGCGGGAGCCTGACGAGATCGTCCGTGCGCGAGACACCGCCGCGACACGCGGCGGCTCGAAGC
>CAYRVS010000052.1:6246-14464 GCA_964427725.1 uncultured Planctomycetaceae bacterium | reverse complement strand
GCCATACGCGATCAACCCCACGGCGGGCTGACGCCGCGCCGCTCTTTGTGGGACCTGAGGACAGAAACTGCTGGCACCACGCCGATTCACGGATCGCCGCGCCGCGTATAATCACACGACGCAATCTGATCCGGGATTTACGATGTCCACCTCCGCCCCCGCGCCGCGCTGGATGACCAACCTGCTGTATGTCGCGGCGGCGTATAACATCGTCTGGGGGCTGGCGGCGATTTTGTTTCCGCTGCAGCTCTTCGCCTTGGCGGGGATGCCAGCCCCCAATTATCCCTCGCTGGCCCAGTGCATCGGGATGATCGTCGGCGTGTATGGCGTCGGGTATGCCCTCGCCGCCCGCGATCCGGTCACTCACTGGCCGATCGTGCTGGTGGGACTGTTGGGCAAACTCTTCGGGCCGATCGGCTTCGTCTGGGCCGCTTCGAATGGCGAGTTTCCCTGGATCGCCGGGCTGACGATTCTCTCGAATGACGTCGCGTGGTGGCTCCCCTTTACCGCGATTCTGATCTATGCCGCGCGGGAACATGATGCCCGTCGGCTGGCCGCGCTGATCGGCCCGTTGGACGCGGAACTCGCTCGTGGTCTGACCGATCGTGGCGACAATCTGCTGGAGCGATCCCGCGAGCGCCCGCAGCTGTTGATGTTCGTCCGGCATTCGGGCTGCACCTTCTGTCGCGAGATGCTCGCCGATCTGGGGCGGCAACTTCCCACGATCCGCCAACAAGGTCTCGAACCCGTGGTGGTGCAGATGGGATCGATGGCAACCGGCCGCAAGTTGCTCGATTCGTTCGGGCTCCACGACGTCGCGGTCGTCGCCGATCCGGAACGGCGACTCTATCGGGCTTGCGAATTGCCACTGGGGACGCTGACCCAGATCGCCGGGCCGTATGTCATCGCCCGGGCCCTTTCCAGCGGCTCGCTGTTCCGACACGGCATCGGCAAGATGGTCGGAAACGGCCTGCAGCTCGCCGGGGCCTGCGTCATCGAGCATGGCCGCATCACCCGGGCGTATCGCCATCAAACGACCGCCGATCGCCCGTCCTACGCCGCACTTGCCTGCGCTCAGTGATTTCCCGATGCCCGGGGAAGGCCTTCCCCAGTCGTCCGCATCACACCGCCGCGTGCAACTGATGAATCACCCCGTCGAGAAAATCGGCAAGACGCTTGGCCGCGACTTGCGCGTCATCCCGTAGTTGCAGCATGTCCTGCGCGCTCGACGGCCGCTTCCATAACGCCCCGACGATCGCGCCGATCCGCATCGCTCCCGTCGAACCCATCAGGCTCAGCACCTCTTCCGGCAGGTCGGTCTCCGCGTCATCGGTCAGCACCCGCACGGCGAAGAACTTCTGCTGCCGGGCCCGACACTCGGCGGCGACCGCGTAGGTCTCCATATCGACCGCGACCGCCTGATGCGCTTCGCCCAGCGACTGCTTGTCGGCCGCTTTCCGCACGATCTGGTCGACCGTCAGCAAGCCCCCCACATACAGCCCTTTCGCGGGGTCGGCGGGCATCTTGAATTCGAGGTGAATCTCGGGTTGATCGGGGGCGAGGATCCGGGGCGGAACCACGATGTCGCCCCGTTTCGGACCGCGCTGCAAGCCCCCGGCATAGCCGCACGACAAGACCCACCGCGGTTGATGGGCGTCGATGAGCGCCGCGGTCCCCCGGCGGGCACGGGCCATCCCCGTGCCGGTCTCGGCGATGACGACCCGAATACCGTCGTAGATTCCGCCGCGAAACGTGAAGTCCTCCCCCGTGTAACCGCGGACCCGTTCGCAACGGCCGAGGAACTCGGCGAGCTCCATGGGCAGCGCGCAGACGATCCCGATGTCGGCGCGGGCCTCTTCGTGCATCGGTTCGGCAGGTGATCCGGTCGCCATCACGGGCCTCAATCGGTTACGGGGTCAACACGATCTTGCCGAGCAGCGTCCCCGCCTTCCCCAGCGTGTTCTCTTCCTGCAGCTTGTGGGCGGCGGCGGCCTGGGACAACGGCAGCGTCGCGCCGATCGTCGGTCGCCAACGCCCTTCCCCGGCGAGCCGATTCAACTCCTCGGCGGCGGCCCGTTGCTCATCCGGCTTGGCGTTGAACATCGCGAAGCCGATCATCCGGAGATCCTTCACGTAGAACGGACCGACCGGGAACTCCGGCCGCGCCTGACGTCCCGCCATCAGCACGATCCGCCCGCGCGGCGCCATCAGCGAGACGGTCCGATCGAGCGTCGGCTCGCGCTGCGTCTCGAACCACAGATGAATCCCGCCATGGGGCAACGCGAACGCTCGAATCTGGTCATCTCGATCAGGCAGACGGTAATCGACGACGCAATCGGCTCCCAATTGACGACAGGTCGCCAACGTCTCGGCCCGGCCCGCCGTGGCGATGACATGCGCCCCGGCGGCCTTCGCGAGCGGAATCACCGCCGACCCCACGCCCCCCGCGCCGCCGTTCACGAAGACGACTTCGCCCGGCTTCACTTGGGCATGCAGATGAAGCCCCAGATGGGCGGTCAGACCCACAAGGGCGCCGGCGGCCGCTTCGGCGTCGCTTTGTGGTCCGGGGGTGTCGTACAGCCACCGCTCATCGACCACGATCCGCTCGGCGAACGTCCCTTGGCGACCGAACAGGCCTTGATTGCTTCCCCAGACACGGTCACCGAGCTGAAACCGCTTCACCCCCGCCCCGACGTCGCGGACCACCCCCGCGACATCGCAGCCCAGGATGTACGGGAATTGCCCCGCCATCGCGACCGCGCCGCTGCGGATGTACGTATCGATCGGGTTGACCGAGACCGCCCGCACATCGAGCAGCACTTCTCCGGGGCCGGGGGTCGGCTCCGGGAGCTCGCCATACTCGATGACGTCGGGGGTTCCGGTCTGACGAATGAAGGCACCCTTCATGGGAAACGGCTCCTGGAGGTCAATCCATCTCGCGGCGAGGTCTTTTCTGGTATCGGGCCGGAGGATGGCCCGACGGTCGGCTGATCTGATGGTCCACGCCGATGGACCATGCCGACTTGTGATTTCAACGGGACACGAGCCCGGCCGAACGGTTCTCTGGTCGCGCCGAGATCGCCTCGACCGACGGAGCGATTCCGCGTCGCCACACCAACAGCCCCACGCCCCCCATGGAGAGGAGACTCACCATGGCGCCCCAATATACGGAACCCGGTCGGTAGGACCAAACGACGTCATGCCGACCGGGCGGCACCTCGACGCCGCGAAAGCGATCCTCGATGATCAGCGACTCGGCGGGTCGGCCATCGATCAGAACCCGCCACCCCGGATACGCCAGATCCTTCAGGATCACGCGGCCCCCCGCGGCGGAGTCGACAAGCACTTCGACTTGATTCGGCGTCAAGTCGCGGACCGTCAGTCCCTCGGTCGTGCCATCCTCCCAAGTGACGCGACCGGGAGCGAGATTCAATCGATAGAGATAGAGCGGCTCCTGAAACCGGGCCCACGCGGGATTCAACAGGCGATCAAACCCCTGCCACGCAAGCGTCACCGGCCAACCGCGCGCGGCGAGGGGCTCGAAACTGAGGATGTGGGTCACGCCCGTCGCGCGCAACCACGCCACGCGCTCGGGACTGTAGGCGTGGAAGTCTTCGGACGGACCGCCCGGAAAGGGGTTCGAGCTCTCGAAGTATTCCTGCGGCCCCAGTCCCAAATAGACCGGCCACGCGGAGACCCCCAGCATGGACGGCGTATTCGCGCCGGGAGCGTACAACCGCACCGGTCCCGGTTCGGCGGCGAGGAACAACCGCAGTTCGCTCCGCGCCCGTTCGTGAATCGGCGGGCGACTCACCGCGACGGCGTAGCTGATCCCCTCGGGGACATACGCCAAGTCGTACAACGTCACCAGCCAGACCCCGTTCGTGATCAGCGAGCGCCACGGCGACCGCAGTCGCTGTCGGAATTGATCGAGTCCCGTCCCCGCCAACAGTCCGATCGCCCAGGTCGCCACGATTCCCGCACGGCCCGGACCACGAAAGAACCCGAACCCGGGGAGCCCCTGCAAGAATACGACCGGCCAACCGGTGACGTAGATCAGACTGACCAGCAGGATCAGACTCCAAACGGCGATTCCCGCACGCGGGCGACGGTTCCAAGCCCCGACCGCGATAGTCCCCAGCGCGGCAACGATCGGCAGCAACCCACAGTAGAGATGGGCCTCCACCCGATTCGTCCCCGCCGACACCGCTCCCGCCTTGAACCGTCCCAACGTCTCATCGAGGCCCGCTGCATCGGCGTACCACCACCACGGCGCGACCAACTGCGTAAGGTACAAAGGCGGGATATGCCCATACGCGGGGTCGTGCTCGCCACCCACGGCGGCCCGTTGGCTGCGGCCCTTCAGTTCCCACGTCGGCAACAGTTGGACCGCCGCCAGGCCGACTCCCAAACTTCCCGCGACGAGCCCCCAAACCAACGTCGTGCGGTCTGCCAGCCTGACTCTTGTCTCCGGGGCATCTGTCGCGGCAAAGCCCCAATCACCCCGCCAGAGCCATAACCCCGCAAGGAGCAACCAGGTGTAGAACCCAAGTTGGAAATGGCCTCCCAGCAGTTGCAGCGCGATGGCGAGACTCAACCCGACGAGGTACCGCGTCCGCCCCGTCACCAGAAAGGCCCGCGTGCAGCCGACCGTCACCGGGAGATAAACCCCGCCCAGTATCGCCCAATCGAGAAACGCCCGCGCCGGGAACCAGCCATAGACATAGATCAGCGCCGTCCACAGCGCCGCGGACGTCGATAGTCCCAGCCACCGCGCGGCCCATGCCGCCGCGAGAAACGCCACGCCATAATGAGTCAGCAGCACGACGTTCCACGCGGTGCCGACGTCGAACAGTCCATAGCAAACCAGATGCAGCGGATAGGCCGCGCCGGTCTGGCTCTCCCCCAGGATCGGATAGCCCCAACCGACGTACGGGTTCCACAGCGGCAGCACACCCTGCGCGAGACTCTCCGCCAGCACCACCTTCTGCGGCAGCGAGTACGAATAGACGTCGCCCCCCACCAGACCGCCGCCGCAGACCAGCGGCCACCAGAACCACCCCGCGAGCAGCAGCGCCAGGACCCCGGTCCCCAAGGATGCGGCCATGCCCCGCCGCGGTTCGTGGCTTCGCGGTTCACGCGCCATCGGCCGCGCCACCGGCTTCGGAGTCCCGCGGACCCTCTTGTCGCGGCGTCACCAGCAGCCGGTCGATCCGCGGCCCATCCATGTCGACGACTTCGAGCAAACAGCCCGACCATTCCACGACATCCGCGAGCTTGGGCGGCCGCTTCAGCAGCGCGAGGACCAGCCCCGCCGCCGTCCCCACCCCCCGCGGCGCCGGATCCCGTCGCGTCAGCTCGAGCGTCTCGTCCAATTCATGCAGGTTGACCGACGCATCGACCAGCCAGCTCCCATCCTCGCGGCGGACGAGGTGTTGCGCCTTATCCTGTCGATGCTCGTCGTGAATGTCTCCGACGAGCACCTCAAGCACGTCCTCCAGCGTCACCATCCCCTGCGTCCCGCCGTACTCGTCCAACACGATGGCAAGCTGCGTCCGCTGATTCCGAAACTGCTCCAACAACCGGCTGATCGTCAGCGTTTTGGGCACAAAAAGCGCCGGCCGCATGATCCGCCGCAGGTCGATCGGTCGGTTCAGATACTGCTGCAGGAAGACGTCCTTGATGTAGACGAAGCCGACGATATGGTCGACGTTCCCTTCACACACGGGGACGCGCGAAAAGCCCGACATCGCCATCGCGCCGACGACCTCGTCGCTGGGTGTATCCAGGTCCAACGCATCGATGTCGATCCGCGGCCGCAGGATTTCGGTGACGGTTCGATCGCCCAGCCGCAACGCCTCCATCGCCATGCGATGTTCGTGCTCTTCGAGGACGCCCGACTCGCCGCCGGCCTCGATCAAATGCTCGATGTCCTCGACCGAGACTCCGGGACCGTTGTGGGACTTCATGCCCAACAGTTTGAGCGCCAGCCACGTCGCCCCTTGCAGCACCCAAATCGCCGGCCGCGTCAGTTGCTGCAGCAGCCGCATCGGATAGGCGACGACGCGGGCGAAGATCTCGGCGTTCTGCAGCGCGACCCGTTTGGGGACCAACTCGCCCAGGATTAGCGAACAGAACGCGATCCCCAGGACGACGGTCGTGAGCGCGATCGATTCACTGTGCTCGGCAAGCCATAGCCACCGCGACTTCGCGATCACCGCGGCGAACGTCTCCGCCACGCGGGCCCCGCCAAACACCGCCGCCAGCGTTCCCACCAGCGTGATCCCCACCTGCACGGTGGGGAGAAACCGATCCGAGTCGCGGCCCAGCTCCAACGCGACGCGCGCGGCCCCGTCGCCGGCGTCGGCCAACTGCTGCAGGCGGCCGCGACGAGCCGTCAGAATGGCGATCTCCGCCGCGGCGAAAAAGCCGTTCAGGAGAATCAGCCCCAGAATGATCAAGAGTTCCGAGGCCGCGCCTCCGAACACGCAGGACTCCTTCAGACACGAGACGGTGATTTCGGAAACATGGTAGCCAACCCCCACCACGATCGACAGCCCACGATCACATGGCGCGGTTCATGAGGGGCCTGATATTCGTGGGCCAAATCCGAAATCCGAAGCCCGAAATCCGAAGGAACTCCCAAGCACGAAATCCGGAAAACGGGCCGAATCCAACTCGTTTTCCCCTTGGGATTTCGGCTTTCCTTCGGATTTGGGATTTCGGAATTTCCTCTTCATTGTTGGGATTGCGGACGCCTCTCTACACGCCGCTCGTCAGCTGTCCCCGCGCCGCCGCCAAGGACTCGATCACCGCGTCGACGTAATCCTCCCCCGAGAACGGACTCAGGATGTACGACTTCAGGGCGACCATCGGCGTCCCGTCGGCGCTCTCGCGGTAGCAATCGGTCAGCGACAGGACCACTCCGCGCCCATGAAGCGCCTCTTGCTGCACCACCTGGAAGATGCGGCGGTTGTACTCGTTATGGGCCAGCAACTCGTCCCGCGCGCGGGGATCGAGCTCTTCCCGTTCGCGGATCGTGAAGGTGTCGACGTCGTCGGGGTAGACCCGAAACAACGTCACCGGGCCGAAATTCCCGCGGTTGACGACCGTCGCCCACGACTGCCCCTCCAGCCGTTCCCGTAGCGACTCCGCCGTGCTGACGAGATGCCCCAACAGCGCGCGGAGTCCCTGCTTGCCGAACAGTCGCAGATTGGCCAGCGCCGCCATTGGTCCCGCGCCGCTGCGGGTCGTCTCCAGCGTGTAGCGTCCCGGATGATAGTGACCATCGTGGAACAGATACGGCGTATCGCTCGGCTTGCGACAGATCAGCTCCAGGTCTTGCCGTTCCTTGGCGAGGAACAAACTGCTGACGTACGGCGTAAACCCTGTCTTGTGGAAATCGATCCCGATCGAATCGGCCCGGCCCAGATGTTCGATCCGCCGGCGGGCCCCCGCGAGCGCCCGCACCGTCCGATGCCGAAAGCCGAGCGGGTTCGCCCCCAGGTCGTAATCGTTGAAGACGCTCCACGCCCAGCCGATCACCGCGTCGGCGTGAACCTGCGGGACGTAGTCGAGGTGGAACTCGTCGACCAACCGATCGCGGACCTCGATGATCGCCGCGAGGTCATCGATCCCGAAGTGATCGGTCGTCCCCATCGTGGCGACGATCGCGGCGATGCGGCCGCCGTCGGCGAGGAGCTGTCGCGCCTGGGTCTCGAGCAGACAGACCCGCATGTCGTTGTCGGGTCCGCAGGGGATCTGGACCACGTTCCGCTGGCCGATCCCCAGCCAGTTCGCGACGGCGAGGCAGGCGTAATGGGCCCGTTCCGAACAGAGGACGAATGACGGCTCGTTCCGCCCCGTTTGCCCATACCCGGGGCACGCCTTCTCGATCCCCAGCTTCACGCCATACAGCAGCGTCCCCGTCCCGCCGAACGTGAAGAGCCCGGCGGCGGTGGCGGGGTCGTAGCCCAACAGCGCCGCGGTCATCGCCGAGACCTCGACCTCCGCCACCGCGATCTGCCGTGACGATTCCTCGCTCACCAAGTTCGGGTTGTAGATCGCGGGGAGCAGGCTGCCGATCACGCTGGGGATGCTGGGAAACGGGACGACGTTGCTCTGCGCCCGCGGATGCCCCCAGATGAACATCCCCTCCAGATGCTCGACGAGTTGCTCGGTCACCTGTTCCAGCGATGCGGGTTCGTCATGCAGCCGA
>CAYRVS010000052.1:0-6236 GCA_964427725.1 uncultured Planctomycetaceae bacterium | reverse complement strand
CCGCGCCGCGTCGTAATCGAGCGTGACCGGCCCACCAAGGACCGGCGTCACCGATTTCATCGCATCCAGCTGATCGAGCGCCCGCAGGAACGAGAAGACGAAGTAGGCGTCGTGGACCCGATCGGAGACCGGCTGCGGAAACGCCTGCCGCAACTGCCGCACCAGCGCTTCATACGGGGGGAGCATCGAACCCTCGTCTCGGGGAGTATTCTCGAAGGAGTATAGCCCATGGAGAACGCGCCTCGCGAGCGGCGCACATGACCGGGATGGTGGCGGGGTCGATGCGAGAGCACGGCGTGGCGGCTGCCGCGGCGCGCCCAGCCGAGTCCTCCACGAAGTACCATCGGCTGTCAGTCGCGCGACGTCACTTCCCGTCCGTGGATCGCGGCGCGTTGATGCCGCGGAGCGACCTCCCTTCCGATCACCAAGGCGAGAGCCTCCAGCACCGCCTTGAGGCTTGCACGGACAGACTCCGACATTTTGAATGATTCGCCGATAGGGGGGCGCCGGGTCAGCGGCGGCCTCTGGTGATGGCGCGGGCCCTGACGAACTGTCGGAAGGCCACTTCACCAAACATCGATCGACACCACGGGAGTCCGGTTCATCATGACGACAGGTACCCCTCGCACTGCGAACCCCTCGGGTTGGGACCCACGACGCCGATCGGCCCTGTATTTGGGAATCGCGCTTGCGGGGCTCCTGGTGGTGCTGCTGCGCCAATTGGTCCCCTATCTCAATTATTGGGCGACCACCGATTTCGCGGCCCGCATGGTGATGAATCTCGAGGCACTCTTGGGAATCACCCATCTGGCCGGCGCGGTCTGGGGCGGCTGGCGGGCGTACCGTGGTTTGGTGCCATCGTTCGGCAAAAGCTACGGCGAGCCTAGTTACTCCGTGGTGATCAAGGTGAGTGATCCGCGCAGGGGAACGACCGAGACGACGTTCCTGGAAACGTTCCGTGACCGCGAACAGGCCGAACAATACGCCCGTCGTCACCCGGGTTCAGAAGTCAGCTACAACGCGCCTCCATGGTTTGCTTATCTGATGAGCTTGATCGGTCGGGCTCTCTTGGGGGCCCTCTTGTGGATCCCTCTGGAAATCCTCCTGCAGTCAAGAAACCTCATTGCGGGACCACGATCCGGGGGGGCATCCGGCGAACCGGCGGGCTGGGGGGATTACGGCGTGGTTCCCGTGGTGGGGCTGGGCGTCGTCGTCAGCATCGCGGCGATGGTGCTCTTCGCCATCCCGATCAGTCGGACGCAATCGCGGTTGACGCCCAAGCTCACCGACGTGGAGTGGGGCCCCTATCGTTCGATCTTGCGCCCCGGCACGGTGTTGACCGGCCGCTTCCTCGATCAGGCTCCCCCGGAACGCCTGCAACTGACGCTGTTCGCCGACCCCAACTCCGGCTTTCAGGAAGGGGCTCAAACCTGGTCTTTGCAGGGGGAATTGAAGTCGCTCGACCAGCCCGACCGGACGCGCGTGTTTCATGTCGGCGTGAAACCCCTGTTTCCTGAGCCGATCGATTTCAGCGGCATCTATACCGCGCGTCCCGACGCCCCCCCGGTCACCGGCAGGGACCTCGTCTTCTCCAAAGAGCACTACTGTTACTACCTGGCGCGCCTCACGGCCGACGGCGAGCTGGAATTGACGTCTCCCCGAGGCGCGGCTCCCGGAATTCGCTTGTCACTCGCCGAGCAAACCCCGTGAACGTCCCCCTGAAGACGTCTGAAGATGTCGTCACTTCCCATCCGCCGACAGCGTCGCGATCGTCTCGCGGATGCTGCGCAGCGTGACCCCTTCCGTGAGGACCCGCGTATGGTCGTAGCTCGGCAAGCCCTGAGCCAGTTCGGCGCGTTTCGAGGAGAGCGCCAACACCACGGCGGTCCCGCGACGTTTGGTTCGGGTCGCCGCCGCCTGGTAGACATTGCCGACCTCGTCCCCTAAGGCGTCGC
Source organism: uncultured Planctomycetaceae bacterium (assembly GCA_964427725.1). Classification (GTDB taxonomy): domain Bacteria; phylum Planctomycetota; class Planctomycetia; order Planctomycetales; family Planctomycetaceae; genus DSVQ01. Next base: position 4,281 of record CAYRVS010000052.1, on the reverse strand, counting down.
CGATCAGCACCAGCCCCGCGATCGGCTCGGCATCGATCCGGTTGAGCGCCCGGATTGGGTCGGACAAGACCAGCACGCGATAGCCGTGCTTCGTGAAGTAGTCCCGCAGCGCGTCCTGCTGTTTGTGCCGATGTTCCACGCAGATCACCGTCGGCAACGTGGGGGTACTGGGCTTCGCCGGCGCGGCGACCGCGGTTCCCTGTTGTCCCAGTGCGGATCGCAGCGCGCCGACGACTTCCGTCGGTGTTTGATACCGTTCGCGCGGCTCGATCCGCATTAACCCTTCCACGATGTCGATCACCGCCGCCGGCAGGCTCGGGTCGACCGAGCGGATTTCGCGGATGTCGCGATAGCGGGAAAAGAGCCGTCGTTCCTCGCGGTTCCGAGTGGAAGGGTAGGGGGGCACTCCGGTCAGCAATTCGTAGTAGATCGCCCCCAGAAAGTAGAGATCGCTCCGCGGATCGTTGTCCGGCGCACCGGAGCCCCGTTCCAGCGTCGCATACTCGATCGCCCGATCAACTTCTTCCTCCATCGCCGCGAGGGACGCGTCTTGGCCCGCAAGGCCGAAGTCGACCAGCTTGGCGACCCCCTGCGCGCTGAGCAATACGTTCGACAGCTTCAGATCGCGATGGGTCAGCCCCAGGCTCAGGGCGTATTCCAACCCTTCCGCCATGTCGAGCACATACTGCGTCGCCTCAGGCACCGCGAATTTCTTGCGGATCTTGATGAAGTCCCGGAAGTTCCCCCCCTCCACGAACTCCATCGTGAAATAGTGCTGGTCGCCGTCGGAACCGACTTCGTAAATCGGGACGATGTTCTTGTGCTTGAGCCGCTTGCCGAGTTCCCCTTCGCGCCGGAACAGCATCACCGCGCGGGGGTCGGTGGCGTAGCGTTGCCGCAAGATTTTGATGGCGACCGTCTGGCCATCCTCGACCGAGCACCCGCGAAAGACCCGCGCGAAGCTGCCGGAGGCGTTGCGATACTGCAGCTTATACCGTCCCACGCGCAGCCCATCGGTCTCCCGCTTAAGGAGTTTCTGGGCCTGATAACCGGTGAGGGCCCCCTGTTGTTCCAAGAGTCGAATCGCCTCCTCGTAGGTCAGCGCGGTCCCTCTCAGCCGCCGGCATTCCTGCCATTGGGCGGAGTCGACGAGCCGCTGCTCGAGCAGGAAGGCTTCCAGACCTTGAAGGTTCGACAACGGCATGGGGAACGCTCGACGACCTCGTGCGCAGGCGGGGCGCCGCGATTCCGTTGCCCGGAGGAACCGAGGGACCAAAGGGGATCTGATTAGGAAAGACAACGCCGGACGATCCGTCCCATCCGCACCTCAAGCGGAGTGGTCTATCGTCTGCCAACCGAGATGGCGGGTGTTGTCTCCTTATCGTAACTCACACGACGGAGGCCGCAAGGACTCGGGAACAGACTTTCAGGGTGTCCGCTCAAGAGGAAAACCCTCCCTAGCTGCGGAGAAGCGTCAGACTGTGTCTGGCACATGGCGAAAGGCGCCATGGCGCGAGAGTTAGGCAGACGGTGGGCAAATCGTTGAGTCACCGGGCATGAGTAAAATTCCTACAAACGCCATTTTCGCCATATTCACCTCAAGACTCCCGATCGTTGCAATCGGAAGAGTCGGGTCGACAAGCTGTGACTGAAGAGTGCTGACCCCTCTGGCTGCGACGCCCAGAAATGTGGCATGTCGTTTTCTTAGGCTGCCGTCCGGGCTCGTGGAACGACATTTTTCTCGCCTGTAACTTCAACTCTTGAAATGAGTTAGAGATGAATTTTCAGGCTGGCAATCCTCGCAGGCATGCCAGTTGCGTTTTTCGCTCACGTCGAGGGCATGGTGCCCTCCGCCTGGGCTGTTCCCTGTCAACCGATGCGCCGCGGGAGTCAGGTTGGTCCTGTCAGTGGTCCGCGTGGGCCGCGCGACTTTGGATCTGTTTGAGGGTCTCGGTCCCACCGCGGGACTCGGAAATCGGGGTGATCATCGATGAGTATCTGCTTGAGTCTGCCATGCGGCCGATGGGCTCTGACGACATGGCTCGCCGGGTTCCTGGCTCTTGCGAGTTGCGGGCCGATTTTGGCCCAGGATGCCGCTGCCCCCACGGAAGCGGCCGCCGAAGCCGCCCCGGCCGAGGCTGCTCCCGCGGAAGCCGCCCCCGCCGAAGAAGCGCCGACCTACGACATTCCCGACACCATGCTGCTGTCGTTCGCCATCGACAACATCATTCTGGTCGTCTGCGCGGTCCTCGTGATCTTCATGCAGGCCGGGTTCGCCCTCGTCGAAACCGGGCTCAACTCCGGCAAGAACGCCATCAACATTCTGTTCAAGAACACGATCGACTTCTGCATCGGGGTGATTCTGTTTTACGCGGTCGGTTACGCGTTGATGTATCCGGGAGCCGCGTTCGCCGGGAAGTACTTCGGCTACGCCCAGCCGACCTTCTTCAGCGACAAATCGCCGGATGACATCAAGGCCGGCTTCAGCACCGCCGCCGGCACACTCCGAACACTCCACCCCGCCGCCGACTTCCTGTTCCAGGCCGCGTTCTGTGCCACCGCCGCGACGATCGTCTCGGGGGCCGTCGCCGGTCGGCTCAAGTTTGTCGGCTACCTCATCTACACCTGCGTGATTACGGGGCTGGTCTACCCGATCGGCGGATTCTGGAAGTGGGGGGGCGGCTGGCTGGGCGCGATGGGCTTCCACGACTTCGCCGGGTCGATCATCGTCCATGCCTGCGGAGGTTTTGCGGGCTTGGCCGGAGCGATGCTGCTCGGCCCCCGCATCGGCCGGTACACCCCGGACGGTCGCTCGGTGCCGATTCCCGGTCACAACATCGCCTACGCCACCCTCGGGGTCTTCATTCTCCTTGTCGGTTGGTACGGGTTTAACCCCGGCAGCCAGTTGGCCTTCTCGGGGTATGGCAACACCGCGGCCTTCTGCCGCATCGCCATGACCACAACTCTCGCCGGTTGTGCCGGGGGCGTGGTCGCGATGTTCGCGAGCTGGGTCGTCTTCGGCAAACCCGACCTCACGATGTGCCTCAACGGCATCCTCGGCGGGCTCGTCGGGATCACCGCGAACTGCGACTGCGTGACCAACGACGAATCGCTGATCATCGGGGCCGCCGCCGGCATTCTGGTGATGGCGGCGATCATCCTGCTCGACAAGCTGAAGATTGATGATCCGGTCGGAGCCTTCCCGGTCCACGGCGTCTGCGGTCTGTGGGGCGGCATCGCCACCGGGATCTTCGGCGACGGCAAGAATCTGGTGACCCAACTCACCGGCTCGTTCGCGATCGCCATGTTCTCGTTCGTCAGCATGCTGATCGTCTTCGGAATCCTGAAGGTCATCGGCCTGCTCCGCGTGTCGAAGCAGGAAGAAATCGAAGGGCTCGATATCCACGAACACGGCATGCCCTGCTACGGCAAGGACGTCGCGTAACCGGTCGTCGAGTCTCCAGCCGAGTCGTCGGCTCGTCAGGAGTCGACTCTGCCAGCCCACCCAGCCCACCCACGCCACCCGGTCGCCAAAACGATCGGGTGGCGGTTGTTCAACGAAAGGTAGGCGTTCACGAATCGGCGCGTGGCCGATTCCGCGACCCTGTGACTTGTTCTCCCTCATGAAGGAATGCTGCTCTATGTCCAAGACGTTCGCGCTCACGTCCCTGGTCATGGCGGTACTGCTGGTCGGCGGTGCCCCATTGACGGGATGGTCTCAAGACCCCGCGGCGGAACCCGCCGCCGTCACCACCCCCGAACCCGCCGCCGCGGAAGCCGCGCCTGCGGAAACGCCACCCGCCGAGGCCGCCCCCGCCGCTCCTCCGACCGTCGAAGAGCTGCAGGCCTCGTTCACGAAGCTTGCCGTCGGTCTCGACACCGTCTGGGTGCTGGTCTGCGGGATGCTGGTCTTCTTCATGAACCTCGGGTTCGGCTGCGTCGAATCGGGCTTCTGCCGGGCCAAGAACTGCGTCAACATCCTCTCGAAGAACTTCGTCGTCTTCGCCGTCTGCTCCCTCGGCTTCTGGCTCATCGGCTGGGATCTGATGTTCGGAACCGGCGATGGGAAATGGGTCGGGAACTCCGGGAGTTGGATGGTCCAGGCGGAAGACAACAGCCCGATGCAGGCCACGCTGGGCTATAAAGGGGAATACAGTTCCATCGGATGGGCGACCGTTCCCCTGTGGGCCAAGTTCTTTTTCCAACTGGTGTTCGCCGGGACCGCGGCGACGATCGTCTCGGGGGCCGTCGCCGAACGGATCAAGTACCACGCCTTCATCC